>WLWV01000117.1 GCA_012103395.1 Gammaproteobacteria bacterium
GCTTGTCAGTGCCATTCTCGTTGAGATTGACGATGAATGGAGCAATGCCGACAAGCGATATATCGTGTGGAACGACAATAATGACTCAAACTAAACCGAAGTTACAGACGTAGGGTTGCACAATCATGAATCATGAGTTCAATGCATTAATACGCATCAAAAATTATTACCTTTTGCTTTAATTCATATTGAAGGCTTTTGTTAAAAACGACTTGTGGCGGAATCTGCACAGTCATCGCCAGAAAAATACCATTTTCATTACGCGAAGCCAAGCTCAAGTCGGGCTAAACGCGGACTTAAGGCAAGTTTAGTACATAACCGACATTTCGACATGGATTCGTCTCGGTTTTCTTAAACCGGTTTACTCGCTGCGCTCACGATGGACCGGATGATAGGGAAAGCTTGATTCTTCACCTCTAACACGATATCAAAATGGTTCAATGTCTGGAGCTCGATGAACTCACTGTCCACTCCCGCTTCTCTAAGCTTTTCATGATACTCCCTAGCCTGTCGACGGAACTCGTTGGTGTCATTTTCAGCCACCGCAACTAGCACGGACTGAGAAATTTTCGCACTTTGAAACTGCGGGCTAAGCTCGCTCGCCAGCTCATGGGTTAGAAATAGGGGGCGGTTAATGGAAGTATGACATAGTGGTGTCAAATCGTAGATTCCACTGATGGGGATCGCTAATCTCACGCCTTTGACCTCGGGCGTGTGTTGGTACTGAATCAATAACTGCATCAATAATTGCGCCCCCGCACTGTGACCCGAGATGCTAATATTGAGGGGATCAATATCTAGCTCGTCGCTATTACGGACCATGTATTCTAGGCACTGATAACATTCATCAACCATTTCTTTGATACTGCCTAAAGGGGCAAGGGTATAATTCAAAGCGGCGAAGCTAATCCCTCGGTTCACCAGAGATCCAGCCATAAATGCGGATTCCTTATGTGATAGCTCCTGCCAGTATCCTCCGTGGATAAACAAATGTAGCGGCGGTTTTCCGATTTTAGGATGCCGCCCATGGAACAGATCGAAGACCTGGTTCTTCCTCGATCCATACTGGACATCACAAACACAATCCAGATGTTGACGGGCGGCCGCACTTTCACTGATGTAACGTTGGATGAAAGGCATGTAATCACCACCTATCATGCTACTTGGTGAATAGGCAATCTCTAATTGTGCCAAATTCATCTCACGATACAATGCGGTCATAATTCAATCCCCCCGATTTTTATGAATATTAATAAACAAGATTGTATCGCATTCGACAAAGCTGATCCGTTGAGACACTGTCAGGATCGATTTACCATTGAACCCGGACAAGTGTATTTGGACGGAAACTCCCTCGGTGCCTTACCAAACCACACGCCTGCACAAATTGAAAACACAATAAAGCGGGAGTGGGGTGTTGACCTAATTAAGAGCTGGAACAAAGCAGGATGGTTTGAGCTTGCCGGTGTCTTGGGTGACCGTATTGGTGAGTTAGTCGGTGCCAACGCCGGTCAAATTGTTGTGTGTGACAATACCACCATCAACCTGTTTAAGGCGATTCACGCCGCACTGGGCATTAATGCTCACAGAAATAAAATCATCGCCCACAAAGGTGATTTCCCCACCGACCTTTATATCATCGAAGGCGCTGCCGGTAGCGCCGGCCGAGACATCCAAATCGAGCTGATTGACGACGAATCCACCATGGTGGATTCATTTACTCCTGACGTCGCGGTGGTAGTTTTATCTCAGGTTAACTACAAAAGCGGTGCCTTAATGGACATGAAGGAAATTACCCGCAAGGCCCACGAGGCGGGCATTTTAATCATTTGGGATTTGTGTCACAGCGCAGGTGCCTTGTCCGTTGAACTGGATGAATGTCATGTCGACTTCGCAATCGGGTGTTCCTACAAATATCTGAATGGTGGCCCTGGCGCACCGGCGTTTATCTACGCCGCCAAACAGCATCATAACGTGATGAAACAGCCATTGAGTGGGTGGTGGTCGCACTCAAATCCATTCGATTTTGCTCACCAATACACCCCGGCAGAGGGTATCAAACGGATGTTATCTGGAACCCAACCCATTTTGTCGTTATGCGGTGTTGGTGCGGGGCTCGATACCTTTAGCGGAGTTTCCATGGATTCGATTCGCCAGAAATCCATGGCTTTGTGTCAACTGTTTATGGACCTAGTAACACAACAATGCAGTGAGTATTCCCTCGACATCATCGGCCCTGTTAATTCCAACCTACGAGGTAGCCACGTCTCAATCGCCTACGAACACGGCTATCCAGTGGTCCAAGCCATGATCGAACAAGGAGTAACCGGCGATTTCAGGGCCCCAAACTTAATGAGATTTGGTTTTACTCCCCTTTACATCAGCTATGAACAGATATGGAATGCCGTATCAATTCTCAAAAACTGCCTAGATCGTGAAGTATGGAAAGACCCAAATTACGCTCGCACTTCATCAATAGTGACCTAAGAACAATCGCTGTTTGAAAAAGAAACGAGTATTCTTTTACTATTCCACCACCCCAACAGCGGCTTCGCAGGCCAATAAGATTTGGTTATTGGACACTAATTCCATGGCTGCATTCATGTCGTTTGCATACCAAACATCGCCTTCATTGCGAAAAGGAATCACGGATCGAATCGCAGCTAACGCTGCCTGGGTGCCGTCTGCCAATGGATAATCATGGGCCAAAAGCTCGACACTGGATAACGCCTGCGCAGCAACCAACATCTCGCCGGCGATGACCATCTCTAGGTTTCGTACAATCATCGCGGCCTTACGGGCACACCAAGTCGAGTTCGAAACATGATCTTCGGCATTACCCTTTCCAGGAATCGAGTCGGTTGATCCCGGTGCAGAAAGCGTCCGATTTTCCATAACCAACGCGGACAACGAGCACTGAACCGTGGCGTAACCAGTATTCAAGCCCGGCTTACCACTAGCAAGGTTTCTTGCCAATCCGCAACTCATCACAGGATCAATGAGTCGGGCCACCCGCCGCTCGCAGATTGATGATAGATCAGTCATCCCAATGGACAACAAGTCCATTACCTGGGCGATATACTGCCCGTGAAAGTGTCCACCGGATACCGCTCTTCGCTCACTTCCCACTTTGACAATCAAGGGATTATCCGTAGCAGAATTCAGCTCTCGCTCGACAATATCCGACGCATATTTCAGCGCCTCTCTCGCCGGACCATGAACCTGAGGAGCGCAACGAAGTGAATAGGAATCTTGCACTCTAGGCACAACAACCCGTGCCGAAGAGTTCCCCGTCCAATCCACTTCCCCGGGATACACCAACGTTCTTGCTTGCACGGTCATCCTTTTTGAGTTGTTTGTCAATCGGGTAACATTTCGCGCCACAAGCTGTTGCCCTAGGTGGGGCCGAGCAGCATGGATTTCCGGGATGAACGCATCTTTCTCACATCGCATGGCTTCTAGCGACAAACTTAACGAGATGTCCCCATGTTTGACCAATTTCTGGGCATCAATCACCGCCAGTGTAGCAATCGCGAGGGAAACGGTTGAGCCATTAATGAGCGCAGAGGCGTCTTTAGATAGCATCGCCATGTTCGCTGGTAAACCGCTATCAGCAATGACCTTTGCTGCGGATTGCCGAACACCATTTGAAATCATAAAGGCACCTTCGAATCCACACAACGCACCCGTCATGTGAGCCAAGGGCGCTAAGTCCCCGGAAGCACCCACCGAACCTTGGGCAGGAATCGCTGGTACCAGATCAAGATTCAGAAAAGCAACAATACGATCCACCACATTAATCGATACGCCGGAATAATCTCCCATAAAGGCATTTAGGCGTAATAACATCACTGTACGGACCACGTCTTCTGGTAGATCGGGACCGACACCTGTGGCATGGGCAAAAATAACGTTCTCTTGAAACTGAGCAATATCACTCATTTCAACTCGAGTGTTTTTAAAAACACCCACCCCCGTATTGAAAGAATAAATTAGCGGTGCATCATCATTCATCCAATGAGTCTCAATCATTGAACGCGTTGCCATCAACTTCTTTTTCACCGTATCAGAAACGGTGACACGTCGTTTGTTACGTGCAATTGCAGCAACGATATCCAGCGTCAGCGGTTGATCACCAAGTACGTAATACTTTGTCATTTTCAGCGCATGAAGTTCTTAACATAGTCAGCACCTAAATCCGTTTTAGAAAAGTGTTCACGGTACTTTTCTATCCGAGTAAAGACATCATCATAACCGGTCGAATTTCCATCTGGGTCCACGTACATTAGCGCACCGAATACCGTAAACATTGTGATCATTTCCTGACAATCTTCTGGCACCGTTAGGGTATGGGTTTCTCCGGGTGGTTCAAAAATATAGCTCCCCTCTTCTGCTACCCAATCGTGTTCAGGATAGAACCATTTCCCTTTAATCACATAAGCATGCACCGGCCCAGAGTGACGATGGCGTTGCAACACTCCTGACCGGGTAACTTTGAGAATATGAACGTAGTAACCAAGCGACGTATTTAGGTGAAGCGGTCTTGACCAAGTATCTGGACCAAGTGGCACCCATATGTTTTCACTTTCGTCTAATGCCTTGGAAATCACTAGATCCTTTGGCATTCCCCAAGGCTGTTGCCCTCGATAGATGTCAGGGTCTTTTTCGTTCACTTTTCGGTTCATAGGTAAAGAATCCGGCAATCATTAGATAGGCGCTGATTCAGTTCAATTGATTACGCCATTACTCATCCAAGTTACTCTTCCATGTCAACCAAGCATCGCTATTGTGGCATATCAGTAAAAGTTCACCAACTGGGAGTGACGTTACATCGAGGATATATCGAACCCAGCTCCCTTAGATTTGTATTCCCAAATAACGAACTAAAACCCGATGAGGGTCCCAAGGGCGTCGCTAGCTTTGCAAAAGGGAGAGCACCGTAGGTGTCAATGGTAAATCACCTTTAAAAAAGGCATCCCATTCCCACGCGAATGCAGAAGAAAGTTAAAAGTGAGCCTAACACTCGGTCTAAAACAATCAATAACAGACAACAGCAAAATTATGGCTGCCGGCAAATCAAATAGAATTACTAAATCATTGCCGGATTGAACGATCATACTGGTTCAGCATACTAGCATTAAATCACAATCCATTGAGTTGATACTACTCAGTCCATTGTCAGTATAGAGAACGCCTTTCGAAATCAAATAGCCAAGTATTTCAATCTCATTGCCTCATCGTCCAGCACTTCTTGCGCACTACCGGAGAAAGCAACTTCACCGGTATCCAGAATAACGGCTCTGTCTGCCAGTTTGAGTGCCGCCACCGCGTTTTGCTCTACGATAACGGTAGTGATACCCTGCTTTTTGATCTCAAGCAAAATCCGTTCGATCTCAAGCACAATAACAGGAGCTAATCCTTCATAGGGCTCATCAAGTAACAACAACTTGATATCCCGAGCGAGCGCCCGAGCCACAGCAAGCATTTGCTGTTCACCACCGGAAAGCGTAGTTCCTTCCTGTTTTCGACGTTCAGCTAATCTCGGAAAGCTTTCATAAATTTTCTCCAATGACCAGCCGATAGGTTCTGCTACCTGGGCGAGCACCAAGTTTTCCTCAACTGTCATACCAGGAATGATGCGTCGATCTTCTGGTACTAATTGAATGCCCATTCGAGACGCCTCAAATCCTTTTTTGTCATGCACGGATTCTCCCGCAAGGTAAATCTCGCCTTGTTTTAATACCGGGTTATCTGCCCGAGCAATAGATTTAAGCGTCGAAGTTTTACCGGCGCCATTACGACCGAGCAGCGCCAAGATTTCGTTTTCCTTCAAGCTAAAGGAAACCCCTTGGACGATATAGGATTCACCATAGTAGGAATGAATATCCTTAACAGTGAAAAAATTTGATTCTTGAGTTTCCTGATTCATCTTTTGCGATTCTTCGATTTTCTTGATCTTAAAGCGTTTAACAACAGACAGCGTATTTGACTATCGGTTATCCACCAAGATAAGCTTCCTGCACAACAGCACTGTTTTTGACTTCTTCCGGCGTGCCATCAGCAATAATCCGACCTTCCGCTAACACAGAAATTCTGTCTGCCAAGGAGAAAACAACGTGCATATCGTGCTCAATAACCACCTTAGTCATTCCTCTTTCTTTAATTTTCTTGAGCAATTCAATGGTGCTATTGGTGTCGTGTCGAGACATGCCCGCCGTGGGTTCATCTAACAACAGTAGCCTTGGATGCTGAGATAAGCACATCGCCAACTCCAGTCGGCGCTTATCCCCACGGGACAAACTACCTGATGGATCCGAGGGACTCAGTCCGACGTCTTCAATTAGATGCATGGCTTCATCGTAGGCATCCTTCCTTTGTTTCAAATTTTTCATTGGGTTGAATCGATAACTACCATCTTTTTTGGAAAGAATTGGCACAATGACGTTTTCCAATACGGAGAGCTCGGTAAAAATCTCTGGCGTCTGAAACACTCGAGCAACACCCGCTTGGTTGATTTCATGAGGGCTTTTACCGGTTAACTCCTCACCATCAAAAATTATCGCACCACGGTCAGGAATCAATCGACCAATACAAACGTTAAGCAGCGTCGATTTACCAGCACCATTGGGGCCAATAATTGCATGGGTTGTGCCTTCTTTTACACTTAGATCAATGTCACTGAGTGCGTGCAGACCGCCGAAGCTTTTGTGCACATCTGCTATGTGCAGAACAGTATTATTATCAGGATTCATTGGAATCACTCTTTGCGGATGAGCTTTTTTTGAAAAATCGATTATTGATCCTTTCTATACCCTGAATAATGCCACCAGGCAGAAAGACAATAATAATCATGAATAGAACACCAAGGGTTAAATGCCAGCCTTCTCCCACAAACGGACTCACTATGGTAACGAACAAGTTCTCAACTCCATCGGGAAGAAAAGCGAATAATTCATGCAGCGCTCTATCATTAAAGGCTGAAAAAATATTCTCGAAGTATTTAATCAAACCCGCACCCAGCACAGGACCTATTAACGTCCCAACTCCACCTAAAATAGTCATCAGAACCACTTCGCCCGACGCGGTCCATTGCATACGTTCGGCACCAGCAAGGGGATCTGTAACCGCCATTAAGGATCCCGCCAAGCCTGCATACATACCCGAAATCACAAATGCTGTGATCATATAGGGCCGAGTATTGAAGCCTGTAAACTTCATCCGTGTCTGGTTTGACTTAATGCCTTTTAGAACCAACCCAAATGGTGAACGACTAATACGAAGCGCGATAAAGAAACCGAGAATCAGGACCACCGCACAGAAGTAAAAACCTGAGTAACCACTCATTTTAATACCAAATAGCACTGTCGAAGGAAGACCAATCACAGGTTCTGAAGACAGCAGGCTATCGATGATCCTAGGATCCTTATTGGTCAACTGTAACCCCGTCTCCCCATTAGTAATTGGAGTGAGCACCGAGTAAGCCAAATTATAAGACATCTGTGCGAATGCCAGCGTCAGTATGGAAAAATAGATACCAGACCTCCGTAAACTGACATAGCCAATCAGAAAAGCAAAAGCTCCCGAAAACAACACGCCGAACAATACGGCAGGCAATACGTTCATCGTTAGCAACTTAAACGACCAAACAGCGGCATAAGACCCTACTCCGAGGAATGCTGCATGTCCAAATGATAAATAACCGGTCATGCCAAACAAAATGTTGTAACCAATGGCAAAGAGCCCAAAAATGGCAAACTTCTGCAACAGATCCGGATATCCCGCGCCAATGGGAGCAAGCCAAATTGGCATGGTCAGTACAACGGCACTGAAGATCAGCATAATTGCCAGTTCGCTATTCGCAATTTTTTTAGATAGCATAATCTATTCCTCCATTACGCCTTTTCTGCCCATCAAACCGCGAGGTCTAACCAACAAGATCACCACAGCAACCAGATAAATGATGATCTGATCGATACCGGGAAATAAGCTTTTTACTTCATTCATGGATGCAAACGACTGCAAAATTCCCAAGAGGAATCCAGCAGCCACCGCTCCGCCGAGTGAACCCATACCGCCCACTACCACTACCACAAAAGACAGGACTAAGAAATCCATACCTATGTGGTAGTCAGGCGGCAGTATTGGTGCATACATGACCCCCGCCAATCCAGCCACGACTGCGGCCAAGCCAAAGACGATGGTAAATTTTTTCTCTACATCAATGCCCAATAGATTGACCATATCCCTGTCATGCATACCGGCCCTCACGACCATTCCAAAAGTAGTGAATTGTAAAAAGGCGAATACTGCTGCGAGAATAATGACAGAGAAGGCAAGATAGATAAGGCGCCACCAAGGGTAAACGATAGAATCACTTAAGCCCAGTGCGCTACCAATGTTGGCACTACCAGAGACCACATCTGGTGCCGGAGTTGGAATTGGATTAGATCCAAAATTTGCTTTTATCAACTCTTGAATGACAATGGCCAAACCAAAGGTCACCAGAATTTGTTCCGCGTGGGTTCGTTTATAGAAAAAACGAATTAGTCCGCGTTCCATGCTCAAGCCGATGAGCAGCATGATGGGGATCGCCGCGAGAATCGATATGGGAACCGCATAGTCGATGATTGTGGTTCCAAGGTCCCCCCACCATATTTCAAGATAGGGTTGTTCTTTATACGCATCGAAGAAGGTAATACTTTCATCTTTTACTTTCTTCGAATGGGTCAATAGCGCCTGAATACTGACGGCGCAGAACGCGCCCAGCATAAACAGCGCACCATGGGCGAAATTAACGATACCCAAAGTACCGAACGCCAGAGTCAAGCCAAGGGCGATGAGCGCATAAGCACCGCCTTTGTCCAGACCATTGAGAATTTGTAGGAAAATAGCGTCCACGGATCAATTACTCTGATAATTTATTTTCGGTATATCCATTTTTACTCCCAATTTTGATGATATCCACAATTGATTATTTCGGTATTCAATATCACTAATCTGTCGAAATCAAAAATGCAGGGGGATAAGATAAGGCTAATTACATACAACAATTAAGAAAGACCCAATGGCCAAAAAACGGGCGCTTATCCAGCGCCCGTTCCATTACCTATGAAAAACTAGGCAGCGCCATTGTTACATGGGCCAAGATCTCCACCAGCGAAGAACTCATTGTCTGGAGCATATTCAACTTGAGCTCGTGGTGTTACCTCAACAACTTCCAACACATCAAATTGTGACGAAGGATTGTCTTTTCCTTTCACCACTAAGACGTCTTTGAAGCATTGGTGATCTTCCGCACGATATTCAGTTGGACCGTTACCCATGCCATCAAACTTATGACCTTCAAGTGCATTAACCACTTCACAAGGCATGAAAGTTCCAGCGCGTTCGCAAGCATCTGCATATAATAAAGCTTGAACATAGCAAGTGTGAGCAGCCTGTGATGGCGGAAAGCCATAAGCTTCGCCGAAAGACTTAACGAAAGCTTTACTACCTTCATCTGCCAATGACCAGTGCCAGTTGGTAGAACCAAAGATACCTTTAACTGCCTCACCCGCACCTTGAGCCATCAACCTAGAGTAAAGAGGAACAATGATAACAAAATCTTTACCATTGACATTCTTGTCACGAAGACCAAACTGAACCGCTTGTGTCAGCGAGTTAATCATGTCTTTGCCGTAGTGATTCAAAATCAAGGTATCAGCACCAGAATTCAGAACTGGCGTAATATATTGACTGAAATCACCCGCACCTACAGGAGTTTTAACCGTGTTACTAGTATTCCATCCAATATTCTCAGTAGATGCCTTGATTGACGCTTCCTGAGTCCAACCCCACGTATAGTCAGCGGTCAAATGATAAGCATTACGCTCAGTACCGTATGCTTTCTCCAACACAGGGCCAAGTGCAGCACCTGACATATAACCATTAAAGAAATGACGGAAACCATTGCGACGCTTATCTTTACCAGTGGTGTCATTGGAGTGGGTTAAACCGGCCATGAAGATAACGCCAGCTTCCTGACACAAACCTTGAACCGCGATTGCCACACCGGACGAAGAGCCACCCGTGATCATTACCGCACCGTCTTTTTCAATCATACGCTTGGCAGAAGCCCGAGCAGCATCAGATTTTGTCTGAGTATCGCCAGTGACGTATTCGACTTTCTTGCCCAGAATACCGTTGCCTTTCAGGCTAAGTGGTTTCATGGTGTTCATCATGCCGCCATCGCCTTCGCCGTTTAAGTGGCTAACAGCAAGCTCATAGGCGCGAAGCTCATCAGCGCCTTCGTCCGCGTATGCGCCGGTTTGTGGAACGTTAAAGCCCAAAGTGACAGAAGACGCGCTACCTGGGTCATTCAGGTACCCAGCTGCTGATGCGTTACGAACGAAAAACATCGGAGCAGTACCTGCTAGGCCAAGGGCTGCAGTACCTTTTAGTACACTCCGACGAGAGATATTAGTTTCTTTCAATGTCTATTCCTCGATATTGATATTTGTAGAACGTATAGTTATGGTGCCAATTAAAATGCCCCGACAGCAATCCCGCTTAATCTGGGGCAGCTGACAAAAAGCATAATGCATCTTAGTGTAAGGGGATATTGTTAATCAGAGCAATAACCCATTGTATTTATTAAAATTAGTTTGTAAATTTTCACAGATATTGTTAATTAGTTTGTAAATTATTTACAATCAAGCAACAGCACTACATACATACCTCATTAAATCCGGCATGAAGACCACCGTTATTGGCATCCGAATCAAAGAACAGAGAAAACGAATCGGTAGTGTACCCTGAGGTCTGTAATTTATTTCTTTAGCGATGTTCGTTTGGCTTAGGCGAAGTGAGCGTAGCGAACGAAGCCAAAGCCGGTTTTTCTGGATTAGGTGTTGAATGTTGAGCCATCA
>WLWV01000007.1 GCA_012103395.1 Gammaproteobacteria bacterium
TGGCTCAACATTCAATACTAAAGCCTGAAAAACCGGCTTTGGCTTCGCTCTCTACGTTCACTCCGCCAAAGCCAATAGCGAAGCTGCAATAGAAAGCTAAATTACAGACCTCAGATTACACTACCTTACCTTCTGGGAAAAGAATGTACCTAATCGTGGTGCCTACTCTGTTTAAACCTTGTAAGCTTGGCATTCTTTGAAAATAACCTGCGCATCTGAATGACAGTATTAAAAGTAGACAACATTAAAAAGCGTTTCGGTGAACTGGAGGTTTTGCATGGTTTGTCGCTGAGCGCGAATTCGGGAGACGTTATTTCTCTGGTGGGTTCGTCGGGGTCGGGAAAGTCGACATTCTTGCGTTGTATCAATTTGTTGGAGATGCCGGATGAGGGGGAAATTAGTCTGACGGGGGAGGCGATTGACTTTACCTACAAGAAGGGGCTAAGGGTTGCAAAAGACGAGCGACAAGTACAAAAGCTGCGTTCTCGGATTGGGATGGTGTTTCAGCAGTTTAATCTTTGGTCCCATATGACCGTGTTTCAGAATGTGACTGAAGCCCCGATTAAGTGTAGAAGTTTAGACCAATATCCGTCGTTACTTTCTGGCGGTCAGCAGCAACGGGCTGCCATTGCGAGGGCCTTGGCTATGCAGCCCGAGGTTCTGCTGTTCGATGAACCAACCTCCGCATTGGATCCCGAATTGGTTGGGGAGGTGTTGATGGTGATGCGGCAACTTGCCCAAGAGGGCACGACAATGATAGTTGTTACCCATGAAATGGCATTTGCGCGGGATGTTTGCAATCGTGTACTATTTTTACATGACGGTTTGATTGAAGAGCAGGGTAACCCTAACCAAGTGTTTACCTCTCCTCGCTCTGACCGACTAAAACAATTTCTTTCGAAAACCAATGCGGCGCATTGATCTCAATGTGCTGATTTGATCATCATATTCTTAAACAAAACCCATGGAGTTAGAACTTAAATAATGAAAAAGAAACTATTTTGCGCAGCGATCGCTGCAACAATGGCGTGTACCGGCGCGATGGCGGACACGGTTCGAATCGGTACCGAAGGAGCGTATGCGCCTTGGAACTATCTCGATGACGCCGGTAAGCTTGCTGGTTTTGAAATCGATCTTGGTAGCGATCTTTGCAAGCGGGCAGCGTTGACCTGTGAATTTGTTGCCAACGAATGGGACTCCATCATCCCTAATTTGATTGCGGGCAACTATGACGTGATCATGGCGGGTATGTCCGTTACCGACGAGCGTAAACAAAGCATTAACTTCTACACCTAATTCAATAAATCATTCACTGAAATAAAGGTTGCCGCTTGTTAGCGGTAGCCTTTTGTTTGTCCCACTATGCTGGAAACCCTCCCTGAATTCCTCGTCGTTTGGCTGCAATCTTTTTTAAGCGAAGACAGCTTAACGATGTTGGACTATTTAACCAATGGTAAACACCTCGCTTGGTACGCTAGCGTTCAATACACGCTGATCGCCGCTGTGTTTGGTGCCCTCCTAGCGGTCATTTTCGGCTTGATTGGGGCTGGACTGAAACGGTCCGTTTTTTTCCCCTTGCGGGCTATTGGAAATGTCTACACCACCATGGTTCGGGGGATACCTGATGTTTTATTTATTCTTTTTTTCCCGCTCGCCTTTGAACAATTGGTCGAATACGCCATTGCCCAACGACAATGTTCACCGACGGAGCTCGCTTCTGGCTCATGGCCTCCTTGCGATGCCGCCCAGTGGTATTTGAGTACAGCGGAATACCTGATAATGGCATGCGTTTCTTTGGGTATCGTCTATGGCGCTTTCGCGGCTAACGTCATTCATGGCGCAATGAACGCCGTACCCAAGGGGCAACTGGAAGCCGCTCGCAGCTATGGCTTTAGTCCCGCGCAAGTTTTTTGGCGCTTCCAAGTACGCCAGATGTGGGTCTATGCCCTACCGGGGTTGTCCAATGTATGGATGTTGTTGTTAAAAGCAACGTCGTTTTTATCTTTGTTACAAATTGCAGATATTGTTCTGTGGGCAGAACGCCTCGGCGCACCGAATTTCATCGCCAGGGTCGGCATGGTCCACCCTGATTGGCGCTGGAAATACTATTTCGTTCTGTTTATTTTTTATATTTTGATGGCGATATTGTCCGAACGGTTTTTTGCCTATTTGCAAAGGCGGGCTAGCCGTGGAATGTCGGTGGTTAACTGATGGACTGGTTAATCAACAACGCATTGGTTCAGGACATTATCCTTCTCGCACGTCCAGCATTATTCAATCTCTATTTTGCCCTGATTTCTATTCCCTTGGGCTTCCCCTTAGCCATTGGACTCGCGCTGGCGAAAAACCATTCCAATGGGGTTATATCGAGCCTAGCAAGAGGATACATCTACGCATTTCGCGGTTCACCGTTGTTTATTCAGTTTTTCATGTTTTATTCGGTGATGCTTTCCTTCAACTTAAGCCTTTGGAAGCCCCTAGGCATTAACGAAGTTGTCTTACACCCACTATTTCTCGGCCCCCTGATTCTTGTGTTAAACACAAGCGCGTACAGTGCTGAGATTTTTTACGGCGCGTTAAAATCCATTCCCAAAGGTGAATCCGAAGCAGCGTGGGCAATGGGAATGTCTAAAAAACAAGTGTTTCGCTCAGTAACCTGGCCGAATATGATTCGACTCGCTTGGCCCGCCTATACTAACGAAGTGGTGTTCCTATTCCATTCTACCGCCTTGGTCTATTTCACACTGCCTGTGATCAACGAACAAAAAGACCTAATGAACAAAGCGGGTGAGCTATTCGAACGGGACTACAATGTATTTCTTCATTTTTCTGTTGCGGGGTTGTACTTTCTCGTTGTTTCCATGGTTATTTTCTACGTCGCGGGTCTCATTTATAATCGACTAAACCACCATTTAGTCCCGCCCCTTGGAGCCAAAAAAGCTCCCCGCAAAAAAATCAAATTCGCCCCAAACTATTTGCGCTGAGTGACGAGGGCAGATTGTCCGTCTGGTCTGTCTTTTTTGGTAATAAATGGAGACAGCCACAAACTGTGATCAGACAAAATGCTGCTTCTTATAATAGGCTGGCATATTAATCGAGAATGATTACCTTGCTGATTTCCCAACATCTGCTGGGCTGGAAAAATGACCGTGTACCTTTTCTTGGGGGGTGTTATGTTGTTGACATACCCACTTCTGCCCGATGGATTGGCAACATACCGCCAGTGCACCAGTGAACCCACCGCCTTGGGACGCCATGGTGAGCGGGGCGTGATCGCCATTATTGTGGTTCGACACCATGAAGCCCATCAGCTCGGTCGTGGTTTGATTCCTTTTACTTTTAATCCGACGTTTGATTGGCATGCGGTCAGATTCCTCCGGGGTGGTGAGGACAATTAAGGATATACTGGGATGCCCTAAGCTCACTAGTATGTAGACAAACCATCTTACAAAAGCTGATTGCTCATTTTATGTATCACCACAATTTCAAAAAACCGTGCCTAACCTGTTGGGTGTAATATCTGATTGACTTGCGTTTCCGATAATGCGTCATTTAAATAATCGAAACTGCCATCCTGCAACATTGCTTCACTCGCTGCTTTTAGCAACCCAAACGTGGCGCGAGCTAATCCTCCACCTGTGCTGACCCGTTTAATACCAACATCTTCCAACATGGTCAGTGTTAGCGGTTCCTCAGTGGCTCCCATTCCAAAACTGATTGGGCCGTCCACATCTCGCACAAGGTTTCCAAGCTTTGTTAAATCATTTAACCCCGGCGCAAACAAGCAATCCGCACCCGCTTCTCTGTAGGCATTTAGCCGATTAACCGCTTCCTCATAGGGGTCTTCATTGTCGGTGTAGTACACCTCGCAGCGTGCCGTCAAGGTATAACAAATACCACTGGCGTCTGCCGCTTGCCGAGCGGCGCGAATCCGCGCTACCGCTAGATCAAAGTCGATCAGTTTCCCACTATTTCCATTGTCTCTTGAGGGCACTGTGTCCTGATCTTCAATGCTTCCGCCGACCATTCGGTTATTAATTGATAGCCGAATGGTTTCCGCCACCTCTTCTGGCGATGGACCGTACCCATTTTCCAAGTCTCCACTGGTTGGCAGTTTAGTGGCCTGGGCGATCTCACCATAGGCGCTAAGCATTTCTTCTTTGGGAACACCATAGACATAGTCCATTCTTCCTCTAACCCAATTCACACCCCCACTCGTGGTACCAATACATCGGAATCCGCGTTTTGCAAATATCATTGCACTAAAGGCATCCCAGGCGCAGGACATCACAAATAGCTCGTTACTAGAATGCAATAACCTGAACGCTTCGGCCGCTTCTTGTAAGGATAAAGCAATTGAGGACACCCAAAGATTAGGAACGGGTTTGTTATGCCAACGGAAAACGATGGGTGTCCTTAATTCAATTCAACGTCGAGTTGGACGTGAGGTACGCTATCAGTGGTTAAGGGTCTTGGGTTCGCACGGATTGGTAAACTCCAATCCTCCGCCCAACTTGGGACAGTCACAGTGGAGACGAGGGCCCCCATCATTGCTCCGAGAATTGCGGTCTTAATTTTCATTTAGGGATTCCCATCTCACAAAATTTATCCAGCCCATGTTAGGACTTATACGCTATCGGTTGTGATAAGCGCTACTGACGGCAAAACTATCCTCGAACCAATTCCAGAGCACTACCTGACCATCTTGCACTTTTGCACGAAGGGCGAAGGTGAACATATCCGTTTCTTTGCCCGAATTCGTGGTCAAAAGCTTCATCTGGCCGAATACAGCTGCGGTGTCTCCCGACGCAAAAGCGTCCAGGTTTTTCCAAAGCGTCACCTGCACATTCTTGGAAAATTCACCGAGAAAACCGAAAATCACCTCTTTTCCCTCCCAATTTCCAATCCAAGGTAGGCTTGGATCGCCTTCGTTCTGCCAAACCATGTCATCCGCCATCAGCCCAGACATTCCTTCCATGTCTCCTTTACCCATGGCACCCATGAAAGCCATAACTGTATCAAAGGTTGCTTGGCTTGTCTCATCCATCGAATGCGTGGATGCGGCGCGCGCGGACGCCCCTTTTGCCAGAGTTAACGCGAGTGTTGCGTAGACTGATCCAGTTAAAATTTTTCTTCTATTCATTTGATTCTCTCTTACTTAAATGATGGAATTTGTTAATGACAGTGCCTAGGTAGGCGAAAGCGCGACCACCGACAACGCTCCTAGGGACCAATAGTGTTACTTTCCTGATAGCTGTCGTAGAGCGCTAGCCCAATCTTCAACGTGGTAGGAACGTACAATCTTGCCATCCTCCATCATGTGGATATCGATCGTCATGATGTCAAAACTACGACCTTGACCATCTACGCCAAAAAGCGGCCCAACTGGCGTTCCGGTTGCCCGACTGAGCACTGTGACGCTGTCTTCATTCTGATGCATGGATTGCACAGCCCAATTTAGATCTGGAATGAGTTTTCCGAATCCACCGACTTGACCAGCAAAAGCCTCACGTGACTTATTTTTTCCGGAATAATTACCAACACTTTCCCATTCGTTCATCGTGGCTGCTTTAAAGGCCGTTGCGTGATCTTGCGAACTTGGGTTACTCAGAAAATCGTAAAATGCTTGAACCGTCACTTTGTCACCTGCCATGGCATTGCCTGTCATTGCTAAAAGCATCGAGAAGGCGGCAATAATAATTCTTCGGTAATTCATGGTTTATTCTCCAATGTGTCATTTCCCCAAACCGAGATTCGTCTTGGGTGAATCAATTATGGCCTGATTTTGTTTGTACGATAAGATAGAATAAATAAATTATACTGTTCTGAATATTTGAATAATGCTCGATCAACTCCGCCAGCTGGCAATCTTCGCGAAAACCATCGATCATGGCTCGTTTCGAGGCGCAGCTAGAGCGCTTAGATTATCCCCCTCCGTCGTCAGTCATCATATCTCTCAGTTGGAAGAATCTCTGGGAGTCGTGCTGATTTATCGGTCTACTCGAAAACTCTCTTTGACACTTGAGGGCGAACGCCTGCTGGTTGCTGTACACCGGATGCTTGAAGCGGTAGAAGAAGAGCTTGTTGACCTGTCTAGTTCTGCGATGATGCCGACCGGTGAACTTCGTTTAACTGTTCCATCAGTTCTTTCACAATCCCGCCTTACTGATTCAATCGGCGCCTTTTCGATGAAATATCCGGGCATAACGCTTTCTCTGGATTTCTCGGATGTACGCCAAGATATCATCGAAGGAGGTTACGATGTCGCCATTCAAATGGGGCTTAAAAAGAGCAAATCCGCCTCGACTCGAACGCTTTTCAGCGTAAAGCGCCAATTAGTTGCGTCAAAAAGCTATTTGGCGGATCGCCCAAAAGTCAGTAGGCCAGAAGAAATCAGTGATTGGGATTGGCTCGAATTGGCACCGGTTTACCACATCAAGCCTTCATTCAAGAAAGCCGGGGCCAAATTGGTAAGTATCAATCCCACCGCACGCATTAGTGCTAACGACGCCCAGGCCCTGTATCGGTTGGCACGTTTTGGCACTGGACTGGCAATCGTTCCAGAATTCTTAGCAACAGAAGACATTGACTCCGGAACTGTAGAGCACGTTTTGCCCGATTGGAATCTGGATCCAGCCTACGTCACTGCTGCCTGGCCTGCGAACGCACCAAAACACGGTTTGATAAAACTACTAGTTAACGAACTCAGCCAAGACGAAACCCTTAAAAATACACATCCCAAGGACGATCATTGAGGGCGCCCATAAATCACCCAAGATCTACTCTAATAACAATTAAGGGCATATATGGATTCATTTCACAAACCGTGTCTAATCTGTCGGGTGTAATATCTGATTGACTTGCGTTTCTGACAATGCGTTATCTAAATAATCGAAACTGCCACCCTGCAAAATTGCTTCGCTAGCTGTTTTTAGCAACCCAAACGTGGCGCGAGCTAACCCTCCACCTGTGCTAACCCGCCTAACACCCAGGTCTTCCAACATGGTCAGTGTCAGCGGCTGCTCAGTGGCTCCCATTCCAAAACTGATTGGGCCGTCCACATCTCGCACAAGGTTTCCAAGCTTTGTTAAATCATTTAACCCTGGCGCAAACAAGCAATCCGCACCCGCTTCTCTATAAGCATTTAGTCGCTTGACCGCTACCGAATAGGGGTCTTCATGGTCTGTGTAGTACACCTCGCAGCGTGCCGTCAAGGTATAACAAATACCGCTGGCATCTGCCGATTGCCGAGCGGCGCGAATCCGCGCTACCGCTAGATCAAAGTCGATCAGCTTCCCACTATTTCCATTGTCGCTTGATGGTACTGTGTCCTGATCTTCAATACTTCCACCGACCATTCGGTTGTCAACTGATAGCTGAATGGTTTCCGCCACCTCTTCTGGCGATCGACCGTACCCATTTTCCAAGTCTCCACTAGTTGGTAGGTTAGTGGCTTGGGCGATTTCGCCATAGGCGCTAAGCATGTCTTTTTTAGGAATGCTGTAGACATAGTCCATTCTTCCTCTAACCCAGTTCACACCACCACTCGTAGTACCAATACATCGGAATCCGAGTTTTTCAAACATCATTGCACTAAAGGCATCCCAGGCGCAGGGCATCACAAATAGCTCGTTACTAGAATGCAATAACCTGAACGCTTCGGCCGCTTCTTGTAAGGATCGAGAATTTTGACTTTCTATCATGGGGTTTTATTTGGCTTAAGAGGGTAATTTGTTAGAGTTTGGAATACTCACTTTTAGAAATCAATTGAGGACACCCACCCAAAAGCAATTGAGGACACCCAAAGATTACCCAAAGATTAGGAACGGGTTTGTTACACCAACGGAAAACGATGGGCGGGTGTCCTTAATTCATTGGTGGAAGGTAGGCAAAGACGAGGAGGGAATAAAGAAGGTCGGTACGGTCAATGGGAGATTCCCGTTCCCAGTAAGGAAACATTGGATTTTCTCAGAGAGCTTGTTAACCAGAGAGAGGCCGAACGTTGCGTGGAATCCATGGCAGAAATGCGTAAGACCTATCGAGTCCAGCGAAGCGAATTATTATTGGCGTATTTGCTGCACGTTAACGAAAAAGGCGAGGAGCCGGGTGTTTTTTCGGCGTTTGATCTGTCGGGTGCAAGTGTAAAAGGGCTAAAGGCCGTTGGAACGGACGAGGGAAAAGTGGATTGGCGAAATGGGCGTTTTGAGGGAGCGAATCTAACAGGCAGCGACTTTCGGGGGATCGATTTCAGTGGCAGTTGTTTTGACAATGCCATATTGGATAATTGCGTATTCGATCACTGCGTGATCGACTTGGTGGAGGGGAAGTCTGTTTCCTTAGTCGGTACGATCTTTCACGATTGCGACGCAAGGTCTGCGTATTTTTCACAGCCTGCAGTTTATCGCTGTGAATGGTTGAGGTCGGGCGAGAAAGACAGACGCTTTAAAGACAGCGGCTTTAATGGTTCGGGGCGAAAAATAGGTAGAGAGATTGGTGCGGGAAAAAAATCGAACCCCATCCCCCCCCCCCCGCCCTCCCTTCAGCTTTTCTGATACTCGGGGACAAGCCGACAGTAATACTGTTGGTGCGCCGGATTTGTTCGTCAGTTCTTCGGAGTTAGCTTTGGACGCCGCGACAAAAAGGCAATTTGTGGGGCATAGTAGTGCTGTCTGGTCGGTCTGCTACAGCCCCGATGGAAAATTGATCGCTTCCGCAAGTTCCGATCAATCCATTCGAGTCTGGTCGAAGAGCGGATTGGAGTACGAGACTCAATTTCAGATGGTGTTGTTACCGAATTCGAATTGGGTTGTTTGGTCTAGGCCGGATCAACCAAGCCGTGATTGGGAACATCGTAGTGATGATGCTTGGCGTTGGTTGGGGTGGCTGGCGCCGTTACCGGATGGTTCTGGTGTGACACGGTATCCGATGAGTTACTTTATTGAGTAGTTCGCTGTCTTCTTTATTCAAGTCTAAAAACGGAACTAATCTCATTGGTCCGTTATAGGGCAAAGAAAGCGCAGGTATTCGCGGTGAGTCTCTCGCTAAGGAGTTGGGGGGGGTGGTTGAGGATGTCGGCGAGGGTGTTGAGGATGTGGGGGAGGAACGCGGGCTCGTTGCGGTTGGATTTTGGCTTGGTCAAGTTGGAACTGAGGTCTTTGGGAAGGAGGTAGGGGGAGTCGGTTTCGATCATGAGTTTATCCAAGGGGATGGATTTGACGGCTTGGCGGAGGTCGTCACCTCGGCGGGGGTCGCAGAGCCAGCCGGTGATGCCGATGTGGCAGTCTTGGTCGAGGTAGTCGAAGGCTTGTTGGGCGGTGCCGGTGAAGCAGTGGACCACGGCGTTGGGGAGTGGGTTGCGGTGTTGTTTTAGGATGGCGAGAAACTCGTCATGGGCGTCGCGTTGGTGTAGGAATACGGGTTTTTGAACTTGAGCGGCGATGTGGAGTTGGGCTTCATAACAGTGAATTTGTTGGTCTCTTGGGGATATGTCGCGAAAGAAGTCTAGGCCGCATTCGCCGACGGCAACCACGGAGGCATGCTGGGCGAGGGCAGTAATTTCGGCGGCGGTGGTTGGGTTCCATTCGCTGGCGTCGTGGGGGTGGACGCCGCTAGTGCAGGTGAGTCGGGTGGGGAACTGCTCGGTGAGCGCTAGGGCTTCTTTGCTGGCTTGGAGTGAGGTGCCGGTGACGATCATTTTGTGGACGCCTTGGGCTTGGGCTCGGGCGATGACGTTGGGTAAGTCGGATTTAAACCGGCTGTTGGTGAGGTTGGCGCCGATGTCAATGAGATTGGGCATGGGAAATAAGTGGGTTGATTTGATTGTTGTGGAATTCAATTTCAGCCGTGCTTGGGACGACGGTTGGGCTTTAGTAGCGACCATTGACTTTGTAGTTTGGTTGAATGCCGCTTAGGAAACTTTCCGAAAAATGGCTGCTTAATGGGATCTAAACAGTATACTCAGGTTTCCCTAAATTGCCATGTCTTGTGTTGAGCATGTCTGGCATTGTGTGGCCTGGGTCTTGGGCTTGGGCTGGAGGAAGCATCGGTCTGTTCTGGATGAAAGTTCTAGCCGAGAGGGGCTGCTGATTTTCAGGTCAATTTTTATGTCAATGAGCGCGGTGGACAATTCATGTCGTTCGGCGGAGGAAAGTTTTTGTTTAAATCCATGTCCAAACAGTCTCAAAGTGTGCTGTTTATTCTTCTTTCTGTGGGGCTGTTTTCCACCACTTCACTGATGGCGAAAGCGCTGGGTACGAATGCGTTGGGAACGGCGTTACACCCCGCCCAGATTTCCACTGCCCGGTTTTGGTTCGCGGCTTTGGTGTTGATTCCGGTGTTTTATTTTGGCAATTCGAACTTTGGTCATGTTCCATGGGGGCTGCACATTCGGCGGTCTCTGCTTGGCTGGATGGGGATCAGTTGCCTGTTTGCGGCGGCGACGTTGATTCCGTTGGCTGATGCTTATGCGGTGAGTTTTTTAAGCGTGATCATTACCATGGCTTTGTCGGTGTTTTTTCTGGGTGAGAAGGTGGGGCTGAAACGGTGGAGTGCCGCGTTGATTTCTTTAGTGGGGGCGGTGATTGTGGCGCGTCCAGGGACTTCGGCATTCCAACCGGCGGCGCTGTTGGCGCTGTTGTCTGCGGTATTTATTGGCGCTGAAGCGATTCTGGTGAAAACCCTGAGCGATCGAGAAAAACCGATTCGCATACTGACCATTAATAACGTGATTGGCGCATCGATTTCGACCTTGGTGGTGCCTTTTTTCTGGATTGCACCCACGGGGTCGCAATGGCCGGTGATGATAGCCATTGGGGTGGTCATGATGTTGGCGCAATACTGCAACATTGAGGCGATGAAACGTAGCGACGCCAGTTTTGTGACACCGTTTTGGTATGGGGCGCCGGTGTTTGCAGCGGTTTACGACTATTTACTGTTTAAACAAGTGGTGTCGAGTTGGAGCGTGGTAGGGATTACGTTGATCATTTTGGGTGGCATTGTTATTGCTTATCGGGAACGACTAGTGAAACAGTCAGTGGATCGCTAATATCCGTCGTTGGTTTCCTTATGAGCGCGGTGTTGTCCCGGCGTCGCAGTGGAGCAACGAACAAACTGATCTGTAAAAAGGGAAGGCAAAATCGGTTGCCTTGTTGAGATTGTGGGGCGACAATAACCGGGATTAAGTCGGAACTAGGTGCCAATTATGAGTCATTCCCAAGTCAAGCACATCGAGAAGGAAGACATTCCGGTGATTGATATCGCTGTTTTGTTCGATGATGAACCGGATTACGAAAGGGTGGGGAATGAGCTGCGTAGGGCGGCGGAGTCAGTGGGGTTCTTTTATGTCAAAAACCATTGTATTTCTTCCGAGCTGATGGCCCAGGTTGCTGGAATTTCTAGGGGCTTTTTCCATCGAGGGAGAGATGAGAAGTCGCAAGTATTAGCCCGTGATACACACCGGGGTTTATTGGGCTTTGGCGGCGCGAAGATGACGGGACATCATCAGCCTGATCTGAAGGAGAGTTATATTTGGGGCGCGGATTTAGCCGCCGATAATTTGGAGTTTTTGAGTGGGAACAAGATGTTCGCTCCCAATATTTGGCCAGGGTTTATGCCCGAGATGCGCGCCGCACTTAACCAGTACATGGCTGGGGCGAATCATTGCGGTCAGCAGCTATTAAAGGCATTTGCATCGAGTCTGGGTATTGAACACGATTATTTTGTTCGCACCTTTGATGAGCCCATTTCCCGTGGAACGCTGATTCACTATCCGCCGCTGGAGAGCGACCAAGATGTCTCTGGAAATCAGGTCGATCGATATGGCGTGTCTCCGCACACGGATTTTGGGACACTCACTTTACTGGCTCAGGACGACACCGGCGGTTTGAGGGTGAAAGATCGACAGGGAAACTGGTTAACGGCTCACCCTATTGAAAACACGCTGGTGGTGAATGTCGGGGATTTACTGGCTCGTTGGACCAACGACCGATTTCAGTCTACGGTTCACGCGGTGGTCAATAATTCGGGCCGGGAGCGATATTCTATCGTGGTAGCGGTGGATCCAAATTGGGAAACGGAGGTGACGCCGGTGGTGTTGGGTGATGAAAAAGCGAACTATGGGACGGTGCGTTGCGGTGAATATATCCAGCGACGATTTGATCATTCGTTTAATTATGAGAAACGGGAGTGAGAATGCCGTGCTGTGATTGACCGAATACCGAGCCCGAAACTCGGATGGTCAACTTGTTTCGTGGAGAAGACGTGGC
Source organism: Gammaproteobacteria bacterium (assembly GCA_012103395.1). GTDB lineage: Bacteria > Pseudomonadota > Gammaproteobacteria > Arenicellales > Poriferihabitantaceae > WLWV01. The sequence goes on from WLWV01000007.1 coordinate 12,264, forward strand.
GACTTGATTCGAAGATCTTTTTTTTGGGTTGGTCGAATTGATGAAACAAGTGACGATATGAATTCAACAACCCCATTTCGAATAACCTGATAACGACTATTAGAGGCAGAAGAGGCAATGACAGCGTGGATTAAAATGCTTTCCGATGAGGAAGCCAGTGACTCAGTAAAAGCAATGTTCGACTTGGCGAGAACGCCTAGCGGAACCGTGGACAATGTGATGCGAGTCCATAGCTTGCGCCCGCATACCATGAAAGGTCACGTTACGTTGTATCGTAGTGTGTTGCACAATGAAGATAATACGCTGCCGTTTTGGTTTCTGGAGGTAGTGGCGTCCTATACCAGTTTTCTGAATAAATGCGACTACAGTTTCAGCCATCACTTTACCAATGCGCGGCGATTGATGGATGATGATGATCGATCCGATGCCATTTATGCGTCGTTCGAAGCCCGGGCACCGGAGCAGGTTTTCAGCGGTAAAGAGTTGGCATTGTTGCAATACACCGAACGACTGACCATCCATGTGGCGGAGATGAATGAAGCTGATTTTCGTAATCTAAAAGACGCGGGCTGTGATGATGGCGAGATCCTTGAAGTGAATCAGGTGATTGCGTACTTCAGCTATTCCAATCGATTGTTGAATGGATTAGGGGTTACCACGGAGGGCGACACCATTGGCTACTATAAAGAGCAACATAAAGAATAAGAAATAGAGAGAAGGAAAGCGGGGGTTTTAAAAGCGAGGGAGGCGTTACGGTGCCGGGGTTTTATTCTTACTGGGCGTCCATTTTTTGTTGTTCACTTTTTCTTAGGTGACCCGACGCGATTTGGCTAATCGGCGAAAGAGTAGGATCACCACTCTTGCGCATACCTCAGTGAGTGTCTGGGCCTGGTGCCTCACCATTTAGCGACAATCGCTTCATATTTTTGTTGCGCTGTTCTATTTTAGGCGCTGACATTCGCGCCCATTTTTTTCTCCAGTCGTCTTACGAATGCTGAGACGATCAGGATCAGTACTAGGTATTCCAACACCAACACCGTGTAAATTTCCAACGGGCGGTATTCGGTGACCACCAATTCGTTAGCTCGTCGGGTAAGTTCCTGCATGCCGATGATGGAAACCAGCGAGGACATTTTTAGCATATAGACTAGCTGGTTGCCGAGGGCGGGCAGTACTCGTCGGATGGCTTGGGGTAGGATAACGAATCTGAGGGTGTCCGGGTAATTCAGATTGATGGAATGGGACGCCTCGGTTTGTCCTTTATCTATGGACTGGATGCCAGCGCGAAAAATCTCAGCCTGAAAAGCACTGTCGGATAATGCCAGGGCAACTACCCCAGCCCAGAATACGTTGATTTGGATTCCGGCAACAACAGGGAGACCATAGTAGACCCATAGGATGAGTACCAAAATAGGGATGGCCCGAATTGCTTCGACGTAAACCCGATTTACCATTCGCCAGTGCTTGTTGGTAGAGAGGCTGGGTAGCGCCACCACCAGACCGATAAAAACGGAGATAACGATGGCGGTGAATGATAGTAAGACGGTGTTCCAAAGTCCGCCTAATAAAAACTGAAGATTCGTTTGTCCCGTATTGGTGAAGGGGGAGACGACATACCATCCCCAATTGACATCCTTACAGCCGGACAGCAAGCCTACCATCATGAGTATCACAGATAGTCGGATGAGTTTCGTTGCGGAGGAGGAAAAGGGGATCTTTTGTGTTCTGTGGGACATGTTTTCTCTTCTCCCTAGTGTTGCAGGATTTGTTTTAAAAACTGCTGACATCGCTGGCTTTCGGGTTCAGTGAAGAATTGCTCAGGTGCTGATCGCTCAATGATTTGTCCTGTATCCATGAAAACCATGGTATCGGCAACTTTTCTCGCGAAACCCATTTCATGGGTCACACAAATCATGGTCATGCCGGTTTCCGCGAGTTCAACCATGACGTCTAATACTTCCGAAATCATTTCCGGGTCTAGGGCCGAAGTGGGTTCGTCAAACAGCATAATTCGGGGTTCCATGCACAATGAGCGGGCGATGGCGACGCGCTGCTGTTGCCCCCCAGATAACTGATTGGGTAATTTATGAGATTGCTCGGCAATGTTGACTCGTTCGAGGTATTGCATCGCGATTTGCTCTGCTTCTGTTTTCTGAAACTTTCGAACCCTGGTGAGACCGAGAGTGAGGTTTTCCAAAACGCTCAAATGTGGGAACAAATTAAAATGTTGGAATACCATGCCAATTTCGTTTCGTGCCGCAATCACATTGTTTTTGTCGTTATTGAGCTCATGGCCGTTAACAATGATGGTGCCTTTTTCGTGGGCTTCGAGTCGATTGATGCAGCGAATTAAGGTGGATTTTCCGGAGCCTGATGGCCCGCAGATCACGACTCGCTCCCCAAGCTGAACGTTGAGGCTAACGGTGTCCAAGGCCTGAAAGTCCCCGAACCATTTGCTGACATCCGTTAGTTGAATAACGGTGTTTTTATCGGTGGTGTTTTGTGTGTTCACGGATATAAGCGATTAAGGCGTTAAAAACCGGGCAGGTCTGGTTGCTAGTGAGGCGTGGATGCTCGATTAGTTTTTGGACATTGTAATGCAGAGCTGACTTTATTCACAGCGCAGGAGAATAATCCGAATATGGGGGGTATGAAATTAGCCCGACTGGTTTTAGGTAGATACGACAATCGAAATTTTGGACCTATCGCAGTTTCTTAAGTGCTTATCAGAGCTGCGTTAGGGGTCGGCTTACTTCCTTTAGAGGGAGTATGATAGAGTTCGATAGACTGAAATCTAGCTTCTGGTTGAATGACAAAAACGCCATTTAGCAAATGAATGATTTCATGAGCCTTTCAACCTTATACGTAAATAAAAAAATGAAAATTTATAAACTAACCAAAACTCTGTTGGCCTCGGCTGCATTGGCAATTGGCCTTAGCCAGGTTGCGCTTGCAGATGGTGCGCTTCAGGAAATTCTCAGTTCTGGCAAACTTAAAGTGGGCACCACCGGTGACTGGAATCCCATGACGATGAAGGACCCTGCGACCAATAGCTACACCGGCTACGATATCGATGTAATGACTGCGCTTGCAGCAGACTTAGATGTTGAGGTTGAGTTTGTTCCTACCGACTGGAAAACATTGGTGAACGGTGTTGTTTCTGGAAAGTACCATCTCACTGGTAGTGCTTCAATCAAAGCCAGCCGCGCTAAAGTTGCCGGATTTTCCAGCAGCTATTTTTCATTGGCTACTGTGCCGCTAACGCTGAAGAAAAATGCCGACCGTTTTGGTTCATGGGCTGATCTTGATAATGCAGATGTGGTGGTTGCCGCGACTTTGGGAACGACTCAAGAAGACCAGGTGAAGCGCTTTTTCCCAAATGCGGAGCACAAAATTGTTGAAGCGCCAGCACGGGACTTTCAGGAAGTCTTAGCCGGTCGAGCGGACGCCCACATCACTTCTAACGTCGAAGCTTACAAATTGGTAGAGAAGTTTCCAGAAATGATGATCGTGCCCGTGGCAGAAGCCCGTGCCCGCACCCCGGTTGCAATGCTGCTGCCTCAAAGTGATCAGGTTTGGCTCAACTTCGTGAATACTTGGATTGAGCTAAAAACCGAAAGCGGCTTTTTTACGGAGCTGGGTCGAAAATGGAAGTTGAATAACTAACATACCTAGGGGAATCTCTCTATTTGATTCATCCAGACTTATGTCGAAGCTTTTGGAAAACTGGGGTTGCATTTTTTCGATCGGTAACAGGTCGAGGGATAGTTTGAACTTGAATCAACCACGATGAAGCTGATCACTATGACGACTGGGGAGGTTGAGGATTATCTCAAACACTCCCCGGGAGTTATCCTTCCTGTCGGTTCCCTGGAACAACATGGGCCGATTGGGCTCATTGGCACCGATGCACTGTGTGCCGAACGGATCGCTACTTTGGTTGGCGGCACAGTGGATGCCATTGTCGCCCCTACCCTTTGCTATACCCCGGCTCAATTCAATATGTCTTTTTCGGGCACTGTGTCGGTTGCTGCCAAGGTCTTTTTGTCGTACTTTGAAGCGATTATCAAATCCTTCGGCGAACAAGGATTTCAGCGAGTTTATGTCCTCAACGCTCACGGCGCGAACCTCGCGCCGATGCAAGCGGCGATGCATGACATTTACAGCGAAATGGGAATCAAGGCACCATTGCTGAGGATCAAGAGCTGGTGGGATTTTGACGAGGTGAATGCGTTGCGAACTGAGCTATACGGTGAACGGGAAGGTCTGCATGCAACCCCCAGCGAAGTGGCCATTACACAGTATACTGACCGTATTGTTAAGAACGAATTGCCCTCTGCTTATCGTGCGGTGTCTTCTCAGTTTATTCGGGATCATAGCGGCGATAAACATGATCCCGCTGTGTTACACAGAGCACATTTCCCGGATGGGCAAGTGGGGTCCGATTCAGCCTTAGCAACTCCGGAACATGGAGAGCTTTTATTGAAGGCGGCTGCCGAATCTGTCGCCAAGGATTATCTGGCTTTTGTCCATGCTTGATTGGTAATTCCTGATCATTCGCTTCCGGTTACTTGTTTCAGATACTCGGTGCTTAACCTTCTCGTTTGTTTCTGTGTCTTGTGTTCTGTGCTTAGAAGATGGGTTCCATCGGGACTACTGGCGACGAATGCGAATACCGAGGCTCTCCCAAATACAGTCTAGTGTCATTCTCCGTTTTACAAAAATACTACTGTGAAGGTTAGTGGTATTTTTAATCACGATCACTCTCCATTGCGCGGGATTCAGTTGGATCCCTAGTAGACCTTTACGAGGCACCTACTGGATCCCAGATGGACCCCGACTGAATGGCAATTGGGTTTCTACTTCAGCGTTTGTGTTACCCATTGGGTAAGTTGGGTCTTGTTCATTGCACCGGAAACACGGTCAATCTCTTTTCCACCGTTGAACAATGCGAGAGTGGGTATTGATCGGATGTGATGAGCCGCGCCGGCGGACTGGTTGCTTTCGGTATTGAGTTTCAGGCAGCGTATCTCGCTGGTATTGGCCCGGGCATAGTGTGTGAAGGTGGGTGCAAAGGATTGACAGGGGCCGCACCAAGGTGCCCAAAAATCCACGAGCACGGGTATGCCTGAGTGTTGAATATGGCGATTAAGGGCTTGACTGTTAACTTCGATGGGCGCTCCTGTTAGAAGTGGCTCTTTACAGCTGCCGCAGTTTGGCGAGACTGTTTTTTCTGCTGAGGTGTGTTCTGTTAACCGCAGTTTTGCTGCTGGAAATTGGTTAATGGTGTTGCAGTGCGGGCACACTAGCTTGATGTTTTCGCTCATGGGTAAGTGGCTGTAAGATTGTAAGGGCTTGGAAAATAGAAAATAGAAAATAGAAATTAGAAATTAGAACATGGATTGTGATGGCCGGGGAGCAATCACACCGACTCGGTGCGAGCGCTGGCAGTATTATCAACCCTAGTGAATCGCCAAGCGAATAGAACGCCAATCAGGGCGAGGGGAACGAAGCTTGCAAACAACCAAAAAGTGAGATCCTTAAGCGCGGTCTCTTCCATGGCTTCGTTGATGCCGAGTGCATTAGCAATGAGCCCGGCAACCGCCGCGCCCAAAGCAAAACCCAGTTGTTGCACCGAGGGAATTAAACCGCCTGTGCGGTCTCTCTCATCTACGGAAGAGGCATCGACGATACGGCGGATGATGAACCCCCACATCATACCGAATCCGCCATTACCAACAATGACAACGGCAATCACGAGCCATAGCGGGCCTGTTGGTAAAACCATGGCTAGTGCGATTAAACCGGTCATGACCAAGGCGCTGCCAATGCGGATTAAAGTGGGTTCATGGGCTTTGGATGCCCCAGAGAAAATGACCGCTGCCCCACCCCACCCTAGCGCTTCAAGCATGACGACGAAACCGGCGGAGAGGGGAGTGAGGTCATAAAGAGAAATTAGAATAAAGGGGCCATAGACGAGGAAAGACATGATCGACATGCTCAAGATAAAAGTCATCGTGATGCCATTGCCGATAGGGTGGCGAAGATTGGTGGTGTCCAACGGTAGCATCCTGCTAGTCCTCGCACCTTTGTCTCGAACTAAGAAAAAACCAAGTGCGGCTATGCCTAGGACGATCAATAGGCTGGATCGTAATAATTCAAATCGGGCGCCGGCCATGGAAATCGCTAGGATCGCGGCAGCTAAATAGGATAACCGGATAATGGGGATTTTTTGGGGCTCAATGTCCGCTTCCATGGGGTATTTTTTGAATAGGAAATGAGTGGCGATCATCAATACCACCGATTGAATAGCGAACGCCCAAAATGCGACTCTCCATAAACCATAAGTCGCAAATGCTCCACCTATCAATGGGCCACAGAACGCAGATAATGTCCAAACCACAGAAAAACAAGCGACCAGCTTTGGCACAAAGTGGTTTGGAAAAAAACGGTCTTGAGAAATAAAAACCAATGCGACTAATCCTCCCCCTCCCAAGCCTTGAATCATACGACCCAAAAGCAGGACTGGCATGGATGGGGATAGTGCGCATACTGAACATCCGATGATGTATAAGAAAGTGGCGAACAGCATAGCTTTACGCAACCCAGCGGTTGCAACCACGAGGTTGGTTGAGGCGGCGGCAATAATCGATCCAAGTAAATAAAGCGCGAAAGCCCAGCTAATCAAGTGGAGTCCGCCAATGTCGTCCACCGCTGACGGTAAGGTGGTTGCGCCGAGCATGGAGTTGACCGCGTGGAGCCACAATGCCATGGAAAGTAAGGCAACTTTAGGGAAATATTCCCGAGTAAATATCTCTTTCCACTGGACGCTCTGGTCGGTTGAATCATTCATATTGGCAAGTTCATGACTGGTGTTATGCCGAGGTCGTGTCGGACAATATCAGTAAATGTCGTTCGATTTCGAACACGTGGTCATCGACCGCATCCAGATCGCGCAACGCATTAGCGAGTTCGAACAGGTAATTACTATTGGTGCCTCTTGGCCCAACACACCGGTGAATGTGTTGGGCGATGTCACTTTCGGAAGCAGGTCCGAGATAAGCTTCATTTTTCTCGGTTGCAATGTAAACCAATGCTTCAGCTCGGTTACCATCATCAAATGCCAGTGTTGTGGTTAGTCGTAGATAACCGTTTTTTTCTCGAAAGTCCAAGTAATCGAAAGTATCGGTGCTAATCATATAAGCCATGCCGCGACATAGAGCGCCACTTTCTGGCGCTAATGTGGCCACCCTCCCTGGATTGTCGGGTGTGCCTCGGTGATCATGAGAGCCCTGCCAAAATCGTCGCTGCCAATCACTGATGATGGCGGGTTGCCGTTGAAGATAATGAAAGTCAGCTTTGAAAATGAGAGAACCGTAACCGAATAACCAGACATGATCTTTGCCGTCTAGCTGATGGTTTTGTTTGTTGATGGAGATCGTATTGGCGGACATTTATCGCGAGTTTAAGTGGCAGGGTTGACGTGCTTTGCTGCATGAAATTTGTGTGTTTATAGGTTCTTTGAGTCAGCAGACCAAAAGCTCTGGCTATTTTATGACAAATTGCTTTTGTAGGTCTGAAAGAATTGGACCCTGATTCATGATGGACGATATACTCCACCAATGACAACTCTATCTGACTCTTCGCTAATCACCGTTCGCGATCTTTGCAAGGTTTATGAAAATGGCTTTGTTGCGCTTGATAATGTCAATTTAGACATTCAGCGTGGAGAAATTCTGGCGTTGCTGGGGCCAAATGGTGCGGGAAAAACGACACTAATTAGCATTATTTGCGGTATTGTGAACCCGGGAACGGGTTCCGTGACGGTGGATGGTTATGACATTATCAAACATTACCGAGCCACTCGGTCCTTGATTGGATTAGTGCCTCAAGAATTAGCCACTGATGCATTTGAGACGGTACATCAAACGGTTTCTTTTAGCCGAGGGTTGTTTGGGAAGCCAGCTAATCCAGATTTTGTCGATGGCATTTTGAAGTCGCTGTCACTATGGGACAAAAAGAGTAATATTATTAAAGAGCTGTCTGGGGGAATGAAACGTCGTGTGATGATTGCCAAGGCGTTGTCCCATGAACCGCGAATTCTGTTTCTGGATGAACCCAGTGCAGGGGTTGACGTGGAGTTGCGTAAGGACATGTGGCAAGTTATTCGCGAGCTGCGGGACACAGGTGTGACCATTATTCTGACCACGCACTACATTGAGGAGGCGGAAGAAATAGCCGACCGTGTCGGGGTCATCAATAATGGAAAAATCATGTTAGTGGAGAAGAAGGCGGAGTTGATGGATAAGCTTGGTAAAAAACAACTTATTCTGGATTTACATCAGACGCTATCTTCTTTACCAAAGGAGCTGGAGATTTATGGGTTGGCGCTATCTGATGATGGTAAGCAGCTGATCTATACTTATGACACAAAGGGCGAAAGAACCGGCATTACTGCGTTATTGAGTGATCTTAATGTGGCGGGAATCAAGTTTAGAGATCTGAAAACGGAGCAGAGTTCATTGGAAGATATTTTCGTTAATTTGGTGCATGAAAAATCATGAATATCTATGCCGTAAAAGCGATTTATCAATTCGAAATGTCCAGAAGCTGGCGCACAGTTTTTCAGAGTATTATTTCGCCGGTGATGTCAACGGTGCTTTATTTCGTGGTGTTTGGGTCTGCCATTGGATCACGAATAAGTGAGATAGACGGGATTAGCTATGGCTCATTTATAGTGCCGGGGCTAATTATGCTGTCGTTGTTGACACAAAGCGCGACCAATGCTTCTTTCGGTATTTTCTTCCCCAGATTTACGGGCACCATTTATGAAGTATTGTCGGCGCCGGTTTCTTATTTCGAGGTGGTATTGGGTTATGTCGGAGCGGCGGCTACCAAGTCGATTATTATCGGATTGATTATTCTGGCTACCGCCGGTTTTTTTGTCGATTTAGAAATTGCACACCCGATCTGGATGTTTGCCTTTTTATTGCTGACGGCGATCACCTTTAGTCTTTTCGGTTTTATCGTTGGTATATGGGCGGATAATTTTGAAAAAATGCAGATTATTCCACATATTGGTCATTACTCCTTTGGTTTTTCTCGGTGGTAGTTTTTATTCAATCAGCATGTTGCCCAGTTTCTGGCAAACCGTCACGTTGTTTAACCCAGCTCTTTATTTGGTGAGCGGTTTTCGCTGGAGCTTTTACGAGACATCTGACGTTAGTATGGAAGCCAGCTTGGCGATGGTATTGGTGTTCTTGTTTTTGTGTATCGCGATTGTTTGCTGGATATTCAAGACTGGCTACCGTATTAAGAATTAACCAAGGCTACTTTTTCCGGAGAAAAATAAATGAGGTTAGGGGGGAAAGTGGTTTCGTTCGGGATGAGACAATATGGAGTGCTGTCACTACTGATCCCTCTTTTATCGGCATGTACGACCGCCGACTTATCCTTAAGACAAAACCTTCCAGACAGGGATGTCGAGTTTACCTTCAAATACTTCAGTGGATTTCGGGTGGAGTCTCTGGATGCAGAACGAAAATCTAGGTTAAATCGTTATGAGCAATGGTTAAATGCCCCTGAAACCTTTGAGCAACGCTCGCAAGGAGCGATAGACAGTCGACAAACGGTGGTTGCATCGGCAGCAGCCAATTTGCAACGGGACAAAAGTGTATTGGAAAAGTATCAGGTTTCACAGAATCTCGATACGAATCGTATTCAGCGGCAGGATGATTTCCAACAGGCGCTTTCGAAATTTGAATCCCAGCGATTAGGCCAAACTCAGCGTATCAATGAATCGACTACCCAGCTGATTGAGCAGGGCAACGATCTTAAGCTAGCTGAAATAAAGTCGGCGTTTAGTGAATTGAATGCGTTACGCGACCGTCAGGGCCGACTAGGTCTGACGATATCAGATTTGACTTCAAAGATTTCAAGACTGGAAGCGGGGCAGCACAATCTAACCAGCGATCAAGCCGCACTCGATTTGCAAGATGCCCAAACCGCGTTAGATTCCGCGGAAGCAGCGCTTGACGCCGTCAGCCAACGACGCGGGGAAACCATTGCGCAAGTCGAAGGGCTTTTTGGTAATGCGGTGTCACCGAATGGGAATTTTGTGACATCACTGCCAGCGCCGGTGATTACCGAAGTGACTTTGGGTGATGCTGATGGATCCAGTGCTGCTAATACTATTAGTTTGTCTACTAATGTTCCCCAAGCGCAAAACCCACAGGTTGACCGACAGATTAGTGAATTAGCTGCTGAGCTTGGATCTATCAGTGCTGGATTGGACAAATTACTCAATGGTGAAGTGGATGCCTTAAAAGGCTTGGAGAAAATAGGCAGCAATGATATCGATTCGACTCCTTTGGAGCGAATTCGAAACAAGGAAGCCACACTGGAATATTTGTTGGAACAAATGCGGGATAACCAAATAACCAGTAAGGCAATGTATGGGGGGTATGTACAGCGTGCTTTGCCATTTGAAATTGGGTTTCAACCGGGTGCGGAAACAGAAAGTGGCGTTTCAGCAAGGATCATGTTGTCAGTTTTCGAAGACGACGTTGAGCACGTTTCAAAGAAAATCGAATCCATACTGGTAGACCATATTCAACGGCGATACGAAACGAATCGCGTTTACCTAGGGCTGATTAGTGAAAACCAGTATGGTTTAGTCGACGAGGACAATCAGTTCAACTTATATGATCGTCTAATGGTTTGCGGGGAGTTGGGTCGCGAAGGTGATTGTGCGAAATATGCACTTGAATTTAGTCGGAAGGCTCAATCGGCGAATAGATCGTTAGGGGTGGATAATGAAAACACCGATTTGTATCGAGCTTATGAGTTGGCGATTCAGTACCTCGTGGATATAAACAACCAAGACAACGACGATTGTCTACAAAGTCAAAACCAAGGGCTTGGTGGTGAACGATCACGGCGTGATCCTTACCGCATTATCGTGGACCAAGAAACCTTAATGAGTATCTGTCGCATTCGAACAGAGGGGCTCATTGGTTCGGGTATGGGTGAAGCTGGTTCGAAAAGTAGTGCTAGCCGGGGCCGCTTCACTTACAACACACCATTTTCGAAATGGGGGGATTTGGGGTTAGCATTGCACAAACTGCAGGATGTCTATGGTCCACAATTTGAAAATGCCAACACTGCCGGTAATGCAACACTGATTTTCGAGTTTATCGAATCATTGACCGCGGCCCTGTATACCGATGCGCGGATAAATGAGTCCAGTGTTTTTGGCAAACTTAAAGGCCAGGAGAGAAAATCTAATCAAGAGCGAGGTGTTGGATCGAACATCACACTCACTGCATTAACGACGAATGGAAGGATGGGTTTTGATACCCGAATTAACAAACCTGTTCTGGTCGACAAACTGTCCGACTATATACGGTTTTTGATTAGCCCAAAGATTATCGATAATTCAGCCAGAGAGCGAGTGATCGAGATCGCAGATACAGAGGCGGTATCGAGACTATTGAATGCGGCGGTGACGGCAAATGATGTGTCTGCAGCGACGGGCGTTACGGTGGGAGCGGAAATTGTGAATGCGTTGGCTCGTTCTACTGCGTTTAAATCCCGTGTGCCCTATGCCACACCTTTTACAGGTGTTGTTAATCAGGAGGCACCATCGGGATCATCATCCAGACAGGCTCCCTATTTTGGTTGGACGTTTTACCAAGTGCCTATTGGTATTGCCAAGAATGGCAAACTTTCTTACGAGTTTAAAACCATCCCCGCTCAAACAACCGTGGTGGTTCACGTTCCTCAATGGCTAAGAAGAATTAAAGCAATTTATCAGTATCGGTCTGACAAGGACTGGATTGACCATGGCGTTGAGGCGATCGAATTGACTTCTCATGGCGCGAGTTTCGAGGAGTTCAGACAGTTTGTTGAGTATGAAATATTCGATGCTTACCCTGACAGTGGCAGCATAAGTCCAGTTGTGGCTCTAAACGGTGCTGCTGATGGAAATGCGGCATCTGCAAGGGGGTGTAATAACCAAGAGCCATACATTCATGTGAGTCGGCATTCTGAAAGCTTCGCGCTTTGTGGTGAGCGTCTTTATGGGGTTCGAAATCTGATCGTGGGTGGAGTGATGCTTGAGGAGGAGGAATTAACCCGGGTGTCGGATAAGGTGATGCTAGTGAAAACCCGGGGACTGGTGGATAAGCCCTGCGCCGCGCCCAAGATTAGGCAAGCAGACAAGGATAATGTACAAGCGATGTGCCCTATCGAACTTGTCCATGAATACGGCGTTGTTGCAACACCAATGAACTTCGCTTGGATCGATGATAAGGTTGATTTCATTGATCATGGTTCATCGCGCGGAAGTTCTGGTCGGAATAGTCCCGCGAATGGGAGAATTACCATGGAAACCATTGCGGGACTGGATGACATTTACCGAATGGTGACCCCTTATGTGTTTGATAAAGACAATCCAATTCGCAGCGTGTTTGTTGATAAGCGGTATCTGATTGATCTAACCAAAAGAAGTAGGATTATCTCGGATAAAAGAATTGAACTGGACATTAGAAAATCTCATCTAGTTGATTTTTGTGGTCAGGACACCCAAAGAGTAGATTGTGTCATCACGGTATACAAAACTGAGACCAGAGATCCGTCAGACGTACAGATCGGCTTGATCGATATGGCAGATTATGGCTGGAAACCATACAGCCCACCGGAGCCCGGATTAATCAGGAATACGCTGACAAAAGATAATGCAGAAAAGAGATATATCTTAAGAATTCAAAACTATCGTGAGAATCGGTTTTTCCCTCTTCGTTATGTGAAAATTGGTAATCATCGTATGCAGAACCTCGACACCTTGACTCTTCGTTCTTCAGGTGGTGATATCGAGCTGAGTATTGCAGAAAATGCTGTGATTGATCAGTGCGGTGGACAATTAGCGAGTTGCCAATTGGACGTTACGTTGGTTGAGAAATTTATCGATAAAGCGGTTTCTATTGGGAAGGTGGTCGTTCCGTTTGATGGATGAGTGTTTGAGCTGTAATTTTGACGTACTCTTCAATGTTCGATTTAAGGCTAATGCCAAATTTGCGAAATGAAGGAATGGGTGAGCTCTGAAAAGAAGCTCGCTCCCGGTTTTGCCCATTGACAGTCACCCCTAAATAAACGAAATATAAGCATGCTGAATGTCGATTTCTCGAAACAGGTTACCATTGATACCAATCAACTGAGCTGGATTTCCAGCCCTGCGGTTGGTGTTAGCCGAAAACCGTTGGCTCGAGCGGAAGCGGAAAAAGGGCATGCTACCAGCATTGTTCGTTATGAAGCAGGTGCTTTTTTCAAAACACATTTTCATCCCCTTGGAGAAGAGATTCTCGTTCTGGAGGGAACGTTTTCTGATGAAAATGGAGATTATGGAGTCGGTACTTATCTAAGAAACCCGCCAGGAAGTTCCCATGCACCATTTAGCCGTGAAGGATGCGTGCTGTTTGTAAAACTGCACCAATTTTCTGAAACAGATACCACTCATGCGAATAGACACGGGAAATAGCCCTTGGAGGCCCGGGATTGGGGGGCTTGAAGTGATGTCCCTCCATGAATTCGAGCATGAACATGTGGCTCTGGTGAAATGGCCTGCTGGTGAAAGGTTTCAGCCACATCGCCATTTCGGTGGTGAAGAAATTCTGGTTTTGTCTGGAAGGTTTCAGGATGAGCACGGTAGCTATCCTGCTCATACTTGGATCCGCAGCCCTCACATGAGCGGGCACTATCCTTTCGTCGAAGAGGAAACCATTATCTGGGTGAAAACCGGGCATTTAGGAGTTGGTTAATTAGTGTTGTTGCTGAAATGGATAGGGTTGAGAAAATTATCCTTGCAAACAGTTGGATGAATTCTATATGGGAAATCAGGACGACTTTTAGCCCTCGTCTAACGAGTCGATTTCTCCAGTAATTGTCGGAGGTTTCTATCATGTCGCATTCTTATCCTCGTGTACAAAGTGTTTGCCCCCATGATTGTCCAAGCGTTTGCTCTCTCGATGTTGAACGTATCGATAATAAGACTATTGGCCGAATTTACGGTTCTAGAGGGAATCGATACACCGCTGGAACGTTATGCGCCAAAGTTGGGCGCTATGCAGAGCGAGTGCATCATCCCGATCGCTTGTTGAGACCTTTAATTCGTGTTGGGGACCGTGGGGCTGGCTTAGAAGCATTTGAGGAGATAGCCTGGAGCGAAGCACTTGGTATCGTTGCCGATAAGTTTAGCCAGTTAACGGAGCAATACGGCGCTGAGACGATTTGGCCCTATTATTTCGCAGGAACCATGGGCTGGGTGAATAGAGATGGAATTAACCGGTTAAGAAATGTCATGGGATATTCCCGGCAGCATGCGTCCATCTGTACCACGTTAATGGAAGCAGGCTGGAAGGCGGGCGTGGGGGAGATTCGCGGTGCGGACATCACGGAAATTGAACATAGTGAACTTGTGGTGCTGTGGGGAAGTAATCCGGTAAATACTCAGGTGAACTTAATGTCCCACATTACCCGTGCCCGTAAAAAGGGGGCGCGGTTGGTTGTTGTGGATACTTATCAAACGGGTAGTGCAAGAAAAGCCGACCAGCAACTCCTTGTTAGACCTGGGACGGATGGTGCATTGGCTTGTGCGGTAATGCACGTGCTATTTCGGGATGGCTACACAGATAAGGGGTATCTCGAAAAATACACAGATTGTCCACAGGAGCTCGAGACTCATCTGTCTGGTCGAAATCCCGTGTGGGCAGCGAAAATCACGGGGTTGAGCATTGAAGAGATCGAACGTTTTGCGAAATGTTATGGTGAAAGTAAGCGATCATTTATTCGTGTTGGATATGGTTTCGCACGAAGTCGCAACGGCGCAGTGAATCTCCATGCTGTGAGTTGTTTGCCGGCCATTACGGGCGCTTGGCAATACCCCGGAGGTGGAGCCCACTATCATAGCCGGGAGCTTTATCGATTGGATACAACGCTCATTCAAGCATCAGATCGTATCAACCCCAAGACACGCATTCTTGATATGTGTCGCATTGGGGAAGTTCTGACTGGTAATCCTGTTGATCTTGTCGGTGGACCGCCGGTTACCGGCATGTTGATACAGAATACCAATCCGGCGGTAGTAGCGCCGGACACAAATAAAGTAAAACGTGGTTTGGGCCGCAAAGATCTATTTATTTGTGTTCAGGAACAATTTATGACTGAAACTGCCGCAATGGCCGACATTGTGCTGCCTTCCACTATGTTTCTTGAGCACGATGATATCTATACAGGCAGTGGTCATACTTTTTTTCAGATCGCAAAAAAGGTCATTGATGCGCCGAGTGAGTGTCGATCCAACCACGAAGTCAACAATGCACTATTAGCATTACTCGGCGGTGAACATCCTGCGGCTGATATGACAGAGTGGGAAGTGATTGACCAAACACTAAAAAATTCCAACTATCCTGATGCGCAGTCAATTTATGACGGGCGTGGTGTGGACATGGGAAGAAGCTTTCGTGAAATGCATTTCCTAGATGGTTTTCCGCAAAAAGATGGGCGGTTTCACTTTCGTGCAGATTGGGCGATGTGTGGCCCCAATCACCAAAGTATGCCGACGTTCCCTGATCATTTTGATGTGATTGATAACGCCACTAAAATCAAACCTTTTCGATTGGTAACCGCACCCGCTCGTCATTATCTCAACTCGAGCTTTACTGAAACCCCCACCTCCATCGCGAAAGAACGTAAACCCACGCTACTCATTCATCCTCAGGACGGAGATGAACTTGGTGTTCTTGATGGCGAGCTGGTACGTATGGGCAATGAGCGGGGTGAAATAGAACTTGCGTTGGAATACTTCTCTGAAATTCAAAGAGGCGTGGTGGTCTCGGAAAGCATTTGGCCCGGCCACGCTTTTAAGGGAGGGGTGGGGGTGAATGCGCTGACCAGTTCAGAGCCCGGTATGCCGAACGGGGGAGCTGTGTTTCATGATACGGCTGTTTGGCTTAAAGCGCTGGATTAACGGAATCAGTTAAGAGGCAAGATTCGTTACGTCACTCAAAGTGAGAACATTGAGTCTAGATCGTGTCGGGAATAGGCTTTAAACGCCAGCATGGTGTCAGTTTTTTCGATGTCTTCGAATTTGGACAGCTTATTGGTTACGAGAGAAGCCAGATCGTCATTATCTTTAACACGGATGATGGCGACTAGATCATATTTCCCAGATACAGAATAGACTTCACTTATCTCAGGCATCTCAACGAGCAGATCTGCTACTTTGTTAACATTGTTGCGCTTTATGTTCATTAAGATGATGGAAGTAATCATGTATTGGCAGCCTTTAATTCAGAGGTGGTGTTGGTTGAAATTCTATATCGCGTAAACCGCAGTAACAATAGTCAAACCTAAGGTCAGGAGCATTTACATTTCCATGAGTCTTAATAAATGGCAAAGGAAGGCGAAAGCGTAGGGTACCTTTTATACCAAATCAAGGGAATATTGAGTACCTTGATGGGAAAATCGGGAAGTAATTCTCTAATCCACGAATGTTTTTGTTATAATCCGCCGTTTTTAGGTGTCGGGTCTGGTGTTAAAGTGAAATCTGCCTGTTTGCCCGAGTGAGTTGATCAGTTTTTCCAATTTTTTATGAGGTTTTATACATGACGGACGATCATGTGGATAGCAGGCGACGTCGTTTGTTAACGGTTGCCACGACAACTGTTGGCTTGGCCGGTGCTGTTGGTCTTGTAATCCCATTCGCGGGTAGTTTGAGCCCAAGCGAAAAAGCGAAAGCAGCCGGAGCCCCTGTGCAAGTTGACATCAGCAAACTGGAGTCTGGTCAGCAGATTACGGTTGAATGGCGAGGTAAACCAGTGTGGATTATCCGGCGTTCTCAAGAAATGCTGGAGCAGCTCTCCAGCCTTGATGGCTCTCTTGCGGATCCAAAATCTGAATCGAATCAGCAACCCGCTTATGCTCAGAATGCTTACCGCTCAATTAAAGATGAATTACTCATCCTTGTGGGTATTTGTACGCACTTGGGGTGTTCTCCCGGTTATCAACCGGATATTGGCCCAGCTGCTTTTGATGAAAACTGGAAAGGTGGTTTTCTTTGTGTCTGCCACGGATCGAAATTCGATATGGCGGGAAGAGTTTATAGTGGGGTGCCAGCACCGACAAACTTGGTCGTTCCCCCGCATCAGTATCTGTCAGATACGGTGATTGTTATTGGTGAAGACGGAGGGTTAGTCTGATGAGTTTTATTGATTGGGTAGACGAACGATTTCCGGCCACTAAGGTATGGAAAGAGCATTTTACTGAATACTACGCGCCAAAGAATTTTAACTTTTGGTACTTCTTTGGTAGTTTGGCGCTGGTTGTTCTTGTATTGCAGATCATAACAGGCCTATTGTTGGCGATGAACTATAAGCCGGACGCAGAATTAGCATTCGCCTCGGTGGAATACATTATGCGGGATGTATGGGGTGGTTGGTTCGTGCGCTATATGCATTCAACCGGAGCATCGATGTTCTTTGTGGTCATTTATCTCCATATGTTTCGTGGGCTATTGTACGGTTCGTATCGTAATCCCCGGGAACTGATTTGGATATTCGGTATGGTTATCTACCTTGCTATGATGGCCACAGCGTTTTTCGGCTATCTACTTCCTTGGGGGCAAATGTCTTTTTGGGGCGCACAAGTTATTGTTAACCTCTTTGAAACCCTGCCTTTTATTGGTGCGGCCCTGTCCGAGTGGATTCGTGGTGACTACGTCATCTCTGATATTACTCTGAATCGTTTTTTCGCTTTCCATTTTCTGATTCCTTTTATCCTGCTTGGTTTGGTCTTTTTGCATATCGTTTCACTGCATAAAGTTGGGTCCAACAATCCGGATGGTATTGAGATTAAGAAGGGTCCAAAAGGAAACAAATGGAGTAAAGATGCCCCGGCAGACAGTATCCCTTTTCATCCTTATTACACTGTAAAAGATGTAATGGGACTGGTTGTGTTTCTGATTTTCTTCATCATCATTGTTTTCTTTATGCCTGAAATGGGGGGGTATTTCTTGGAGCAACCGAATTTTGAACCGGCTAATCCATTGAAAACACCAGACCATATTGCACCGGTGTGGTACTTCACGCCTTACTATGCAATCTTAAGGGCAGTGCCCAGTTTTGCAGGGACTCAGGTTTGGGGTGTGTTGGCAATGGGTGCTTCCATTGCGATGTTCTTCATCCTGCCTTGGCTTGACCGCAGTCCAGTGAAATCGATTCGTTATAAGGGACCGATTTTTAAATCTTGCCTCACGGTATTTGCGATTTCGTTTGTTGTGCTTGGCTATTTGGGGACTCAACCTCCTACCCCTGGACTGACGCTGTTAGCTCAAGTGTTCTCCATCATTTATTTTGCATTTTTCTTACTCATGCCTATTTATAGCAAAATGGATAAAACTAAACCCGTTCCAGAGAGGCTAACGAAATGAAATTAAAAATCGTTACGTTGTTGCTGATTTTATTGCCAGCCGTTGGCTTTGCCTCTTCAGCTTCAAAGATGGAAATGGACCACATTGAAGTAGCGCTTAACAATAAAGCATCATTACAAAACGGTGCCAAATTGTTTGTGAACTACTGTCTTTCATGTCATAGCGCACAGTATATGCGTTACAACAGGATGGCCTCGGATTTGGGCATTCCTGAAGATGTGGTGAGGGAAAACATGGTGTTCACTGACAGCAAGATTGGTGATTTGATGACGACTACCATGAACGCTAAAGATGCTACCAAGTGGTTTGGGGTGGCTCCTCCTGATCTTTCTCTGATCGGCAGATTACGTGATCCCGAATGGTTATATAACTATCTGAGATCGTTCTATCTCGATGAGAATTCTCCAAGTGGTTGGAACAATGTTGTTTTTGAAAACGTTGCGATGCCCCATGCGTTGTATGAGCTCCAAGGCCAACGTAAGGCGATATTCAAAACAGTCACTGAAGCTGATGGCCTCGAAGTGGAAAAACTTGATCGTTTTGAGTTGGTAAAACCGGGAAAGATGACCCTTGAAGAATATGATGATGCGATGAAGGATCTCACTAATTTTCTTGTTTACCTTGGCGAGCCAGCCAAAATGGTTCGCGGGAAGTACGGTGTTTGGGTGATTATATTCCTACTGATGTTCGGTGCACTTGCCTACGCGCTTAAAAAAGAATATTGGCGAGATGTCCACTAGTTAGCTGTTTGGCAAACATAAAGGATAAGCTATGAGTCTCAATTCATCGGTAACTGAACGTCGACCTTCCATGACCTTGCTTTCAGGGTCTGGCGATATATTCAGCCATTGCTGTCGAATCGTGCTGTTGGAGAAGGATATTGAATGTAGCGTCGAATATGTTGCTGACCAGCCTACATTGGAGAAGCTAGGGGAGTTCAATCCTTACCGGGAAACACCAACTCTGTTAGATCGAGATGTTGCTCTCTATGATATGAGGGTAATTCTTGAATATCTCGATGAACGGTTTCCACATCCTCCGTTGATGCCCGTTGATCCGATCACTCGTGCTAAAACTCGGCTAATGGTCTCTCGGCTAACGCGAGATTGGTTATCGCCTATTTGCCTATTAGGTGAGTCAGCGGTGCCCAGATTACCATCGGCACTGAAGCGGGACATTGAGGATGGTTTGACCGCATTGTCTTCGCTTTTTGTGGGGCATTCCTGCTTTCTTGGGGATGACTTTACGATGGTTGATGCATATTTCGGCCCCTTGTTATGGAGGCTGCCAGCTTTTGGTATCAAGTTACCACCGCATGCTGATCCCATTTTGCAATATGCCGAGAATCTATTCGCAAGGTCTACTTTCCATGACAGTCTGAGCGACCAAGAAATAGAACTGCGTTAAAGTCAAATTGAAATCTGCTTTATATTGTTGTGTTTTTAGGTGTGGTGAATGATGGATAAAGGGATAATTCGGTAGATGAATACTCGTAACAGTGGCGAGAACTCAGAGAGCTCAACCAAGCCCTATTTGCTAAGAGCGATTCACCAATGGGCCGTTGAGAATAATATGACGCCCCAGGTTTTAGTGGCCGCTAGTATGCCTGGCGTGGTGGTGCCTATGCACTATGTGCAGAATGATCAGATTGTACTCAATGTTCACCCCCAGTCTGTTGTGGGGTTGGAGCTTGGGAATGATTTTCTTTGGTTTTCAGCGCGCTTTTCGGGAAAATCCTTCGAAATCACCATACCCGTTGAAGCCATCGTTGCTATTTATGCTAGAGAAAACGGTCAAGGGATTTTCTTCCAATCGGATGGGAGTGGTGTCACCCCACCAGGTGTTGATAGTGATTCCAATCGCATAACCGATTCGTCAGATGGAAAGCCAAAGGGAAAAAAGAAACCTTCTTCATCAAAACTTAAGCTGGTGAAATGATTGTGCTGTTCCGTGTCAGTTTGCGAGCAGATTGATAACCACACATTTTCATTTCCTAACGGATGCGTTACGGTTATAAACTGATGTTATATCCATCGCTATTTTGGGTAGCTCCTAGAGAGAATCTAAGACACCTTCCTGCTTTCGCTATCTTTCAATTATCTGAAACAACTTTCTGAACCTAACGAGCTAGAGAAAATGAGACAGTTTAGAGGTACAACTATACTATCGGTTCGCAAGGGTAACACTGTCGTGATTGGTGGTGATGGGCAAGTCTCTTTGGGCAATACTGTAATGAAAGGAAACGCCCGGAAGGTCAGAAGGCTGTACGGTGACCAGGTGCTGGCCGGATTTGCTGGAGGAACAGCTGATGCTTTTACGCTGTTTGAGCGCTTCGAGGGTAAATTGGAAAAGCATGGTGGGCAATTGGTACGGGCCGCGGTGGAAATGGCAAAGGATTGGCGAACTGACCGGATTTTGAGGCGTCTTGAAGCGTTGTTGACTGTTGCGGACAGCGAAGCGTCACTAATTATTTCTGGAAATGGTGATGTCATTGAGCCTGAGCAAGGAGTCATGGCCATTGGGTCGGGTGGTGATTACGCAAAATCCGCTGCTTTAGCTTTGCTTGAGAACACGGAATTAGGTGCTGAAGCCATTGTTGAGAAAGGCCTGACCATCGCTGGCAAAATCTGTATTTATACCAACGATCATTTAACCATCGAAAAGCTCGATTTCTAATTGACCAACCCTGTGTGAGAACGACGTTATGAGTGAAATGACCCCAAGGGAAATTGTCGCGGAGCTGGACAAGCACATTATCGGGCAGAAAGATGCGAAGCGATCTGTGTCTATTGCGCTTCGAAACCGTTGGAGGCGGAGTCTTGTGGATGAGCCTTTGCGTGCCGAGATTACGCCGAAAAACATTTTGATGATTGGCCCGACGGGAGTGGGAAAAACTGAAATTGCTCGCCGGTTGGCAAAGCTTGCTAATGCGCCTTTCATTAAAGTGGAAGCGACAAAGTTTACCGAAGTGGGTTATGTAGGACGAGAGGTGGATTCGATCATCAAGGATTTAATGGACATTGCTGTAAAAATGTCGCGGGAAGACGCGATGATCAAGGTGGGAACACGGGCAGAAGATGCTGCCGAGGAACAAATATTGGATATTCTGCTACCGCCTGCAAGAGGAGGTGAGGGGGATAGTGACGGCGCTGCTAGGCAGCGATTTCGGAAAATGCTCCGAGAAAAGAGGCTTGACTCAAAAGAAATTGAGATTGAAGTGAGCGCATCGAGTGTTGGGGTGGAAATAATGGCTCCCCCTGGAATGGAGGAGATGACAAGCCAACTTCAAAACATGTTCCACAACGTGGGCGGTGAGAAAAAGCGACCAAGAAAGGTGAAAATATCGGAAGCAATGAAACTATTGATCGAAGAAGAGTCAGCTAAGTTGGTGAACGAAGAAGAGATTAAGTTACAGGCTTTAGAGAAAGTGGAGCAACACGGTATCGTGTTTTTAGATGAAATAGACAAAATTGTGGGTAGATCAGCCGAAGGAACGAGTAGTGCCGATGTGTCCAGAGAGGGCGTTCAAAGAGATTTACTGCCCCTTGTGGAAGGTTCTACTGTGACAACCAAATATGGTATGGTCAAAACAGATCACATCCTTTTTATCGCATCAGGCGCTTTTTCACTTTCTAAACCATCTGATTTGATTCCAGAGTTGCAGGGGAGATTACCGATTCGCGTCGAATTGAGAGCGCTCAAAACAGAAGACTTTATTCGTATATTGACTGAGCCGGACGCGTCGCTCACTCAGCAATATTCAGCATTGATGCAAACAGAAGGTGTTGGCCTCGATTTCAACGGCAGCGGGGTAAGACGAATTGCGGAAATCGCTTGGCAAGTCAATGAGCAAACTGAAAACATCGGCGCGAGAAGATTGCACACGGTAATGGAGCGATTACTTGAAACAATTTCCTTTGAGGCCGCTGATCGTTCCGGCGAAATTATTCTGGTCGATGATGCTTATGTGGATTTGCACCTAAAAGACCTCGTGGAAGATCAGGATCTTTCGAGATATATCTTGTAATTTCGTTCTTCCGGTAAATACTGACACTAACGACGGTTATGCTGCGCGCTGAATTAGGGTTGGGTGTCGCAATTATAAGAATATTGATGTTGGGATTGGTAACGGTTGTTGGTTTGTTAGTCGTGCCAATTTTTACAATATCATCAGTGAATCTCCGATATGGACTTACTAGGACCTAGCATACTTGGGTGTTACATATCTTGGGAATTCGGTGCGAGCTCTCGGGGGATGAATTCTCCGCAGGTTCGCTTTTGGTGTCGAATCATGTGTCTTGGGCCGATATTTGCTTGATTGGTTCAGCATTCCCCGTTACCTTTTTGGCTGGAAGTAAGATTGGCAAATGGCCCGTTCTTGGTTGGCTGATGAACAAAGCGGGTACGCTATTTATTGATCGGGGGCGAGGTGCCGAAAGAGCGAGTCGCGAGGTTGCAAATTTACTGGCAACAGGGAACAGCGTCGCTATTTTTCCAGAAGGCAGAACATCGGATGGTAAATCGGTTGGCAAATTCCATGCCCGCTTATATCAAGCAGCGACGGCAGCAAATAAGAACGTTCAAGCTGTTGGTATACGCTATGAGGATAAGCTTGGAAACCGGGTAGCTGATGTGAGATGGATTGTGCAACCCTACGTCTGTAACTTCGGTTTAGTTTGAGTCATTATTGTCGTTCCACACGATATATCGCTTGTCGGCATTGCTCCATTCATCGTCAATCTCAACGAGAATGGCACTGACAAGCC
>WLWV01000008.1 GCA_012103395.1 Gammaproteobacteria bacterium
ATGGCTCAACATTCAATACTAAAGCCTGAAAAACCGGCTTTGGCTTCGCTCTCTACGTTCACTCCGCCAAAGCCAATAGCGAAGCTGCAATAGAAAGCTAAATTACAGACCTCAGATTACACTACCCTTTAATGTACATTAGAAACACGCCTATAGTTATGTGTTATTGAATGCGCTTCACAATATGCACAAGGAGGGTACATATGTAACGTTTCAATTAGTAGGGCTGGTGGGTGCTTATTTATTTGGCTGTTTGTCCGCCGGATTGTGATATCCTTTGCCGTAACTTACATTCGTGTTTAACCGTTATCCCTATGTCTAGTTCTCGTTTATCCGTGGTGAATTTCTTCGTCTTATTCGTGCTGTTTTTTTCCCTAGCGGGTTGCAGTACATCTGAGAAACGTTCCACATCGCAAGAAAATCCAACTCAGTATAATAAGAAGCTCGGCGTTGATAAGTCTACTCGTGTAAAAAAGTATATTGAAGAGAGGCAACGCTCCTCCTCGTTATCTCTACCTCCAGATTTACTGGAGTCATCGAATGCCGCGATATTGGAAGGATATAATAATAGTAAACAATTGCTGGAAAAACAGGTGCTGCCAGAGATTGTGGGAGCAAGAATTGTATCGACTGGCGACAACCGATGGTTAGAAATTGAGGCGCCGGCGGAGGAGGTCTGGAAACGCTTAGCAGATTATTGGGCTAGTGAGCAGGTGAGCTTGTCTACTTTTAAGCCAGCAGCAGGACTAATGGAAACTGATTGGATTGAGGACATCCACGGTGTTACCGGGACAAAAAAGATGGCTATGGCACTCTTTAATCGTATAGTGGGGCAAGGTACGTCACATGATAGATATGCGATGCGCTTGGAGAGAGCTTCCGAAAACCGGACGAAGGTATTTGTCTCACACAGAGCTACAGTAAAGAAAGAACAAAGTGGCCAATCTCCCAAAAAGTTGGCGAACTTTGATTGGGTTCAGGTTTCGGACAACCCGGAGAAAGTCGCCGAGCTGCTGCAGTTGATTATTTTGCTTTTCGATTCCTCCCGTTTTAACGATACATAGAAGTATAAAAGCTTTTAAGGACTAACTTTCATAAACTGCCTTCCCTTTTTTTGTTATGACGGAACCCACTCGTCTCGATAACGCTCGGGTGTTGATCTATAGCCATGATACCTTTGGTTTAGGTCACCTGAGAAGGTGCCGAGCTATTGCTCACGAGCTTGTTGGACGATACAAGGGAATATCCGTCCTTATCCTTTCCGGATCTCCCGTAATTGGTAGTTTTGAATTCCGTGCTAGGGTGGATTTCGTTCGAATTCCAGGTGTGATTAAATTGAAGGATGGTCGATATACGTCTTTGGGGTTGCATATCAATCTAGATCAGACTATGGCCATACGAGAAGCAATCATTTTAAAAACAGCGGAAGTTTTTGACCCTGATCTTTTTATTGTGGATAAAGAACCTTTAGGTCTTGAGGGCGAGGTCCGTGAGACGTTAAAGATGCTGCAGACGAAAGGAGTTAAGACGGTACTGGGAGAACGGGATATCATTGATGAAAGTCGATCTCTACAAAGAGAATGGGGAATGAAGGCTGCTCTACCTGCTTTAAAAGATCTCTATGATGAAATATGGGTTTACGGTCTAAAATCATTCTACGAACCATTTCAAGGGCTTGGGCTTGAGTCCGATATCTATGACAAGACTTTCTTTACTGGCTACCTTAAGAGATCTTCTATCGATGATTGTGTAAAACCAGATATCGAGGAACCCTATATCCTTGTCACCCCAGGCGGTGGTAAGGATGGAGAAGAAATGGTTGAGTTGGTATTTGAAGCCTATCAGAAGTCAAAAGAACTGAGTACCGCTGTAATTTTCATACTTGGGCCGTTTATGAGTGAAGATAAACGTGAGTATTTTAAGCTCTTGGCTGAGTCTATCGATTTGTTTACTGTGTTTGACTACCATAACCGAATGGAATCTCTCATTGAGAATGCTCAGGGGCTGGTAACGATGGGTGGTTATAATACTTTCTGTGAAATTTTGAGCTTTAATAAGCCGACTATTATTATTCCGCGTTTCGAACCACGTACTGAGCAGCTAATAAGGGCAAGAAGAGCTACCGAGCTTTCTCTCGTAACAATGTTAGAGCCTGAGAACTTTAATTCTGAGAGCCTGATTCCGCTGATTAAGGGCTTGTCGAGTCAGCCTAAGCCTCACGACAACCTTTTGCCGGGAATGTTGGATGGAATGGATCAGGTATGTGAACGGGTTGTGGCTCTCATGATATCCACTGTTCAGGACGCCTCCTGAATATTCTGAATAACTTGGGTTAGAGACAGGAGTTTCCTTGCCGTGATGAAACCTGACGGCACACATAAGCCTCCACGGCAAGAATTGGACGGTGCTTGTACAACAGGCATCGACGCCCCAGACAACTCTGGTTCAGCTAACTCACTTAAGATTGCTATTTACGTTCAACATTTGCTTGGCACCGGCCATCTAGTTCGAATGATGGCTCTGGCCGATGCTCTGTCCGAGCGAAATCACTCTGTTTTGCTAGTGTCAGGAGGAGAATTAAAACATAACCGAACTCGATCCTATGAGTTCGTTCAGCTACCAATCACAAAAACTGCGCCGGGAGATTTTAGACAGCTTCTGGATCAACAAGGACTACCGGTTGATGAGTTCTGGAAGCAGTCAAGGACAGAGCAGCTATTGGATGCTGTTCTCAGTTTTGAACCGCAAGTGTTGATTGTCGAGACATTTCCGTTTGGTCGTAGGCAAATGAGATTTGAACTGATGCCCCTACTAAGCAGCATAGAAAAAATGTCACCGCTACCGCTAGTGGTTGCTTCTATTCGCGATATTCTCCAAAGTCGAGCGCCTAAGAGAAACCGGGAAACAGTGGAATTACTGCAATCAAGCTTTGATGCCGTTTTGGTTCACGGCGACCCGAGCCTCGCACCGCTGTCGGCATCGTTTCCTTTATCGCATCAAATTGAGCCCTTGTTACATTACAGTGGGTATATTAATCAATCGCGTCGTGTATTCGGTAAACAAGGAGCGGTGGGTCTTGGAGGAGATGGTTTTAAAGAAGTCATTGTATCGGCTGGCGGTGGCGCTGTTGGGATGAACCTATTGTTGACTGCCATAAAAGCAAAACCGTTGTCGATACTAAAAGACGCCGTATGGCGTATTATGATTGGCAAAAACTTAGAGGCTCAGGATGCCAACTTACTTCGGTCTATGGCGAATGATCAGATCTTAGTTGAAGAGAATAGGTCGGACTTTCCGTTGTTGCTGCATCGTTGTGAGCTATCGATTTCTCAATCGGGATACAATTCCTGTCTGGATATTATTCACGCCAAAGTTAGATCCGTGATGGTTCCTTTCTCTGCGGATGGAGAAACTGAGCAATACCAAAGAGCACAAATTCTAAGTGAAAAAGGTCTGGTGGTGTTGTTACCAGAATCTGCACTAACCCCACAGAATCTCGCTGCTGCGGTGAACAAGGCCATGAAGCAGTGGATATCGCAGGATTTAACAATAGAAACGAACGGGGCCGAAAAAAGTGCGATGATAATAGAGCGGCTTGCTCAGAGATGCTAAAAAAATGAACGAAGAAAGCGTATCGTGCCTCTATGAGGAATTGGATGAATGGAACTTTATCGGAGAGGAAGCAACTTTTTGGTGGAGGGATGATGATGCTCAAGCTTCGACTCCTGAACTTGAAAAGCTATTAAATTTATCGAGTCGGTTTTCGGTTCCAATCTCTTTAGCGGTCATTCCCGATAATCTTGATTCGTCGTTAAAGGACTGTATTGACAAAAATTTTAATATCACGGTTCTGCAGCACGGCTTTTCTCATCGAAATCATGCCGAGGTTCATCAAAAAAAACAGGAGCTAGGTAACCATCGCATGGCTAGCGAAATTTTCGATGAACTACGTAAGGGAATGTCGAAACTACAAAGTCATTTTGGTGACGCTTTCTGTCCTATTCTAGTACCACCTTGGAATCGAATTGATTTCTCTTTGGTGAGCAGTTTACCCAAAAATGGGTACAAAGGTGTATCAACATTCAAGCCAAGAGCGTGCTTAGAACCCGAGCATGGCTTATGGGTGGTTAATACTCATGCTGACATTATGAGCTGGAAAAAAGGTAAAAGGTTCATAGGAGAAACGTCCGTTGTTGAGCAGTTGGTAACACATCTGAAGAGTAGGCGTGAGGGAGCTTGTGATTCTACAGAGCCGACTGGATTATTGACCCACCATCTCGTGCACGATGTGGCAGCATGGCAGTTCTTGAATGATCTTATTGCGCTAATGGATGAGCACCCTGCGGTAAAGTGGATGGACGCTAAATCGATATTTCAAACTCGCTGGCGCTAGTCCTTCGGATTATCAAATGGGGCCCTAGGTTGCAGATGCCTCATTATTTCTTTTCTCAGAGTCTCAGCACCGTTTTCAAGCAAATGCTCAGTTTGGTATTTTGTCAAAGAACAAGCGGACATCTCAGCGATTTTTGTCGGACAACTTAGAATATCATCAATTGCCTTTGCCATTTTTCCTGCATCAATATCATCGACTAAAATCCCCGTTTTTTCATGTTCAACAATTTGTGCGATCCCACCGGTTCGCCCAGCGATCACGGGCAGTCCTGAGGCGAGTGATTCAAGAACCGACATTCCAAAGGCTTCATTGATTGCCGGCCATAGAAAAATATCACTGCAATGAAGGCAGTCTTCTATGTATCCTTTTTCTTGAACACCAAGAAAATGGACGTTGTTTTTGTCACCAAATGCATTTTTGATTTCCTCTTGGGCAGGACCATCTCCGATGATTAACAATTGCCAGTCTTTTCGTTCAACCAAGCTCATGGCATCAGCTAGCATTAGATAGGACAGGAGTTTGCTATCTCGGCGCATCATACCCACACAGCAAAGCCAATACTGGTTCTCACTAATATTTTTCTCTGTCGCGATACGTCGACGTAGTTCTGGTTTGCGGGATAGATGTGGAGAAGTTTTAAGGAAGGGTTTTAAAGCAACGAGGTGCGTTTTTGGGTCAGCTAGCTGAGTCAAACAATCTCGGTCATTGGGATTAAGGATGAAGACTGCCTGAGCTTGTTTTAATGCCTTCAACGAGCAATCGTAACCATGTTTCCACTTACCATTCCTTTGCTTAGGAGCCATGGATGCTTCGGCGACAAAATAAGGTATCGAGAGTGCTTCAGATACCATTGGGCCAATCCAATCAGGTGCCTTATGATAAAGATGATAAGTGAACCACGCATCTGGTTTTTCTGAATCTGGTTGTCGAGAATAATATTCGATCAGTTCCGAACCCTGTTTAAGTCCGACGCCCTCAATCCGTTTTTGTTCGACAATATTTCCTTGGCCTTCCCAACTTCTGAGTTCACTTGCCAGTTCAACTTTAAATCTCGCATGCTGTAATGCCTCAATAAGCAATTGGGCAATATATCGATCACCTGATGGCACTCCATGATTTGGGGATTTCATCGGTGCATAAAAGGCGATCTTCAGCGACGGAGGTAATGGCATGTGCACAGTATAATGTGTCTTTCTTCTCTGGCATGATCGTTCGATGTCTTGGATAATATCATTATTCAATCACGGGAATTCCTTAAGGTTATTTATATGTCAGTTCAGACCAAAAAAGAGAAACGTATTACCATTAATACGTTGAAAAAAATGAAACAGTCTGGTGAGAAATTTTCAGCATTAACTGCATATGACTATTGTGGAGCCTATGCGGCAAGTGATGCGGGTGTTGACGTATTGTTAGTAGGTGATTCGCTCGGCATGGTTATTCAGGGGCACGATAGCAGTCTACCCGTCACAATTGAAGACACTGCCTACCACGTCCGTTGTGTAAAACGGGGTAATCTTGGTTCATTGCTGGTCGCAGATCTGCCTTTCATGAGTTACTACACAGAATCAAAAAGTTTAGAGAATGCCGCGATACTAATGCGGGAAGGAGCTCAGATGGTGAAGCTTGAGGGAGGGGCTTGGCTCGCCGAAACGACCCGCTTGTTGAGTGAAAGAGGGATTCCCGTTTGCGCTCACATGGGGTTAACCCCTCAGTCAGTAAACCATCTGGGTGGATATCAGGTGCAGGGAAGAGACCCCGAGCAAGGGCAAACCATTCTCAAGGAAGCTAAAGTGTTGCAGGATGCCGGTGCCAGTGTGATCTTGATCGAATGTGTCCCTGCTCATTTGGGTGAATTATTGACACAAAGTCTCGAAGTGCCTGTGATTGGAATCGGGGCTGGAGCAGGCACTGATGGCCAAATATTGGTATGGCATGACCTTTTAGGTCTTTATCCGGGGAAGGCGGCAAAGTTCGTCAAAAACTTTCTTGCCGGTAGTGACGACGGGATTCAAGGTGCTTTGAGAGACTATGTGTCCGCTGTGAAAAACGGTACCTTCCCGGACTCAGAACACAGTTACTTGTAGACCCACTACCCTTAGGTTTAGGTTATCCAGCCAAAGTGCCGGTTGTACCGCCCCTTTCCATGCTATTTTGAACGCAATCGTTAAGGAACAGGGGCTTTTAAAAAGTGAAAGGCGGGAAGTTGCTTAGTGCAGAGTAACAAGCAGAGTTAATCCCTGGTTGGTATCATCACTCGTTTCCCTCTTGGGATTTCCGCCTGTTTGTCATACAAAGGTAAGGAAGCAAGCTTTCCAGGATGCAGTGTACCGTCTGTGCATTCGATAGTGACTTCCAAGCCTTCGGGATTTCCACTTTTATGCATCAAGGCTATGCCGATACCCTGCTTCAGGTAAGGAGAATGCGCGCCGGCTGTAATGGCACCGATGGATTGATCCCCCGATTTTATTTCACCGCCAATGTGTGGTTCACCACCTAGGCAAGTTACGCCAGTTAGACGTACTTTCCTAGGAGCTTTTTCCAAAGCAGCTTTGCCGATGAAGTTCGGTTTGTCCATGTCGACGAACTTCCCAAGGCCTACTTCAAACGGGTTAGTGAAACGGTTGAAGTCAGAGCCAGCATTGAGGATCCCTGCTTCTATCCTTCGAATGTGCATGGAATCGAGTCCGAATAAACTAATACCAAAAGGGGCCCCTTTTTCGGTGAGGTGTTGCCAGAGCGCATTTACATTATGATGTTGCTCAGTGTAGAACTCCCAACCAAGTTCATTGGTGTATCCCGTTCGTGTAATGATGACTTCTTGGCCGCCGAACTTTACTTTAGCAATACCAAAATAGCCGAATGGTTCAGGCATCCCATCATCAGAGGCCGCCTCTAGAATCTGCATTGCTGTGGGACCTTGTACTTGAGAAACATTAATTTGTGGATCGGAGATCTCGACATCCATACCGATGCTGTGAGCGCGCGCCCAGCCGTAAAAATCACCATCTGCCTGGACGTGCCAAAAGCAATCCTGAGCGATTCTAAGAAATACACCATCTGTGATTAAACCGCCGTCTTCATAACAAGCGAGTCCATAGCCACATCTACCTACTTTTGCTTTGGTAATATCTTTAGTGAACAGCTTATTCAACAATGCCTCGGCATCTGGGCCTTTAAACTGGAGGGGTAACTCGCCCGTGTGTAGGACAGCCGCTTTTTGTCTCAATAACCAATATCCCTCTTCGGTATCAATTTTATCGAAGCAACAGGCCATAAAGCGACGGTTATACACGGTGTAATGTGGGCCATATGGACGTTCAATTTCATGGTATCGATGTCGTGACATATTGAAATCCCAGCCGGAGCCTGGGATTGTGGATACGAGATCTCTAGTTTTTCCATCGCCCGATTGCATGAAGTGGTACCTTTTCGTGAAAGTTAATAAAGCGGCTCAAACATACCAAATTGTAAATGCGGTTGGACAGCACCGAAAACCATTGACAAGTCAGCATTCAAGAAGGAGGTTAACATTGAAATAGATATGACACTAATGACAAAATGGAGGGAATTTATAAAGTATATGTCATATTGCCATGAGACTTGATACTGAATCACTCCGAACACTAAAAGCCATTGTCGACTCTGGCAGCTTAACTTTGGTCTCCAGAATACTGTCCATCACACCATCGGCGGTTAGTTGGAAGTTAAAGCGTTTAGAGCAGAGTGTTGGTAGGAAACTGATTCATCGGGATGGTCACACTATTGAGCCAACTGCGGATGGCAAACAGCTCCTTAGCTATGCTGAAATCATTCTTAGCACTCATGACGAAGCCGTACAGCAATTCTGTTTATCTGATCTCCAAGGGAGAATCAGAATAGGGATAACAGATGACATTGTCGTAAAACAGCTGCCCAAGTTCATTGAAGGGTTTCAACGTCGTCATCCAAAGGTGAGATTGGAACTGAAAGTTGAACAGCAACTTACATTACTGAATTGGTTTGATCAGCGCCAGATCGATGTGGCAGTGTTGCCTCTTGAGCCTCATAGGATCAGAGAGGAAGATACTCATTTGTGGGATGATGAGCTGATCTGGATCAAAAACAAAAATGTTGAATACTCGTTGGATGGCCCCGTTCCGCTGGTCACCTTTTCACCAAATTGTACTTATCGAAACGCCGCTATTGAGATGTTGAACGAAAATGGGGTTGACTACTATATCTGTATGGAGTGTCCAAGTCTCCAAGGAATCCGTACTATTATCTCATCAGGAATGGGGGTGACGTTGATTAATCGAGGGCTGATGGACCAAAGCCACTCTGAGTGGCCTCAGGGGGAAGTTTTTGCGATGGAGAGAAAAGTAACGTTCATTGCTCGTGCCACACCGCTGCTACCTCAACGCTTCAGAGAAATTATCGTTAATGAGTTGAAATCAGCATTAGTTGAAAATCCCAAGTCCAGTCGAAAATCACAGCTTCTCTAGCAGCTGATACAGGTCTTGGTGATTACTGTTCATATCGAATGCCGATTGCACGATTTTGCTTCCGGCAAGCCCCTGTTTCTTTCGAAGAGAAGGGTTCTGAATGAGTTGAATAATTGCGTTGCTTAATGCTGTGTTGTCCCTCGATTTTACCAACAATCCGTTAGTCGAATGTTGAATGAGCTCGGGAACACCGGAAATGTCGGTTGAAATTACAGGTAGCCCCTGACTTTGAGCTTCAACCAATACATTGGGCAATCCATCTCGATCACCGTGTTCATCGAT
Source organism: Gammaproteobacteria bacterium (assembly GCA_012103395.1). Classification (GTDB taxonomy): domain Bacteria; phylum Pseudomonadota; class Gammaproteobacteria; order Arenicellales; family Poriferihabitantaceae; genus WLWV01. The sequence continues at coordinate 9,160 of WLWV01000008.1, forward strand.
TTGACAGTTAAGTACGAAGAGGTCCGAAGACTGGTAGTGCTGCAACACGGTTTGTTGTGATTGCGGTCCGAGCCATTGTATTTTTCGCTCGATTTGTCGTTCCGTAGCTTGTCTTTTGAGCTCTTTCAACAAGGGTCCTCCACCGATGTGAACGAATGTCCAATGTATGTCTAGGGGTAAACCTGCGAGCGCGCACAGCAAATCGGCATAACCTTTTTTGGCAACTGCTCTGCCAACACTTAATAAGATGACGGGTTGGTCGGGGTTGTCACCAATGCGTTCACTAAAGCTTGGTTGCGAGAGCGAAAAACGGCTGAGATCTAGACCGTGGTAGTTAAGCTTTATCTTCGCTGGCGTTTTGCTAATACTTCTTAAGTACTTCGTATTGGCTAATGTGCAAGTGGTAAGCCACTTGCACATATCAATTTTCTCCACTAGTTCCCACTCAGGGCTGGTCCAAATGTCTTTTGCATGAGCTGAACAGGCCCAGGGGAGCTGTCTAATTTCGCAGGCATATCGTGCCACGGAGGCAGGAGTGTGCAAAAAATGAACATAGACTCGTGGTATGTGCTGTGGAAGCTCTGCTGCCAGTACCGTCGCTTGCCCTAAACGCCGGACACGACTAGCTGTTCGGTCTCTTTTAAAATCTAACCACCAATTACCCAATACTCCAGACTTGGCAATTTGCTTACGCTTTTTCCAGATTGACCTAAAGAGCCTAAGTGGCTGTTGGTAGAGATACTCAGGCAAGTACACCACGTTTGCATCGATTTCGTCGTGAATAGGGTGTGTCTTACTATCGGTAGGGCGCCTTAGTGAGTAGAGCGTAATGTCAAAACCGTGTTTTTCCAGTGAACGAATTTCCTGAGCAATAAACGTTTCGGACAATCTGGGGTAGCCTTTGAGCACAATGGCTAGTGGTGTACGCATAGGGGTCTGAAAATCCAAGAGTGTATAAAATGCAGTAGAGCAACCGGTCTAAATACATGATTAGGGTTGACGGCTTGCTCCGCTATTGAGTGTCCGTCGCATTGGTGATCGAGATGCCTATTTGTAGGGGTCTGCAGCGTCCCGTAGCCCATCTCCAAAGAAGTTAAAAGCCAAAATAATCACAACTACGGGTAAAACAGGCAAGATAAGCCATGGATAAAGTGCGATTACATTAATATTTTGAGCCTCATTAAGTAGCACGCCCCAACTCGTAATCGGCGGTCTCAATCCCAACCCCAGAAAGGATAATGCGGTTTCTCCCAGAATCATGCCGGGTATTGAAAGCGTGGCGGAGGCGATAATGTGACTGGAAAACCCGGGCAAGAGATGTTTGGAGATAATCCTACTTGGTTTTGCTCCCATTAGCTTTGCCGCCGTGCAGTAATCTTCTTCCCTTAAGGCGAGTAGTTTGGAGCGCACGGCGCGAGCTAGTCCAGTCCAGTCCAATAAGGCGAGGATGATGGTAATGCCGAAAAATACCAGAATGGGGCTCCATGTTACCGGTAGGATAGCGGACAGGGCCATCCACAAAGGCAACTCTGGAAATGATCGAATAATCTCAATGGTTCGCTGAACCACTGAGTCGACCCACCCACCATAGTATCCCGCCAAACCACCAAGCAGCAGTCCGAGAAACAAACTGACAATTATGCCGCCTAAACCAATCAAGAGCGAAATTCTAGCGCCATAGACAATTCGGGAGAAAACATCTCGGCCTAATCGGTCTGTTCCGAAAACAAAGAACGTGGCATCTTCAGCAGGACAAACAAAATGAAAATTGGCATCAAAGATCCCCCAAAACTGGTATTCATCACCTTGACATAAAAAACGAAGTGGATGTACTTTTTCAAGGTTAGGCGTGTACTCCCTTTTCAGGTTCTCCATGTCTAGGTAATAGTCATAGCCGTATACGAACGGCCCAATAAACGCGCCTTCGTGGAAAAGATGGACTCTTTGTGGTGGTGCGTAAATGTACTCAGTATTGCGAGTGTGTAGATTATAGGGAGAGACTAATTCGGAAACGAGTGTCGATGCGTACATGATCAGCAGTATCAAACCAGAGAAAACCGCTAATTTATGCCTCTTTAGCTTCCACCACATGAGCTGATGGCGAGATGCAAAGAAATACTTTTCCTGTTCGGCGCTGAGTTTTTCGACGGAAAGAGGGTCGAACTTCGCCGTTGAGGTATAGTGCTTTGTATTCGCTTCACTGTTTCGCTGAGAGTTCATTGTATCTCCTCCCCATAGAGTCTGATTCTAGGGTCAAGCCAAGCGAGCAACAGATCTGAAATCAACATTCCGACCACTGTCAGTATTGCCAGAAATAGTAAGAAAGTGCCCGCTAGATACATATCTTGACTCTGCAATGCATTCAGAAGCATTGGTCCAGTGGTTGGTAAAGAAAGCACAATAGCTGTTATTTCAGCTCCAGAGATAACACTAGGCAGTAGACTGCCTATGTCAGCGATAAAGAAGTTCAAAGCCATGCGCAAGGGATATTTCATCAACAATTTTGAAGGTGCTAACCCCTTGGCTTTGCCGGTGAGTACATATTGTTTTTCCAATTCATCAAGTAGATTGGCTCTAAGTCTTCTAATCATCCCCGCTGTGCCTGAAGTACCAATAACGATGACGGGTATCCACAAATGCTCTAAGACAGACTTGAACTTGTTCCAACTCCAGGGTTGATCCATGTACTGCGGATCCATGAGGCCGCCTATGGAGGTGCCAAACCAAACATTCGCGAAATACAACATCACCAATGCCAGTAGAAAATTTGGGATAGCTAGCCCCAAAAATCCTAGGAGAGTTAGCCCATAATCTCCCCAACTGTATTGATGAGTGGCGGAATAGATGCCAATAGGGAATGCGATGGCCCAGGTGAAGATGATCGTGATAATAGAAACGATGATGGTCAACCAGATGCGGTCGCCCATCACTTCTCTTACAGGTAGGTCGTATTCAAACGAGTAACCATAATCTCCGACAAAAAAACCAGTTACCCAGTCATAATATTGCAGAAGAAAGGGTTGATCCAATCCATATTGTTGTCTCAGGAATTTGATCTTATCCGGGTCAACGGATTCTCCCTGGCTTTCAAGCTCGGCGATATGCGTTTCAAGATAGTCTCCCGGGGGGAGTTGAATGATGACAAAGATGATGAAGCTGATTGCCAACAAAGTTGGGATCATCGTTAATAGGCGTCTTAGAACGTAATAAAACATAGACTTAATTTATTCCTGGTTTTCGAACCAAAATGTGTCTGGTTTATATACGCCGAAATACGCCGTGGGCTCCCAGCCGAAGCTGGCTGTTTCCGGCACATTCTTCAGCTTATTATTGACCACTATGGGTTGCGGGACGCCACAAATGAGCCCAATACTGAAAACTTGTTGGGCGTTAATATCAAGAATCTCATGCCAAATTTCAGTTCTCTCATCGAGACGACTTGATTCACTCCATTGGTGATAAAGTTCCATCAATCGCTGACCTTCGGGTATATCTGGAGCTTCTCCTACACCACCGTTACTTTCAGCATATTGCCCCCACTTAGGCCATTGAAGTTGATTTTGGTGGGTAGGGGCGAAAGATTCCGGGCTCATGTTCGCTGTCGGAGTTCCGTTGTCGATGCCGTTGAACATTGCCATCATGGCCTCGCCCGAAAAAACTCTCTCCCGAAACACCTCGCGTTGAGAGGGCTTTGTGTGTAATTTAATTCCCACTTTTTTCCAACTTTCCCCCACCAACTCAAGAATGTCGGTTTCCTCTGTGCTTTCTCCTGCGGTTTGTAGGATTATCTCTACAGGTTCACCATTTTCCATCAATCGTATACCGCGGTCATCTCGATCAGTTAGCCCGAGTGCATCCAGCATTTTATTTGCTTGGTCGATATCATAATGAGCCCAAGCAGTCTGATACTCAGGCTTAAACAGTGAACATTGTGGAAGTACAGTATTATTGGATTCAAGCGCTAAGCCGAAATAGATCACCTGATTGATTTCCCGTCGATTAATGCTAATGGATAGCGCACGGCGAAAATTAGTGTTACGAACCAGTTTTCGCCAAATCGGATTGTTGCTATTCAAATTAGGATATATTGCAAGCTGTGCACCAGTCCCGTTACTCCACAATCGCACAGAAAAATCGTTGCGTTGTTCGCCGCCCTTAAGAAAAGTGTAATTATCCAAACGAATGTACCGCCCTTGCAGATCAGATTCTCCAGCCCCGGTTTTAGCGGCAACAAGGCTTTTACTGGTAATCTGGATGATGACTTCATCAATATATGGTAGCTGGTGGCCTGCTTCATCGACTCGGTAATAATAAGGATTGCGAGTAAAAACAAACCGTTCTGATGGTGGGCGAGTGGTATTCACCCAAGGTTGCAGCATCGGTAATTTGGGGTTGTCGTTTTTATACGGGTGATTATGTCGATGATGCAGTCCAGCCCAGTTTCTCACGCCAGTCTCCTCAACGAGCGCTGCTAGCTTTTCTTCGTTAGCATAGCTGATATGGAATTGTTTAGAATAGTGTTTTGGGGCGTAAAGAAATAGTGGCCTTGGGCCCGCAATAGCAGGCAGGAAAAATGGATTTGGTTTTTGCCAGCTATATCGTACCGTTGTGTCATCTGGAAATTCGACTATAGGCGGCTCGTCATTAACCAGTAATGCTTTGGGAACGCCAAAAGGATATAGCTCATCGTTGTTTAGTACGTCTTCCCAAAAGTATTTAAAATCTTCACTGGTAAAGGGTGCACCGTCTGACCATTTATGGCCTTTACGTAAGTGAAAAGTAAATATTCGGCCTTCTTGAACGTCAAAACTTTTCAAAATATCTGCTTTAAATGCAAGGGTTTCATCATATCCCACTAGTCGGGAATATCCATAAACCATCATCATTCGAATATCTTTGGTACGACCCATTAACATCCTTAATTGGCCGCCATGTTTACCGCTTGTCTTACCTGTTTCTACCAGATTGACAACTTGAGGTTCCAAAGGCAATCTGTTGGAAATAGGGGGTGGAGTAGGTTTTTTAAGTCGCTGAAAATTCTCACTATTGAAGTAGTCAGTATCAATATAGGTTTGGCTGTTCGCCCATGAACATGAAACAAATGCAAGCGTGCTCACAATGAAAAAGAGCGTGGAAATCGGTTTCACTAGGAAGTCGGTGAGCGAGAGTAATGCCTGCTTAGTCAATGTGGGTCCCTCGATCTGACGAAATGATTGGGTTCAACTTCAATGAGAGAATATCGTCCATCGGATTTTTCCTGGTATTCATCAGGCCACAATAAATCGGCTCCGGGTTCACTAATAAGGTCGAAGTTAAGCGGGGTGTTGAGATCGGGAACGGGGATCGAGGACAATAATGACTTTGTATAGGGGTGAATTGGGTTCTCGAATAATGCTTTCCTATCTGCCACCTCAACGAATTTGCCTTTATACATTACCGCAATTCGATCAGAGATATAGTCCACTACGGCGAGATTATGGGTGACAAATAGGTAGCTCAAACCTAATTCAGTTTGCAGGTCTTTCATCAGGTTTAGAACCTGAGCCTGAATTGAGACATCAAGAGCGGAAACCGGCTCATCACAAATGAGAAGTTCCGGCTGTAATGCCAATGCACGAGCAATACCGATACGTTGTCTTTGCCCACCTGAAAAGCTATGTGGGTACCTCCTGAGGTATCTTGAATCAAGGCCCACGAGTCGCATTAATTCACTGGCCGCTTCGATTTGGTAATCCATATTGCCAAGATTATGAATTACCATCGGTTCACGAATGATGTCAAATACGGTCATGCTGGGGTTTAAAGACCCAACGGGATCCTGGAAAATATATTGCACCTTACATCGATATTCGAATAGGGCCTCGTTATCAAGTTGTTCCACGTTCATTGGCGAGCCGGAGTCGTCGAAGATAATATTGCCACTGTCGGGTACCAGTGCGCGAACAAGCATCTTACTAAGTGTTGACTTCCCGCTACCACTTTCTCCCACCAATCCAAGCGATTCTCCTCGATAGAGGTCAAAGTTAACATCGTCCACGGCGATGACTCTGGGCGCATTGGTTTGGAATGACCAGGCATGACTTCTGGCACCGAAACTCTTATTTAGGTTACGGACACTTAAGATAATCTTGGACTGGTTCACTTGATTGAGGTTGTTTCTACTTTTCAGAAACTCGCCCACCTCAGCCTTAATTTCTCTAAGGGGAGTCAGTCGCTCACCAGGCTTTAAGTTGAATCTTGGTACGGCATGCAGTAATGCCTCAGTATACCTATGCTGAGGATCGTTGAAGATATGTTCCACAGTGCCTGATTCCATCACTTCTCCATGGTAGATAACCACGACTTCATCCGCCACGTTCGCCACGACTCCAAGATCATGAGTGATCATCAATACCGCCATATTCAGCTCGGTTTGGAAGGATCGAATCAGTTTTAAAATTTGTGCCTGAATAGTGACATCCAGAGCGGTCGTCGGCTCGTCGGCGATAAGCAATGAAGGGTGACAGATCAATGCCATAGCAATCATCGCACGTTGCCTCATTCCCCCAGATAACTCAAAGGGATAAAGATTCACTGCCATTTCGGCGTTTGAAAAGCCCACAAGCCCCAGCATTTCAACGGTGAGGTTCAATCCTTCTTTTTTGCCAATCTCCTGGTGCAGAAACAGCGCTTCACTGATTTGGTCACCAATGGTATGCAAAGGCGAAAGTGAGACCATCGGCTCCTGAAAAATCAACGAAATACTACCCCCACGCAAATCTCGCATGGCCTCGCTATCAGGATGAAGGTTGGTAACATCAACATCGACTAATTGTTTTTCCTCATCGTTGAGGATAATACTTCCCGCGGTAATCTCACCATTCGCTGGTAACAGATTCATGATTGCCTTAGAAATGACAGACTTACCAGAACCTGATTCACCAACTAATGCAACCGTTTTCCCCCGATAAAGATCGAATGACACACCCTTAACCGCATCCACATTGGTGCCGTGGACGTGAAATTTAACAGAAAGGTCTTGAATTGAGAGTAGAGGCTTTAGCATAGGATAATTCAGGATCTCATTGTTCTAAGGGTTGGTTGCGGTTTGGAGTAACATTGCTTTCGCCAAGTTAGCTAAAACCGTAGTTGTAACGCAATTCCTTGTCACCGTTAACTTGGGCGTGGAATGAAACAATGATACGGTCTTCCTTGCCTTGATAAGGGAAAACCATGTGCTTTAAATGAGAGGGAAAAATAACCAACTTGCCATCTTCAGGGTAAGAGTCATGATCATCGTCCATAAGGTAGTAATTCCCTAGGTCACCGTGTCCACCCGCACCATATTCCATGTTGGGGCCATAAAATCGAGTAATACCATTGGGCATACCATTTTCATGGAGGTCCGAAATAGATTTACTGGCGGACCCAGACTGAACATAGTAAACACCGGACCAAGAGCAATTGCCGTGTATGTGTGTTTCATGGAATCCGAAGTTGTTACTAATTTGAAACCACATTCCTGTTATGTCGATATTAATTGATTGGGGTTGACTCCAATAGGATTGATTAAGTTCACTTGCGATCGCAAAAATATTGTCCATGATAAATTTTGTCAGATCATCGACGGCCGTATTTTTTAGGCCTTGTGCGAAATTATCCGGGCTGGAATACACACTTCCTGTTTTCCCGGGGTTTTGTTGCTGATATTCCCGAAATAGCTTGATCAGCTCAGGATTAATCTGTTGATACTTGCCGAATTTGCGAGTCAATATGCTCACAGGCCACAAGTGCTGGATATATGGGTTCTTTGGATTTGCTTTTTTTGACACCGAAACTACTCTTTAAATGAGAGATATATTGGTTGGCTTCAACCAACAATGGCTTTTACTTTTTCTACATCATTTTCAACAGTGGTCATCTTTTCTTTTTTGGTTAGCAGATCACCCAGATGAGCTGGTAAGGGGATGTTGACACCAATTGCATTTTTTACGGCATCCGGAAACTTGGCAGGATGAGCCGTTCCAACGACGATCGTGGGGGCTGTGTTATCGTTCTCAGCGTTTGCTGCGGCGACGCCAATCACGGAATGTGGGTCGATGATTTCGCCACTGGATTGATAGATACGACGAATCTCGTCACTAATTTTTTCGTCACAAAAACGATGGGCGCTAAAATCCTGTTGAGCTTTGTTTAGGGTGGTGGTGTCAATGCTAAATTTCCCATCCCGATTAAGCTCAATCATACAACGATTAAGCTCTTCGTGATTCCGGCTAAACAACTCAAATAGGTATCGCTCAAAGTTGCTGGATATTTGTATATCCATACTTGGTGATAGCGTTGGGTGTACCCCGGTTTGTTCCATACAGCCAGTTTGGAAGAAGCGGGTAAGTATGTCATTTCTATTCGAGCCAATAATCAATCGGTTGATTGGTAACCCCATTTTCTTGGCGATATAACCGGCTAGAATGTTGCCGAAATTGCCCGTGGGCACTGAGAAGTTAACCGCTCGATCGGGTGCGCCCAATGACAAGGCTGCCCAGAAATAGTAAACCACCTGGGCGGCTATTCTTGCCCAGTTGATGGAATTTACCGCAGATAACGAATGCTTTTTGCGAAAGACTGGATCATTGAACATCGCCTTGACCATGCTTTGACAATCGTCAAATGTGCCGGCGACGGCAAGGTTATGAATGTTCTTGTCTGTGATGGTCGTCATCTGTCTTCGTTGAACCTCTGATACTCGTCCTGCTGGATGAAGCATAAACAACTCAACAGCGTCGAGTCCCCTTACTCCTTCTATGGCCGCAGAACCAGTATCACCAGATGTGGCCCCTACAATCGTGCACCTAGCATTATTTTGGCGAAGAAAGTGATCGAATAGCTGACCCAAAAATTGTAACGCGAAATCTTTGAATGCAAGGGTAGGACCATGGAATAACTCCATGAAAAAGAGATTGTTATCCAGTTGCTTTATTGGCGCAACGGCATCGTGATGAAATCCGCGGTAAGCGCGCCCTGCTAATGTCGCGAGTGTTGATGATTGGATACAGTCCCCGGTGAAGTGCTGCATAATTTCCACAGCTAGGGTAGGGTAGTCCATGCCCCTAAGTTTTCGAATGTTGTCTGTGGATAAAGAGGGCCATACTTTGGGCAAATAAAGTCCACCATCTTCAGCTAACCCTGCCAATGTGGCTTGTTTGAAATCCAGGACGGGTGCTTCTCCTCTCGTACTAATGTATTCCACGAAAACTCTCTACAAATAAATCCTATTCTATCACCCTGAAAACCGGAGTAGAACCGATGTCGGTATTAATGCGGCGAAATCAGGGGTGTTGTGTGCTTTGAGTAATGCGATACTGGGTTGCCTTTCAGACTGGTAGGTTCGAATATCGGTATTAGGTGTTTTCTTTGAAGCCTAAACTGCTGGCCTGTTTTGACATCCCTTGATATAAGGTATAAAAGCAGTTCAAAAAAGTGATGATGTATTTAGTGTGTTGGCATAGTTGGTCTGTATCTCGGCTGTTGCATCAGTGAACTCATCAATCTAATGTATTTATTATTTAGAATCAGTGGAAATACGTCGATCAATGGAAAACAGCCTATCGAGTACAGTGAATCCCCCCTTCGTTGCGCTACCGAATGAAAAAGATATTCATGATGTGGTTGTACGCGCTCTTAAGGAGGACGTGGGTGCCGGAGATCTTACAGCAAATTTAATTGGAGCCAGTTCCCATTCAGAATCAAGGTTAATATGCCGCGAACCTGCTGTGCTTTGCGGTGCTGCCTGGTTCGAAATGGCGTGCAATCTTGTGGACGGAGATTTGGTGCTGGATTGGCATCGTGGGGATGGAGATCTACTTGTATCAGAGACCGCGGTATGTACTGTATCAGGTAGATCAAGATCAATTTTAACCGCAGAGCGTACTGCGATTAATTTCCTGCAAACACTTTCCGGCACAGCTACAACTACTCGCAACTATGTCTTGCAGATTGAAGGCACGAACACCCGTGTATTGGATACTCGAAAAACCTTGCCAGGGATGCGCTTAGCTCAGAAGTACGCGGTTGCGATTGGAGGAGGTCAAAATCACCGAATTGGGCTGTTTGATGGAGTGCTGATAAAAGAAAACCACATCGCTGCCGCTGGGTCTATTCAGGCCGCAGTGCTTCAAGCCAGAGAACATGCGGGTGATTGTCAGCTGCTTGAGGTCGAAGTTGAATCACTAGATCAACTTAACGAAGCTATTGACGCAGGTGTGACTCGTATTATGTTGGACAATTTTGATCTAGAAATGATGAAAAAGGCAGTTGAAATCAACAACGGTTTTGCTGAGATTGAAGTTTCTGGGAACGTAGAGATCTCCAATATGCGGTCAATTGCAGAAACCGGGGTCAACTACATTTCTGTTGGAGCGCTAACAAAGCACGTTCGTGCTATCGATTTTTCACTCAGGATGACCAATATCTAGCACACCTTCGTCATTCAAGGGATAAGAAGTTCCAGCATCATCCGATAGTGAGCGAATCAGGTCTAGCATATCTTTGGGTAGGGGTTGTGTCCATTCGAGCCATTCATTTGACATGGGGTGAGCTAGGCTAAGTTGCTGGGCATGAAGTGCTTGCCTGTTAAATGCTCTCAGATTTTCCATTAGCTCGGAAGTTGGGTTGGTGGGCAGCCTTATTCTGCCACCATAGGTGGAATCTCCGGTCAGAGGGTGTCCTCTCCAACTCATATGAACCCTGATCTGATGCGTTCTTCCTGTTTCAAGTTGTGCTTGGATCAAAGAATGGCAGCGAAATTTTTCGACGACGCGAACATGAGTGATAGCAGGTTTGCCGTTATGAGTGACCGCCATTTTTATTCGATCATGTCGATGACGTCCTATCGGTTCATTAATGGTTTCGCCGGAAACCATGACACCATTTGCTACGGCAACGTATTTTCGACTCATTGAGTGATTTTGGAGTTGAGCAATCAGAGACTGTCGAGCACGTTCGGTTTTCGCTACCACCAACAATCCAGTAGTGTCTTTGTCAATTCGGTGCACGATACCCGCTCTTGGTAATATGCCAAGTTCAGGTTCCAGATAGAGCAGTCCATTTAGCAAAGTTCGATCTGGATTTCCCGCTCCAGGATGAACGACCATTCCTGCTGGTTTGTTAATGACCAAAATTTCATCATCTTGATATATGACGTCAAGGGACATATTCTGAGCTACAAAATCCACTGATTCCGACTCAGGAACACGAATATGGAGCATTTCACCTCCCCCGAGTCGCTGCTTTTGTTTGCAAACCTGATTGTCTACGAGGATTAGGCCGTCCTTCAGCCAGTGCTGAATAGTTGATCGAGAGTAGCCAGATAACAGCTCGCTGAGCGATTTATCAAGCCGATAACCAGACATGCTTTGTGGAACAGGAATAAAAAACTCTGATTCAGAATCCGACATAGTGATGAACTTGTGGCAAAATACCGATCTCCATTACATATCAAATATTTGAGCAGGTTCTTTTTTTCTCAAGCGATGTCATTGATTAGGGATTTAGACTAGTCGTTGTAGCAGTGAGAAACCGTGATAATCGGGAACCTCCTCTCAGGTGAATGATTCTACGACATATTGATAAACACATGCGAAAGATAAATTGGTCAAATTTAAGTTGGGTCATCGTTTTGCTCTCTGCTCTAGTTGTTTCTGGTTGTGCTGGAACAAAGAAAAAAGAGGCGATGCTTGAAAATATGACAGCGGAAGAGATGTACATATATGCCCAAGAAAGTATGTCTCGAAAAAACTGGCTGACTGCCGTTGAGCGATTGCGTAATCTGGAAGCAAAGTACCCTTATGGAAAATATGCTGAACAGGCGCAGCTTGATACGGTCTATTCCTATTACAAGAACCGCGAAACTGGGCTTGCTATTTCTGCTGCTGATCGATTTATTCGACTTCACCCTACCCACGATTCAGTTGACTATGTTTATTATTTGAAAGGACTTGCAAGTTATGAAGAAGATAAAACAGTTTTTGGTCGCTTAAGTGGTCAGGATGATTTGAGTGACCGAGATGCGAGTTTAACATCTAAAGCCATGGAAGCCTTTAAAGAGGTCTACACGTTGTTCCCCGATAGTCGATATGCTCCCGATGCCAGAGCTCGGGCGAAATACTTGCTAAATGCGTTGGCGAGACATGAAATCGCGGTTGCCAACTATTACTATACGCGTAATGCCTATGTTGCTGTGGTCAATCGAGCCAAGGGTATTCTTGAGAATTACTCCAGTACATCATCAGTGGAGCAGGCATTGGCCTTGTTGACATTTAGTTACCAGAATATGGGGTTGGCGGACCTGTCTGCAGATACCCGAAGAATTTTGGAACTTAATTATCCTAACAGTACTTTTCTGTCAGAGTCTGCTGAAGATGTGGTCTTCACAAACTGGTATAGTGCGGCAGCGAAAAAAGAGAACAAAAGCGGGCAACGAGTCAAAGGTTGGTTTTCATCTTTGGTTGATCGGTTTCGTGACTAGTTGGTCAATTCGGCTTTTTACCGAATTCTTAACTAGTGCCCGGGCCATTTGTGCTAATCCCCTTATGATTCGATTCCAGAAATATTGTTGGGTGACGAATATTCCATCACCCGTATCCAATTAAGCTGTCAATAGAGCTGGTTTTGTTCTAAATCGCGGTATCTCTTTTCAGTGAGATGTCAAAATGCGCTCCGCTTGGGTGTATTTTTTCGCGGTTTTCTGAATGATTTCATCGGGCAATACAGGAGCTGGGTGAGTTTTGTTCCAATCCAGTGTTTCCAAATAGTCTCGAATAAACTGTTTGTCAAAGCTGGGCGGGCTGGTGTTGGACTCGTATTGATCCATTGGCCAGAAGCGAGATGAATCTGGCGTAAGAACTTCATCGATCAAATGTAACTTCCCATTGTTGTCGAGCCCGAATTCAAACTTGGTGTCGGCGATGATAATCCCCCTTTCTTTTGCATATTCCGCAGCTTGAGTATAGATTTCTATACTACAGTCTTTCACTTGGTGTGCTAGATCCGGTCCGATCAAGTCGACGGTCTGATCGAATCCAATGTTCTCGTCATGTGCGCCCATTGCTGCTTTGGATGAGGGTGTATAAATGGCGTTCGGCAACTGATCGGCCTGTTTCAGATTCTGAGGCAACGGAATTCCACAGATTTCACCGGTTTGCTGATAATCTTTCCAGCCGGATCCGATGATATAGCCTCTCACGATGGCTTCTATTGGGAGTGGTTTCAGTTTCTTTACGATAGTTACTCGATCACCCAAGCGTTGGATTTGCTCAGAGGTAAGCACTTCTTTCGGATCAAAGTTGCTCAGATGGTTTGGAATAAGAGATTGTGTTTTATCGAACCAAAAGTTAGCTACTCGAGTGAGCACGCCGCCTTTCCCTAGTATCGCTTGGGACAAAATAACATCAAAAGCGGAAAGTCGATCACTGGCAACAATGAGCATGTGATCATCGTCCAGATGATAAATATCTCGAACCTTGCCTCGGTGAATGAGCGCTAGTTGCGACAAGTTGCTTTCGAATATAGATTGGATCATTGTTTTGGAGGGGGTAGACTAATTTTAGTAGGGCAAACTTAAGCCGTTATCAGTTATCTTGCTGGCTCGTGCTCTTTATCCGTATTTTATCTCGTTTCCTTGATAACGGTTTGTATCGCGTGAGGCTGTCTAAAACCTTTAGGTAGGAATTTTCCGCGTTGGGCACGTGTGCCTGAATAGTCGTCCAATTCAGAAGATTTGAATGTTAGATGTCGCTTACCACTGTATATTTTGATTTTATCCATTTCTTGGAAGATACTAGCTCCGATGACATTTTCTTCTCCAATGGCATATTTTGCAGCAGGAATGTTCATCATTTTAATGCCTTTTCCCTTTGATAGATGGGGTAGTTCAGAGACAGGGAAAACCAACAATCGCCCTAAATTAGTGAGCACTGCAACTTTACTATGGCGAAAGTCGACAACCATTGTTGGAATCATGACGCGGTTTTCTTCTTTCACTCTTAGGCTAGCCTTCCCGGCTTTGTTGCGTGTGTTGATATCACCAAGATTGGCGACAAAACCATATCCCATATCACTGAAAAGCAAGTATTCAGTACTTTCCTGCCCCTTCATCAGTCCAACAAAAGTGACGCCAGGTTTCGGATTAAAGCTGCTGCTCAGTGGCTCACCAAAGCTCCGAGCTGAAGGCAGGGTGTGAGGCGACAAACCATAAGTCCTACCGTCAGAATCAATGGTCAATAGTAAATCGTTGGTTTTGCACTGAATTGAACATTGATATTGGTCTCCAGATTTAAAGTTTAGGTTTTCCGCATCAACATCGTGCCCCTTGGCGGCTCTTATCCAACCTTTTGAAGAAAGGATGACAGTGATGAGCTCGGTTGGTATTAGCGTGTTTTGATCCATGACTTTTGCAGCATGTCGTTCGACAATTTTGGAGCGTCTTTCGTCGCCGAATTCATTCGCGTCGGCAAGTAATTCATCCCGAACTAGATTTCTTAATCGAATTCGGGATTTCAGCAGTCCATCCAAATACTTTCGCTCTTTTTCCAGTTCTTCTTGTTCACCGCGAATTTTCACTTCTTCCAGTTTGGCTAGGTGTCGCAGCTTTAAATCAAGAATCGCCTCGGCCTGTTGCTCAGATAAATTGAATCGAGAAATCAGTATAGGCTTTGGATAGTCCTCATTCCTAATAATGCGAATGACCTCATCTATGTTCAAAAAGGCAATCAGTAAGCCATCTAGGATATGCAATTTTCCAACCACTTTCGTGTGGCGAAATTGCAAACGTTTCGTGACTGTTTCAACCCGATATTTCAGCCATTCTTCGAGTAATGTCTTGAGATCATAGACTCTTGGGCGCCCATCTAATCCAATAATGTTGAAATTAACTCGATAGCTTTTTTCAAGATCAGTGGTGGCAAAGAGATGGTGCATCAAAGCGTCAGGGTCTATTCGATTTGATCTCGGTTCGATCAATAGCCTTGTTGGGTGTTCATGATCTGATTCATCACGCAGATCAGAAACCATAGGCAGTTTCTTTGCTAACATTTGTGCTGCTATTTGCTCCTGAATCTTACTGCCAGAGACTTGATATGGGAGCGCGGTCACAATAATGTTATTCCCTTCTTTCACCCATTTAGCGCGTTGTCGAACAGACCCATGACCGGTGCGATAAATGGCTTTTATATCTTCAGGGGTAGAGATAATCTCAGCGTCTGTTGGAAAGTCAGGACCTAGGATGTGCTCACATATTTCGTCAAGGCCAACGTTTTTATCTTCGAGAATACGAATGCATGCGCTCACAACTTCACTAATATTGTGAGGTGGGATGTCAGTGGCCATACCCACAGCAATGCCCGAGCCACCGTTGAGTAAAATATTAGGTAACCTTGCTGGCAGTAACGTGGGTTCTTCCAGTGTGCCGTCAAAGTTAGGTGCCCAATTCGTTGTTCCTTGTCCTAATTCTTGGAGCAACAGATTGGCATATCGAGTCAATCGGGACTCGGTATAGCGCATAGCGGCAAACGACTTGGGATCGTCTTGGCTACCCCAGTTGCCTTGTCCGTCCACAAAGGGATATCGATAACTAAAGGGCTGAGCCATTAGTACCATTGCTTCGTAACAGGCGCTGTCGCCATGTGGATGGAATTTGCCTAAGACATCCCCCACAGTACGTGCAGATTTTTTGAACTTTGCCGCAGCATGCAATCCAAGATCTGACATTGCGTAGATGATTCGCCTTTGCACTGGCTTCAGTCCGTCAGCAAGACTTGGCAAAGCCCGGTCTAAAATGACGTACATCGAATAGTTCAGGTAGGCCTTTTCAGTAAACTCCGCCATTGGTAGTGATTCCAAAATAGCGGGGCTAGTCAAAAGATCAGATTGTGCAGATGGTGTGTTTTTTCTCGACATTAATGAGAGGGGAAATATAAAATCAGCACGGATTATAACGGACTGAACTATCGTATGACTGAAATAAATAGAATAGATTATGGCCTTAACTGAAGACGCTTCACCCCAGATTAAAGGATTGCTTATCAACGGATGCGCACCGATGATGGTTGACGAATTACTCGGCCTTTTGGATGAAGCAGCAATTCATTATGACGTGCTGCATCATGAAGCATTGAGGACTGTGGAAGATGCCAAAGCGATTCGACCAGAAACCGATTATGGCCACACTAAAAATCTTTTTGTGAGAAATAAGAAAGGAAAAATGTGGCTGCTGGTATTGCATGAAGATCGAACAGTGGATCTAAAAAGTACCGCTGTTCAGTTATCCGCGGGCCGTTTTTCTTTTGGTAGCGAGGAGCGATTAATGAAATATTTAGGCGTGATTCTAGGAGCTGTGAGTGCGTTTTCGATTCTAAATGATGTTACGGGGCAAGTGTGTTTCGTTGTTGATGAAGCTTTGATGTCACACCCCAAATGGCACATTCACCCACTGGACAACAAGCTGACCATTACCGTCGAGCGAGAACCATTACTGGCATTTTTAGCGGAAAAAGGACATGGGTACGAGATCCTAAAACCATTGTAAGAGGTAGGTAAAGTGGTTTCGGTTTGAATTACTTCTCAAGCAATCGCGGCATCATTTCAACTAGATTGCAGGGGCGAGTTCGGTAATCCAATTGGTGTGAGATGAGTCTTTCCCAGGCAAGTTTACAAGCCCCCGTTGAACCAGGTAACACAAACACATAAGTGCCGTTCGCCACCCCGGCAAGCGTTCGGGATTGTAGTGTTGAGGTGCCGATATCATCATAGGAAAGCACTCTGAACATTTCACCAAAACCGTTGAGTTGCTTATCTAGTAGTGGACTTATTGCTTCAGGCGATCCATCACGGCCACTCACTCCCGTTCCGCCGGTCGTAACAATTGTTTGAATCTCTGGATCAGCGATCCATTTCGAGACAATGGCACGAATTTGATAGATATCGTCGGGTACGACGACTTTGTCATATAAGTGGTGTCCATCATTCGTGAGTCGTTCTACTAGGGCTTTTCCCGATTTGTCTTCAGCTTCCGTGCGAGTATCCGAAGCAGTGAGGATTGCGATATTGACTGGAATAAATTCCCGTGGACTCTGATTGGACATATGGATGAAGAGCTAGTGATTGTTTGGTGATATATTATCTCAAAATAGATCTTTCAAATATTACTTTTTTAATCAGTACTATGCCCATTTCAGTAAAGTGTTTTGCCAGTCTCAGGGAGAGGCTCAATGTTGATAAAATGTCAGTGCCATATGAAAGCGAAATGACGGTACAGGATGTGTGGCAACAGATGACGAATCAATCTCCGCCCGATAATCTACTGTGCGCGCGTAACCACGAATATGTCAATTTCGCGGAAACCGTTCGCGATGGTGATGAAATTGCTTTTTTCCCTCCTGTCACCGGAGGTTAGGGAAATGAAAATTGAAATAAGATCGGAGCCTTATGATCCT
The DNA here is from genome assembly GCA_012103395.1 of Gammaproteobacteria bacterium. Classification (GTDB taxonomy): domain Bacteria; phylum Pseudomonadota; class Gammaproteobacteria; order Arenicellales; family Poriferihabitantaceae; genus WLWV01. The sequence continues at coordinate 26,625 of WLWV01000008.1, forward strand.
TGGCTAGAGATCAGCCTCTATCAGGAAAGCGGTGGGTTGACGCCCGGGAGTTTCGGTGCATGCTCAGCGTTTGTTGGGACCATGCGCGACTTTAATGATGGTAGTGCCGTATCTGTGATGGAATTAGAACATTATGAGGGAATGACGGAGCAGCAGCTATCTAACCTAGCGCAGGAGGCACAGGCTAGTTACGGATTACTCGATGTGTTGATTCTCCACAGGGTCGGAAAAATTAGCCCGAATGATCCTATTGTCTTAGTGGTCGCTTGGTCGGCACACCGAGCGGCAGCATTTGATGCCTGTCGAGATATGATGGAATTACTTAAATCTAAAGCGACGTTCTGGAAAAAGGAAACCCGACCTGATGGACACCGATGGGTTAGTCAGAACACTTCGGGATAGCCATGTGCCTAACTTCTGGCTACCCCAGGATGTTCTGTTAGACGGATGTTTTAGATTATCGCTTTGAAGAAGCGGCGCTTGGATTCTGAGTTGATTGCAAGTGTGAATATGGCCATCAGGAAAAAGTATCACATTGGATAATGTCGCCGGTTTTTAAACCCACCGAAAACCATTTCTGTCGCTGCTTAGCTGAGCCATGTGTAAAGCTTTCTGGAACCACGTATCCTTGGGATCGTTTTTGTATCGTATCATCACCAATCGCTGCTGCTGCTACCATTCCTTCTTCAATATCGCCTTCCTCCAGCAGATTGCGTTTTCTATGGGCATGATTAGCCCAAACCCCAGAGAAGCAATCGGCCTGAAGCTCCATGCTGACCTGGATGGCATTGCCCTCTGTTTGGCTCGCTTGGGCTTGGGCTTTTCTGACTTGAGCTGAGATACCTAGCAGTGTTTGCACATGATGTCCAACCTCATGGGCGATGACATAAGCTTGGGCAAAGTCACCTGGCGCGCCGAATTTGTTTTTTAATTCTTGGTAAAAAGAGAGATCAATATAGAGCTTTTGATCTCCGGGGCAATAAAAAGGCCCCATGGCTGATTGGGCGTGACCGCAAGCAGACTGTACGCTCCCTGAGAACAGAACTAATATTGGTTCGCGATAAGTTTGGTTACCTTGGGCGAAAATATCTTGCCAAGTGTCTTCTGTATCAGCGAGTACCACTTTCACAAAGTCGACCAGTTCGGTGTTTTGATCTGAGGTCTGGGTCGAAGTGGAAGATGAACTACCGAGCCCTCCACCAACTTGTAATATGGTTCTTGGATCAATGCCAAACAAAACCGCAATGACAACCATAACCAGCATTCCAATCCCACCACCTGCGACTTTACGCCCGGGTCTTCTACCTCGACGATCTTCCAGATTCTGACTTCTTCTACCTTTTTGCCAACGCATAAGCTAATTTCTCTTTCAGACTTGATGTTTTGAACGCCGATGACGTCAATCATGCTCGGCGCGGGTATTGATGTGCGACGTTCCGCTATTGGGATTTTATATCAAACAGGTTGAGTCTGGCAGCATTCAAAGGGGCTTACTTGGTGGAAATATCAGCTGGTAAATATCCGTGTGCTTCAGACTTAAGGTAGCGGGAATTTAGAGTAACGGTTGAACCATTTGGTGAAGTCCCTCGGCATCAATTTTCCCCATTGTTGAACTGACTAGCTTGCCATTTCTATCAAATACGACGGTATAGGGAAGAGCGCCTGAGTGTGAGTTGCCGTGTCTGGCTAACAGCTCGGTACCATTGGCTATAGCCACCAAAGAGGGATAATTAATTCCAATTTGATCGCCAAAAATACGTGTAGCATCGAGAAGATCATGGGCCACCCCGAGCACTTGCACGCCTTCTTTTTCCATGCGTTGCTGGTATTCTATCAACATGGGGATTTCTTCTCTGCAAGGAGGGCACCAGGTCGCCCAATGGTTAACTACCACTACCTTCCCGAGCCACTCCTCGCCGTGTCTTAACTGACGGTTAATATCGGGTAGATGCAGTTCATTGATCATAACCGAACCGTCCACGGTATTCGGAGTCTCAGGGAATTTTTGTTGACCGAAATAGGCGCCAAGTAACCCACCTAGAAGGCTAATGAGGATCAGGATAATGACTTTCTTGTTCACAGTTTCGACAGTATGTCCATAAATTGAGCAGTGTTCTTGTAACCATAAAAATGGTGCTGCTTGAGCTCATTTCCTGAGCTATCGAGAAACAACACGGCAGGCGGTCCGAATACATTGAATTTTTTCTTGAGAGCGCTTCGATCTTGGTCCTGAGGGTTTGTTACATCGATTTGCAAGGCAATGAAGTCATTTCGCAGAATGCCCTGAACTCCTGGGTCGCTGAAAGTCGTTTTCTCCATTCGGACACAGTCTGTACACCAATCGGCATAGTAATCAATAATCACGTTTTTATTTTCAGTGTTTGCACTCGCTAATGCTGTCTCAAGCTCCTGCAAATTGTCGACGCGTTGAAATTCAAAATGATCTTGTTTGTCCCTAGAAGAATTAGAGGGTTGGGAAATTAAAGACTGAGGTAATGGGTTAAACACATCCCTTTGTCCGAGAAAAGCCCCTACCAGTGCGATAATGCCCCAGAGTAGAAGAATAATGCCGACACCCTTTTCAAGCTTTTCCCATCCTGTCAATGTGCCCGAATCTGATTGGAGAGAGCCAAGATATATACTGAGGATAACTAAAAAGCTGCCCCACAGGAATAGTGTTGGTACTGCGGGTACAGATTCCAGCAAGTAAATGGCAACCGCGATCAACATAATGCCGAATATGTTTTTAATTCCATTCATCCAATTACCTGCTCGAGGGATAAGATAACCCGCTCCGAAGCCTAGTGCTATTAATGGAATCCCCATTCCCAGTGCCATGGCGAACATGATTTGTGCTCCTAAAACAGGATCTTGCTGGGACACGGCTATGCTCAGTGTTGAAATTAATATCGGCGATACACAGGCGCCGATGATCAGTGCGGATATGAGCCCTAAAAGCAACACCAAGGGAATGGAACCTCCCATGCTGCCTGATGTCTGTTGCAGCCTCGATTGAATGAAAGATGGCATCTGTAGGTTAAACACGCCAAACATACCTAATGACATCACTAGAAATAGTGAACTGAGAAAACCAATGGCCCAGATGTTTTGGAAATAGGATTGCAGCTGGTCACCTGTTGCTCCAGCCAAAGCGCCCATGGCAGCATAAGTGATTGCCGTGCCTAGGACGTAGAATACAGAGAGGATTCCACCTCTCGTTTTGTTGAGTTTTTCGCCTTGTCCCACAATGACACTAGACAAAATGGGAATCATGGGCAACACGCACGGTGTAAAAGAGAGTAATAAACCAGCAAACAGGGCACCGGCCAATACAGCAAAGAGAGATGCCATATTTGGATCGTCATCTTTTGCTTTGCTGCCCACAGTGGTTGGAATTGCTGTCTCCGCAGAGGTGTCACTGTTCCCCGGGTTCAAAAAGCCAAGATCAAAACGTTTACTGACGGGCGAGTAACAGATCCCATCTTCCGCACAGCCCTGATAGCTGACCTCAAGTGCCTGTGCCGGTTGTCCGCTTAAACTTATCTCAATAGGAACGCTAAAATCACTCTTAAATACAGAAACTTCGCCGAAATACTCGTCCTCTTTTATGGTTCCTTCTGGTAGAGAGATATCGACAATTTGGTGATTTTGATCAGTGTGAAAGTCGATTTTATCCCTATAAAGATAGTATCCCTTTTCGATCTGGAATATGGCATTAATCACTGCTGTGTCACCTATCTGGTCTGATGCAGAGACGGTTAATCTAAATGCATCATCAACATCAAGGAACTCAGGTTGCTCGAATCCTGCTGCTAGTAAATTTCGAAGGTCATTGACGTCATTGACTGCATTGAGCTCCAAACTCGTATCTTCAAATAGTGTTGGTGAACTGTTTTCATCCGCTGATTCGATAGAGGGCACATTAGTAGCCAATACTTTCTCATTGAGAAGCTCTGGCGCTTCAATTTCTTCTTGCTTATTTTCGTTGGGAGTGAGGGAGGTGTTAGGTGTAAAAACGATTTGATGTTCCATTGGTGGATAGCACACGCCAATGGGTTCATTACATCCTTGGCCGTTTGCTACCAATGTATATTTTTCGTGGGGATCAGAAGACAAAGGAATGACGGTGGAAAATTGATCGGTATATACCTCTACTTGCCCAAACAAGTCATCTTCCTTAATATGGCCATCAGGAAAATCAGGGGCACTGTTAGCGATGTCGTTGCCAATGAGCGTAAAACTCATCTTATCGCGGTACATATAATAATTTTTGGCGATTTCCCACTGAATTTTTATATGCTCCTCATCGACGACTTTGGCACTGAATACAAATGCTTCTTCTGCCGGTAATAACTCGTTGTCGGAAGCATTATCGTCAGATGCAAGGGAGTTCGTGGCGCTAAAGAAAACGCTAAAACAACTAACAAGAAATAGTTTCGCAATCAATTTCATTTCGATAGTTTAATCGATAGTCTAAGGGGTGTCGGAAGATAGGTCGTCAAGTGTAAATAGACTCATTGTTTCTGTTGAAGTTCATAGGCCGAAGTTCAACAAGAAACTGATCAACTTGCAATATCCCATAACGCTGGATGAGCGTTGTTTATATGTATGACTGTGTCGATACAGTGAGGGTGCTAAAGTCACTTTTACGACATTGAAAAGTTGGTATATTTTAAGCAATAGTGCTGTTAATTATTCTTTTAGCCCCCATAGATTGTAACTTGGTCTAATATAACCGTTTCTGTCTCCAGTCGATAAGAGGCAAGCTGCGATCCGTTCCCGACTCTCCACCATTTACTAGCACGTTTATTACTGATATACCGCTTTGGAAGAATTCAATCCTCACGATGATCGGCTAATTTCCATTGAATTGTCAAATGGGCAGATTTGCTATGGGCATCAATATAATTACCGTCCAGATTCTCAGTCTATTGGCATCTTTGTTCATGGGTTCAGATCATCCAGTAAAGGTACAAAGGCGAGCTACTTTCGTCAGCAGGCCCAAATAGCGAGTCAGCACTGGATCGATTTTGACCTGCCGTGCCACGGCAGGAGTGATGGAGTATTTCGTTCTTTCCGTATAAGTTATTGTTTGGAAGCGCTTGTGAAAGTCATCGACTCCGTTGGGAATACGCCTATCGTATTGGTCGGTTCGAGTATGGGTGGGTGGTTGTCTATATTGGCAGCGATACGCCTTTTAAGCCAGAGGAATCAGACTCATATTGAGCATGAAAAGAGCCAAATCAAGGGCGTTGTGCTAATTGCACCGGCTTTCGATTTTGTGGAGCACTATTTTCGCGAAAAGATGAATGTGGATAAGCATTGCTGGGAAAGTGTGGGAGTGATGGGGTTCGATGATGCCTATGATAATGAACGATTTTTTCTTGATTTTGGTGTTTTGAAAGATGCTAGTAAGCACTCGGTGTTGAAAAACGTTTGGGAGTTCAACTTTCCAACACTGATTTTTCATGGAGAAAAAGACGATGTGGTTCCCATTTCAATTAGCCAACGATTTGTCGGGATTGTGCAAGGAGAAACCCCGGTGAACCTGGAGATAATTCAAAAAGGTGATCATTCACTAAATGATCACTTGGCGCATTTTTGGGCTGGTATTGACGGTTGTTTTCGAAGATCATGAGCCAGATTGAAATGAAATTTATGAGAGAGGTTTGATGGAATGAGGATACTTTTTTTACTGTTTTTAGCTGTCCCAATCATTGAGATTTACTTGTTGATTGAAATTGGTAGTCAGATCGGCTCCGTGCTGACGATATTTCTTATTCTGTTTACGGCAGTACTAGGCGCTTTTTTAGTTCGAGCCCAGGGCTTTGCAACGTTTGCCAAGGTGCAGATGCAGCTGGCCAAAAGTGAATCACCGGCTATGGAGGTGATGGAGGGAATCTGTCTTTTTCTAGCAGGAGCGCTATTACTTACTCCAGGGTTTTTTACGGATGCTGTGGGTTTTCTTTGCCTAACTCCCCCGCTGCGAAAGCTAATGATTAGCGCTCTTGTTCGTCGAAGCATGGAAAGAAATAAAAATGGCTTTTATGATCTTAGGCAAGGGCAGGGGCAGAGGGTGAACAAAGCGCCAAAGGGTCGAATTATCGACGCTGAGTTTAAAGATTTAGACTAGCGATTTGAATTTGCTCAGTGGAGAACTACTCTACAAGCCCAAGATCATTTTTGCGTAGGTAAGTTTGGATATCTATCCAAGTTCGGCGCTACACTGCTCAAACTCATCGCTTGTTTCATACCACTTTGTTTCAACATCTAGCAGTTGACATTTGATGTGCGCATGCTTTTGCGCAATAACGGTGATCTGGGCAGAATCATGGGTTTCAAAAGTCTTTGGATCAGATAAGATTTTACTAATCGCGTCATATTCTATTTGTAGTTCAGCCATTTTTCGTTCCAACTGTTTGATCTTATTGGACAGCGGTTTTAGCTTTTCCCTTTGTTGAGCTTGGCGCTGGCGCTTTTCTTTTCTGCTTGTTGCCGATGCTGGTTGGGTATTGTCATTTTCTGTTTTTCCCGATACCGTCATCTGTGTTTCCAACGAACTCGTCATGGATGAAGGATCTGTTAACGTGTTGTTTCGTTGGTCCTTTGTCCATTTTATGTAGTCTGACATATCTCCATTTAGTGGTTGAACCTGTTTATCATGAACCAACAGTAATTGATCAGTAACAGTATTTAGTAAATGCCGGTCATGGGAAACCAGTATGATGGCGCCTTCGTACTGTTGGATTGCCATGGTTAATGCATGTCTTATTTCAATGTCCAAATGGTTTGTGGGCTCATCGAGTAACAAAAGATTAGGGCGTTTGAAAATCAGCACTGCCAGTGCCAGTCGGGCTTTTTCACCACCGGAGAATTGACCAATAAGCTGATTTATATGATCTCCGTGAAACCCAAAACCACCAAGATAGGTTCGCAGGACTTGCGACTTTTCTTTCGGGTAGTGAGATTGTATTTGCTGTAAAGGTGTGTTTTCTGGATCAAGCTGTTCTAATTGGTGTTGAGCGAAATAACCAATATTCAGATGTTTCGTTTCCACTCGATTGCCATTTAGTAGCGCCAATTCGTTAGCCAGTACCTTGATTAGTGTGGATTTTCCTGCGCCGTTTCTACCCAGAAGGCCAATGCGGTCTCCGCTGCTGAAAGACAAGGATAAGTTATCGAGCACAATATTATCTCCATAACCGGCTTGGACTTTTTCGAGTCTTAGGATGGGGTCAGTGATGGGCTTGCTTTCAAAAAATTGAAATTTGAACTGTGAGTTAACATGCGCTGGGGCGATGAGTTGCATCTTTTCCAATGCTTTTATGCGGCTCTGTGCTTGTCTTGCTTTTGTCGCCTGGGCACGGAAGCGTCGGATATAGTCCTCCATGTGTTGGACTTGGCGCTGTTGTTTCTCATATACCGCTTGTTCATTGGCAAGTAGTTCAGCTTTGGTTCTCTCAAACTGGGTGTAGTTGCCGGTGTAACTTCGTATTGTTGTCCCATCAATGTGTAGAATTCGCTGGCAAACGCCATCGATGAACTCTCTGTCATGTGATATTAGAATGATCGTGCCTTTGTATCGCTTAAGCCATGTCTCTAACCAGACAATGGCATCAATGTCTAGGTGATTGGTTGGCTCATCAAGTAGTAATATGTCCGACGGACAGATCAATGCTTGGGCGAGATTGAGTCGGACTCTCCACCCTCCAGAAAATGAACGAGTTGGCATTTCAAGTTGGTGATTATCAAAGCCCAATCCACTGAGAATCTTAGCTGCCCGGGACTTAATGGAATAGCCATCCATGTCTTCCATTCGCGTAAGTAACCGCGATAGGTCATTATTCTGGTCGGAGTGGTCTAGGTTATCTATTTTCCTTTCTACTTCCCTAAATTCCTTATCACCATCAATTACATAATCCAGTGCGCTCGCGTTGCTGTGAGGTGTTTCTTGAGCAACATGTGAGATCTTCATCTTTGTGTTTATCTCAAAATCTCCTGAATCAGCAGAAAGAGTGGACATCAAAAGCCCAAGCAAACTGGATTTTCCACTGCCATTATCACCTACTAAACCAATTTTCTCACCATTGTGTAAAGTTAGATTCACATCACTAAACAAAATACGAGCGCCACGGCGTAGTGAAATGTTCTTGAACAAAATCATTCTTGGTTTACTTTAATAGTGTGTATTTATGCTTGGAATCATGGTACGCCCCTTTGTTCTTAACGATTGTTCTTAACGAAGGCAACGTGCGCGGGATTCTAGTTTCCTTTGATCTCGTTCACAGTATTCCAGAAGAAATGGGTGTGAATGAACGAAAAGATCAATTTAGAGGATTGTGAACTTGCCCGGGCTTTGGAGCGGAAAATCAACTTTTATCTTAGATTCTCTTTTAAGGCATCTCTGAATGAGCCATGTCTGAATAAGCCATGGTCGATCAATTTGAATCCCAAATAGCCCACCTCATCGTTACAAAGGGTAGTGTACCCTGAGGTCTGTAATTTATTTCTTTAGCGATGTTCGTTTGGCTTAGGCGAAGTGAGCGTAGCGAACGAAGCCAAAGCCGGTTTTTCTGGATTAGGTGTTGAATGTTGAGCCATCA
>WLWV01000334.1 GCA_012103395.1 Gammaproteobacteria bacterium
GATGGCTCAACATTCAACACCTAATCCAGAAAAACCGGCTTTGGCTTCGTTCGCTACGCTCACTTCGCCTAAGCCAAACGAACATCGCTAAAGAAATAAATTACAGACCTCAGGGTACACTACCTGGGTGGAAAGCGAAAGAAAATTCACGTTTACTCATCGCGGCTAAATCAGAGCTAAGGGCAAGGGAGAACTATAAATGTATTTTGCTGATCCCATTTAATTTCGAAATCTGGAAACACCGCGAGAAATACGGCCTACTTGCTTAAATTTGGGGTTCTCTATTGTGCTTTTGTTGCTCCATGAAAGTACAATGAATTGCTCAACAAGCCACGACCGACTTATGTAATGGTGCTTCGCTATGTTCAAAAAACTGCCGCTAGGGCATGACTAATTGGAGTGGTAGTAACGGAGGCACACCATTTTACCCTATTAAACAACACACGAATAAAGCTGTTTCAGGAATACCATTGGTGGTGAGGTTTATAGCGGTAGGTTTGTACAATAAGACTGTACTTCTTGCTTCTATTATTCGCCGCTTAAGAAGATGGTTTCGCGATGATTACGATCCAGAGCGGCGCCTTGAATCAATGGTTTGTCGATGGCTTGGAGGCCGTGGATGGTGATGCCTAGTGTATAACGCTTTTGTGATGATTCGATTGGTGGAACCATGTGATTTAGGCTATGGGGGAAAATATGCATCGAGCCAGTTTCGTTCTCAACGTTAAAGACATCATTAGGGTTAACTGAATAGTAGATGCCCGGAGTGGTTTCGCCATTCAAGAAAACGTTCGCGGAATAAGAATAACCATTCTTACCCCCGTGAGTATGCCATTTGATACCTTGTCCCTTGCGATAGATGTTCACCCAAGATTGCACTGCCACGGGGAACTCAAGCCCAGGTAGCACCTCTCGAATACAGGCCAGTAGATGTGGTATGTAATTTGGGTTTTCTCCAAAGAAATTGTATTCAGAGTGATAACGCTGAGTGATGGGGATATGGGGGTGGTCAGTTACATCACCGTTCTCTACCAGTACACGGTGAAATTTATCCATCTCCTTTTCCTTATTATTGCAGTACTGGATGACATGTTTACATTCGTCCGGAGAGAAAAATCGGTAGCCTTTGACCAGGTCCATAAGAAACTGAGGGAGTAAGTGGATGGATTTGTTCTTCGTTGAAAAATCAATCAAGCTGAAATCAGCAATCGAAAACGGATCAAGTCAAGTATAGTGGGAATTTAGCCAATTCAACAATAGATCCAAAGGCGAAAAAACGTGCGAAATTTTAAATCACCCATGAAGATGAACTTACACCGTGCTCTGTGATCTGAATAATTACGACACTGACCCCGGTCTTATTACCGGTCTTAGGACGGGCAAACTGGGCTGATTTGAGCTAAAATCCCATAGCTAAACTTATCGTTTTGAGCGAGACTTTGTTCATAAGATCCCTAATTTAATTCTTAGTATTGCCTCCTTTTGAAGTCTGGGTTTGAAGTTCAAATATTCAAGATAGAATCACGACGTGCATCGCTACTCCTATGCGTGGTACACAGATTAATCACAAAGAAAAACCATGAAAAAAACACGCCTAGTAATGGCATTGGCCACCATCCTATCGCCAGCGATTTTTGCAACACTCCATGCGGAAACAACTAGAGAGCTCGCATCACATAATCATGGTGAAGCTCGGTTGAGCTTGGTGTTGGACGGCGATCAAATCGCCTTGACTCTGGTTTCTCCAGCAGCGAATTTAGTTGGTTTTGAGCATGCGCCCGAAAATGAGGCCCAACAGTCTAAGATTAACAATGCTAAGCAAGAGCTGGGGGAGATCAGTAATCTTATCGGATTGCCGAAGGGTGTGAATTGTGAGCCCGTTGAGCAATCTGTCCACTGGAGTTTGGACGAAGAACACGAAGAGCACGAAGAGCATGAAGAGCATGAAGAGCATGAAACGATGCATTCCGAGTTTGAAGCAGATTTCCTACTGACTTGTAAAAATATTGAGCAAGTGGAATGGATTGATGTGAAATTATTTGTAGAAGTTTAGACCAAATCTGACACCGTATTAAATCAATCCGAGCGAAGCGAGGGTTGATTTAATGAGAGTTACCCGTTTTGATGTAGTTACCAAACAATATCAAAACACAACGAGGTAA
>WLWV01000335.1 GCA_012103395.1 Gammaproteobacteria bacterium
TTGTCAGTGCCATTCTCGTTGAGATTGACGATGAATGGAGCAATGCCGACAAGCGATATATCGTGTGGAACGACAATAATGACTCAAACTAAACCGAAGTTACAGACGTAGGGTTGCACAATCAGGGAGGAAGGTTTATCTATGAAGGATTCAAACAAAATAGAATTAGTGGTTCGAATATCCTAAGCCAAATATAACTCATGTGAGGGCAATTTTAAAACCCTCCTAACAAAATCAAATCGCTAATCTAATAACCAGCAAAGGTAACTTATGAAAAAGGGGAGATAGGGGGGGGGTGGCCTAAACGTATCAGGCCACCGGTATCTTTTTATGCCGCTTGCGCAGCTGCATCACCTAGAGCAGCATCAGCAGCTGCCTTTTTTTGCTTGCGTTTAGAAAAGTAGCGCTTTCCACCCAATCCCAAAAGTACAGCGGCAGCAATGCTGACGCCAACAGGGTGAGCTAAGATAAAAGCCTTAGTGGTTCCGAGGATACCGGAAGCAGGTGCTTTCACGGCACTGCCAATTACTTCAGTAGACATAATATTGCTCCTTCGTTATTAATAATAGTAACGTTAGTATAGTAGTTTTATTTCTGGAATAGGTCAAGCTATTGAGATCTATCCTGTTGCTATATCTTTTTACGTTTTATAGAAATAGTTAACCGCTGCATGGATCATAGAAATTCTCCAAACAGACACTAAACCTATCGCTATGTATAAGATAAGTGGGCCAAATCAAACGAAATCCTATTGTGCTCTGTGCAAGTGAATGTCTATGAATGGCGCTTTTCTATCCCATAACTTAGATGGCGATCTGGTGCAAATACTGGCCTCTAAAACAAGGGCCTCTAGGTGTCTTTCCCTGAAACTCAATTTGATCCAGAAAGCTCATACAGAAAACTGCCATTGAACGGTATCCGACACCTGTGTCAGGAGTGATCAGCAGCAAAGGTCATTCCGGTTTGTCCACATGATATCTCGCGGATTTAGATACAATAATAAAACTGATTAAGAAACTGGGAGCTGAGTACACCACAGAATTCGCTGATTCTATTCAACTACTGGAGACCATTCTCCTGATTTTTTCATAAGCAAAGGAACAAAGACGCCTCACATCAACTCGTCTTTCCGGTCACGAGTTTCACCATATCGATGCAGCGCAGGTGCTTTTAGCCCATCATACAGCGACTCGATATTTTCATTGATGATCTCTCCCTGTTGGGCAAACAGCGAATTTCCTGCTAGGTCGCTGTCGACGAGAAAGGGGCCGAAGTTTTTGACTCGAAACATCCACAAAGCTTGGGCGATGCCGAGTTCGTCTAACCAATGGACAGCTTCCACTGCTTCTACTCCTCTTCCGAGCAATGCCCCAGTGCCATAGCCCACGGTAGTGAGATAAATCGCACCTCTGGGAGCGAGGATATGCTTGTAGTCATCCACGGGCATTCCACCTTTACCAATGACGATTTTAGTTTCGGTTAGGTCTAACCATTGCGCTAAGTATTTGGAGAAACGAAAGCTTGCTGTGGCGGTGACACCACCAATATGGAAGCTACCATCTTCCTGGGGAGCGGCGGCGGGTGAGCAGTGGAAGTTAACATTACTGATGGAAGAAAAGTTTTCGGGAAGCTCTTCTCCTTTCACCATGATGCGGTCATAAACCCCTTCCCTTGCCGTATAGACAATCCCATTGAGGTAGACAATGGCACCGGGAGTAAGGGACGCGACCGCTTCTGGGGTAACGGGTAACTGGATGTTAACTTCTTCTAACATGATATTTCCTCCCAGCCAACGGTTTCTCGGCGGTGATACGGGGTAAACCATTTTGGATCTGTTCGATATTCAACTGCTCCATCCGAGTGAATACGAGCGGTGGCTCGACGAGACGATAAGCAAAAGGTGTGGACACTGATGGGCATGCCGCCAGTGTGGGTATGTCCGACTTCAATGTGCAAATCCACGACCATGGACGAACCGACAAACCCCATGGATTGTGCAACCCTACGTCTGTAACTTCGGTTTAGTTTGAGTCATTATTGTCGTTCCACACGATATATCGCTTGTCGGCATTGCTCCATTCATCGTCAATCTCAACGAGAATGGCACTGACAA
>WLWV01000118.1 GCA_012103395.1 Gammaproteobacteria bacterium
TTGATGGCTCAACATTCAATACTAAAGCCTGAAAAACCGGCTTTGGCTTCGTTCGCTACGCTCACTTCGCCTAAGCCAAACGAACATCGCTAAAGAAATAAATTACAGACCTCAGGGTACACTACCAACCGCATTTGCAATAGATTCACATACACATTACTGGAGAGACGTTAACAATCACTAACATGTTCGCTTTGTTGAGTTAAATCAAATTTTTCATTCAAAAAGTGCTGGTTTTGTGCATTTTCTCACAGAATTCTGACGTCTCAGAATTTATTCTCTACCCACGTCTTGAAGAGCTGTCTCTCATTCACACCAATTCGCTTTAACACATCTATCCTTAAACTAACAGGCCAAAAGGGATACCAAGAAATGAAACCCAAAAAGAGCTCAGATTGAGCATTCAGACAAGCGCTTCAAAAGAGAACCACACCAGAAAACCAAAAGTGCAAACAAACCAGGGAGGTTTAGAACATGCCAAACAGACAACATCGCTCATCGAGCAACTCACCGCTGATTACCCTATTCCAACTTATCCTTTTCGCAATGTCAATTTCCTGCGTTTCCACAGGAGCGTTGGCAGAAAAAATCAACTTGAACCAAGCGGATTCTGAGGCCTTGCAATACATACCGGGAATAGGACCAAACAAGTCTGAGAAAATCATTGAAGAAAGAAACAAAGTCGGACAGTTCACGGATATCCAACAGCTACTTTCGGTTCCTGGTATTGGGGAAAAAATACTACAAGCGTTGAAGCAATATGGTGCGCTAGACAAGGGAGTATCGTTGTTGACGCCAGAAATGAAAGATAACCCACCGAATGGATAGAACCTGATCGAATACGATATTCCAACCAGTCGAACTGGTCATTGTCGAAACACTTATTTTGTCCCAAGAATCATAAAAACAGGGATGGCAATGGCCAGTTTATTAGGGTCGAACAGTAAAACCACCACTTCCAAATCAGAACAAAAGCGTCATAAGTGTGAATTGGAGGAAGGCGGCATCTTGTTCAAATTCAAGGGATCATCAGGATCAACCTTATCCATAAATACTTTGCTTCTGTCTCTATCCGCTACCTGATATACCAACCCTAACCAGTTGTTTACTATCGCCTTGCCAGTATCTGACCAGGTATTATCAACAAATTGGGTGAGTTTATTTTCTGGGAATAAATCTAGCTTTGCCTCATTATTGGCCTGACTATCAGACTGAGTGCCTATTTCTTTTTCAAAAGCAGTTAAGATACTTTTTGCTTCATTGCCAAAATAGCCTTCTGGGTAGGGTGGATAATCTTTTCTTGTGCCTTGAATAAACCTGACAACTTCTCTTCGATACTCCTTTAGAAGACTGATTGCGTCATATTCAGGGTGCCCTTGAAAAAAAACAAATCGAAAGCCATCTGGACTTACCCCTAAATGCAAATCGGATTCTTCACTTTCAGCCAAAACCTTCAGACCTGCTTGACGAAACTGTTCTGAATTCACCTCATAAACATGAGAGTGTGGAGCGTCAAATCGTGTATTGATATTTGATGTTAAAGGATGGGGTTCGAGTGTGAGTCTGTTCGAGTAAACGCCCCATCGTTTTGTGGCCAAAGGGTAGCGTTCAATTCCCCATAACTGTTGCACAATGGCATGGGTAGCAAGACACGAACACATCACGGAACACACATTGTCCTTGGCCCACTTAACAACTTCTTCCAACGGTTGCCAAAATGGCTCCTTGGTGATATCTGGCTGGACCGGATTGGCACCGGAAAGAATGAGCGCATCGAGGCCCTCCACTTTTAAGTCTTCAAAGGAACGATAATATTTGTCGATGTGCTCTCTGGCAGTTTCATCTCGGGGTATTTCGGGAAAGGTGAAAGGGTGAACGTGAAATTGTGCAATGCGATTACATGCCCCCACCATACGCAAGAACTGACGCTCTGTGGCCTGTAGGGCTGCATCCGGCATCATATTCAATAAGCCAATGTGCAACTCTCTAATGTCCTGACTTTTTGCACGCCTCTCCGGCAATATTTCCTGTCCTTCCTGTCGAAGTCGGTCAAACGTCGGTAAATCGCTGTTTGCAATCAGTGGCATGGCTCAAAAACCTCTCTTTTTTAATCTCTTTGTCCGATTTAGTTTAACTACATCTTCAAAATATCGACGAATATCGTAATACGCCGGAATATATTGAAGCAAGCCAAAAATCAAACCTGCGCTTCACTGACCATGTCAATAAAGTCATTCTCATCACTCAATTGGGATAACTTGCTAGCGTCAACTACGTGCCCATAACGAGCGGCAAGAGACTCATACTGAGACATCCGGTGGTTAATCACTTTTGGAAACATCCATTGAACAAAGCGATCCGGGACAATCTCGTCAGCGGATTGGAGATTATTGGTTTCAAGATATTCTCCAAGCTTTGTATCAAGAAAGTCCTCTTCATAGTAGAGTGGCTTTGGGCATTCTACGGAACGTTTAATCAGCGTTTTTTCCATTTCATCATTGGTTTTCAAGTATAAGACCACTGTCCCAGTCGACAACTCATCCCAACATTCATCATCCTTTAAGCCACAAATACTGCCGCCGGCATCATTAAGGAAATGAGGGTAGCCATATATTTCCCTCGCTTTCGTCATAAATTCAGTGACATCGCGCATCGCGTTCACTTCTGCAGCACGAAACAATCTCTGCCTGCGTTTAAACTCTTCCACGCTCAGACCACCCCTTTCAGGATTACCAATTTTCCCAAGAAAGTGACTAATGGGGTGCAAATGTTCGAGGGTAATGTTGTTACGGATGTAAATTGAATCACTACACAGAAGGTTACGTAAAAAAGGATGCTCCATCGCTTTCTTCTTTATGTCGTCGAGAATCGGCTCATCTAGGTATTTAGTACCGATACGATAATCACCTGAATAGTGAAACCACAGATCGCTTGGCAGTCTTGAAGCGAGATACGTTTTACCCACGCCCGACATCCCCAACAGCGTGACTGCTTTATTGGGCCAATCCCTGAATTGTTTGCCGGGCTTTTTCATGAATAAGAAATGGTGTCGAGGATTGATAAAGGCGGCGATTTTACATGAAGACCAGCAGCAAAATAACACCCAATAGCAGTCGATAGATCACAAAAGGCAGAAAGCCAAAACGATCGATAAACCGCAGGAAATAGTGGATGCACATCCATGCAAACATTGCAGATATGACGATAGCAAAAAC
Source organism: Gammaproteobacteria bacterium (assembly GCA_012103395.1). GTDB lineage: Bacteria > Pseudomonadota > Gammaproteobacteria > Arenicellales > Poriferihabitantaceae > WLWV01. Next base: position 3,216 of record WLWV01000118.1, read on the forward strand.
CAGCAGGCGCACATCAATCAGGTCACCATTGTTGTCGCCGAATAGCTTTCTGCTCTGCCAACCTCCCGCTAATAAAATCACCGGTATTGATAGCAAAAATGAAAATCTAGCGGCGGCTTCACGAGTTAGCCCTACCGCCAACCCTGCTGAAATAGTAATACCAGAGCGAGAGGTTCCCGGTATCAAAGCAATGGCCTGTGCGAACCCAATGATACAAGCATCTCGCCAACCTATTGAGTCGATGTCGCGAACACGTTGTCCGAACTTGTCAGCTAATCCGAGCACAATACCAAAGACGATAGTGGCAACTGCAATCGGAATGGGATTTCTGAGCATGCCATCAATCGTGTTTTCGAAAACCACGCCCGCGACCCCCACAAAGATCGTCGCAAAACCAATGGACCAAGCTAAGCGACCATACACTGTCATCCCCCCTCCAGAAATAGACTTAACCCAGTCAGACATCAATAACAACACTTCTTTTCTAAAGTAAAACAAAACAGCAAGCAACGTCCCAATATGGACCGCCACATCGAATACAAGACCTTGATCTTCCCAACCAAGCAAACTTGGCACTAGAACGAGGTGCCCCGAACTGGATACCGGCAAAAACTCTGTGAGGCCCTGCAATATTGATAACCAAAATGTTTGCACCCATTCGCTCATAGTCTGGCCCTATGGTCTTGTAGAGAAAATCCCGTCAGTTTTCCGATAGGGGACTTGGACAACACCATCACCTTAAAAAGCTCACCCATCTCATGGGGTAAAGTCAGTGTTTTTATTTGGCTTGATAACTCAAAGTACTTTTTGGGGTCCTCTTCGAAACGCTCCTGACAAGCGGCCAAGTGATCCAAAACACCCAACGACAGTAAAAAACCGCCCTGAGGCGAATAACCGCATAGTTTCAAACCCACCTCCTTAGCCGCAGCGGCCATCGCGCTAAAATCGATATGTGCCGTGATGTCCTGCAACCCCGGATAGAAAAAGGGGTCACCATGAGCATGATGTCGATAGTGACACATCATCGTTCCTTCGAAACGGTCAGGATGGTAATACTCATTAGCGCAAAAGCCATAATCAATCAGCAGCATCACACCGGAAGTCAACTTTTCCCCCACGGAGCGAACCCATGCCTCTGCTTGAATGCCAATTTCACTGTGATATCCCATGGGTAAATGATATTGGGCTAGACGGGCCTGATATGCCGGGTCAAGTCGATGGTCCGATCTCTGCCAGATTAACTGTTGATCCTCTATAGCCACACCCACTTCCATTGCTTCACCTCGTTCGTCGATCATAAAGCGCTTCACCGGCAAGGCGTCCAGTAGTTCATTTCCAATGACAATACCATCAAAGCCACTTTCTGGCAGGCACTGCAACCAACTCACTTTTGAAGCTAACTCAAGTCCAGCATTGGCCACGGCCTCCTTTTGCCGTTGTTGCAGGTCATTACTGGTTTCAACAATAAAGTAGTGATCTATGCCCAAGCCCTGTTGTTCCATTTGCCGTAACAGTTCCACGGCTAATCGCCCATCACCCGCTCCAAACTCCATGATGGCTCTTTCTTTGGTCGGGCTTTCTTTAGATAAAGATGAGTTCTCAGTTTCAGCATTGAGGCGACTAAAAATTTCGTCGCACTGCTTTGCCAAGGCGAAGGCAAAAAAGTCTCCTAACATCGGGGCCGTGATGAAATCTCCATCTTCGCCAAATTTTTGCATTCCTCCGGCGTAGTATCCCAAGTCAGATGTGTATAGGGCTTGGTGCATAAAGCTATCGAACCCAATCCAGCCCTGATGGGCTGCGATATTTTCCTTTATGTCTTGCACTAATTGACTTGAGCGCTTTTGCAAAACAAGGGGCGGATCGGCTAACATGCGATTAAAAAATAGTTGAGTTGGCAGGAAGGCTGTATCAGTAAGTGATAGGCTAGTTGGCATCAGGGTTGATTTCATTTAGAACCCAAGTCCGACGGAACATTGGTGAGGATTATAATTAAAATGCAGTAGGAATATGTGGACCATGTTGCTCAATACCCTAAATTTGACAAATACCGCACCAACATCGAATTAACCCAAGATAACCTACACTAGCACAATGGACGAACTTCACAATCAAGTCATACTGATTACGGGTGCCGCAAAGCGAATCGGAGCCAGCACTGCTCGACTATTACACGCCAAGGGTGCCAATCTGATTTTGCATTACAACAGCAGCGAAAGCGATGCGCTGCGGCTCATGGAGGAGCTTTGTGCAAATCGCGCCCATTCTGTGAGATTGATTAAAGGTGATCTCAGCGAAATAAATGCAATCAAAATTTCGATCAGGCAGGCACTTGCTGAACTTGGCCGGCTAGATGCGCTCATCAATAACGCCTCTAGTTTCTTTCCAACACCTTTGGCGTCAACGACAGAAGATCAGTGGCAAAGAATATTCGATACCAACCTAAAGGCACCATTTTTCCTTGCTCAAGCAACAGCGCCTTACCTCAAAAAGCAAAATGGTTCCATCATTAACATCGTTGACATTTATGCCCAACGACCTCTTCTTGACCATCCGGTTTATTCTGCGTCTAAAGCCGGACTGGCCTCATTGACCCAATCCCTAGCGCTAGAGCTTGGGCCACAAATACGCGTCAATGGCGTTTCCCCGGGGGCAATTTTATGGCCTGAGATCAACCCAGATGAAGTGTCTCAACAAAGAATGATCTCCAGAACACCATTAAAACGTGTCGGAGATCCACAAGACATTGCCAAGACAATTCTATTTTTATTGTCACGAGCATCGTTCATTACTGGACAAGTAATTAATGTGGATGGCGGGCGGACAGTGGTACCCTAGCACCGTATTAACACACCAAATGGGCATGGTTCTACGCAAAAGCCCTTTTTCGCTAAAAACTCGCCCCTACACACATATATCAATGAAATCCTTACCTGAATTCAAATTAGAAACCCATTTCGCGAAATGGGAGTTTAAGGCACAACATCACATGACTGCTTCTGATGCAGAAAGTATGTCTTTGCGTAACCTATTAGCGATGGCGACGGATGATGAAAGAGAGGAATTCGAAGGGTTGTGGCTCGGATACACGGAAACGTTTGGTGCACCGGACCTCCGTGAAACAATCTCAGAGCTCTACGAACAGCGCAGTAGCGATGATGTATTGTGTTTTGCGGGTGCGAGTGAAGGGATTTTTGCAGCTAACACTGTGTTGTTAGATTCTGGTAGTCATGCTATTGCCATTACCCCAAACTACCAGTCCCATGAAACACTGCCTTTGGCCATTTGCGATACCACGGGCATACCGCTGAACCCACTGGATAACTGGTCTTTGGATATTGATCGCGTGGCCGATGCGATCAAACCCAACACAACGCTGCTCACCATTAACTTCCCCCATAATCCCACCGGGGCGATTTTGCCTCGGGATCGACTTGATAGTTTGGTAGCGCTTTGCCGCAAACACGGCATCTATATATTAAGTGACGAAATATTTAATGGCCTAGGTCGAACAGGCGTGACACATCTCCCTCATGTTGCAGATATCTATGAACGCGGCCTATCCCTTAATGTCATGTCCAAAGCGTATGGCCTTCCAGGCTTACGTTTGGGGTGGATTGCCTGCGCCGATCACGAGGTGCTCACAAAGATGGAGAGAACAAAACATTACCTGTCAATTAGCAACTCGGGGCCCAGTGAACGGTTAACTAAAATCGCATTGAAAAATCACGCCAAAATTCTAGCGCGAAATTGTCAAATAATTGACAGAAACCTAGTCAAACTAGACGCCTTTTTCTCTCAATACACGGACCTATTCGACTGGCAGGTGTCGGATGGATCTTGTATGGCATTTCCGCGCTATAAAGGCACTGATGGCGTGGAGCACTTTACTCAGCAACTGTTAGAAAGAGCCGGAGTGCTATTGCTGCCTTCCAGCATTTACTCCTCCGACCTCGGACCAACGCCCAACGACCGATTTCGTATCGGTTTCGGACGCGCGGCAATGGATGAAGGGTTATTGGCGATGGAGAACTATCTTGGGGAGCTCTGAATACCGTCAACTAACGTTGTATTACCGAACCATCACCGCAATCTGGGTCAGTCACATGACTAGCTTTTGCTTAGATCATTTCACGATAAGCAACACGTTTTTGATTCATTGGAGAGATAGGTAGCTCATGAGTTTTGAATCTTTGTCTAGTGAAATTCGTGCTTGTACATTGTGTAAAGACAAGCTCCCTATGGGGCCAAACCCAGTCTTTCAAGCGGGCCCTAAATCGAGAATCCTAATCGCAGGACAAGCGCCTGGGATTCGAGTACACAAAACGTCCATCCCCTTCAACGATCCAAGTGGAGAAAGACTTCGACGATGGATGGGAATCGACGAAGAGATTTTTTATGACGCAGAGAAAGTCGCCATTGTCCCCATGGGCTTTTGTTATCCTGGCACTGGCAAGAGCGGTGACCTACCTCCTTTACCGGAATGCTCACAAACATGGCATGAACGATTGCTCCAATACACCAGCGACATCAAGCTGATTCTCCCTATCGGTCTTTATGCCCAGCGCTACTATTTGGGAAGTGCTAGGAAAAAGACGCTCACCGAAACGGTAAAAAGCTGGGAAGAATATGCTCCCAGTGTGCTTCCTTTACCTCACCCAAGTCCGCGCAATAACATATGGTTGAAAAAAAACCCGTGGTTTGAGGAAATGGTAATTCCCCATTTGCAACAATCCATAGCCGAAATATTAAACCACTGAATACTTTACCTATGGACCTGACTGCCCCACTGCCCCACGTTTAAGTAACCTTACTCAGGTTAGGCGTATTGAATGATTGACCTGCGGATATGAAGAATCATTAATTATTGTAATTATTAATCCTAAAATAATTAATTATTAATTTTTTTAATGATTGAAATTGAAATAACTGTTTTTCCTAGCCTTGTGGACACATTCATTCTGTCTCACTATCCAGCCTCGTTTTTTAATCTGGATCTTATTGATGAACCGTTCCGAACAAATACAAGCGTTAGAAAAAGACTGGCAAGAGAACCCTCGCTGGAAAGGCGTTCAACGTGACTACACCCCTGAGGATGTCGTCAGGTTGAGAGGCTCTATCCAACCTGAGCTAACTTACGCACGACGGGGAGCTGAAAAACTCTTCGATCTTATTAATGGTAGCTCAAAGAAAGGCTATGTTAACTGTCTTGGCGCCCTAACCGCGGGACAAGCCGTACAACAAGCGAAGGCAGGCATTGAAGCCATCTATCTTTCTGGCTGGCAGGTTGCTGCGGATAACAATAGCTCCGAGACCATGTATCCAGATCAATCGTTATATGCTTATGACTCGGTACCCACGGTGGTTCGGAGAATCAACAACTCTTTTGCCCGGGCTGACCAAATTCAATGGCATCGTGGTGAGAATCAAGACGACGACGGTTACATCGATTACTTTTTGCCCATCGTTGCTGATGCGGAAGCTGGCTTTGGCGGAGTATTGAATGCATTCGAGTTAACCAAAAACATGATCACTGCGGGCGCCGCTGGCGTTCATTTTGAAGACCAGCTGGCAGCGGTTAAGAAATGTGGCCACATGGGTGGCAAAGTTCTAATTCCAACCCAAGAAGCCACCCAGAAGCTCCTTTCGGCTAGGCTCGCAGCCGACGTGCTAGGAGTACCCACGTTGATTCTTGCCAGAACGGATGCTGAAGCCGCGAATCTTCTCACCTCTGACTTCGATGAGCGTGATAAACCTTTCCTAACCGGAGAAAGAACACTGGAGGGCTTTTATCGTGTCAAGAATGGTCTTGAACAGTCCATCTCTAGAGGCGTTTCCTATGCCGCTTACGCTGATATGATTTGGTGCGAAACCGGAACACCTGATCTTGGTTTTGCAAAAGAGTTTGCAGATGCCGTCCAAGAAGCACACCCTGGCCAATTATTAGCCTATAACTGTTCACCTTCATTCAACTGGAAGAAAAACTTGGATGACAGCACCATTGCCAAATTCCAGGATGAGCTCGCAGCAATGGGCTACACTTACCAATTCATCACTTTGGCAGGCATCCATAACATGTGGTACAACATGTACGAATTGTCCTATGATTATGCTCGGGGAGAAGGCATGCGCCATTATGTGGATAAAGTTCAAGAACCTGAGTTTGCCGCATCTTCGAAGGGTTATACCTTTGTGGCTCACCAGCAGGAAGTTGGCGCCGGTTACTTCGACGACATCACCACGACAATTCAAGGTGGTGTATCCTCGGTAACGTCACTCTCAGGTTCCACCGAAGAAGAACAATTCTAGCTTTTCGCAACAACGCTTTGGCTTTCAGCGATAATAGTTAATGCGCCCTGCAAGGCGCATTAACTTATGTCAAATTGAGCAAAAGGCAGCATACTTCACGCTTCAAAAACGCATGGGAGTGCAATCAATGGAACAGTCACCGCACAACATCTAGCACTTTTCAACTCAGGAAAAGGGGACGTTCATCGACTCACTCGGTTCGGTGAACCATCGAGGCCCATCTTTCGCAATGTATGCGTGATCCTCCAACCGCACACCAAACTCTCCATAGCTACAAATCATAGGCTCCACTGAAAAACACATGCCCGGGGCCAACGGCAAGTGGTTGCCCTTCACGATATAAGGGTGTTCATGGACATCAAGCCCCACACCATGCCCTGTCCGATGAGGCAACCCAGGAGTCTGGTATCCCGGCCCCAAGCCAGCGGTTTCGATAACCTTTCTGGCCGCATCATCCGGCGCCGAACAAGCCGCACCAATTTGCGCCGCATCAAAGGCTGCCTTTTGCGCCGCCTTTTCTAGCTCCCAAATCTCCCGCTGACGCGGGTTCGGTTCACCGAAAACATAACTACGGGTAATATCAGAATGATAACCATGCATGGTTGCTCCAGTGTCTATCAACACCATGTCGTTCTCAGCCAGCTTTTGAGGATAAGGGACACCGTGGGGATAAGCCGTTGCTTCGCCAAACAGTACAATTTTGAAGGTTGAGGGTCCATCCATACCGCAAGCAATATGTGCTTTGTCAAGGAACGCCTGGACTTCTCGTGTATCCATACCCTCTTAAAGTATTCTGGCCGCAGATCGCTGGACCTGCAAAGTAATCGCTTTTGCCCTAGACAAGAGATCTATTTCATTATCCGACTTTATTCGTCGACATTCGTTGATCAACTCTTCTCCAGATTGTGCAACCCTACGTCTGTAACTTCGGTTTAGTTTGAGTCATTATTGTCGTTCCACACGATATATCGCTTGTCGGCATTGCTCCATTCATCGTCAATCTCAACGAGAATGGCACTGACAAGC
>WLWV01000119.1 GCA_012103395.1 Gammaproteobacteria bacterium
TGATGGCTCAACATTCAACACCTAATCCAGAAAAACCGGCTTTGGCTTCGTTCGCTACGCTCACTTCGCCTAAGCCAAACGAACATCGCTAAAGAAATAAATTACAGACCTCAGGGTACACTACCTACAATCACACACCAGGACATTAACACTAACCGCTTTCCTCCCAATGGAAACTCTTAAAGTGGATTGTGTCTCTTTGGCATCTGATGGCGTTGAAATAGTAGTTAAGGAATCTCTTAAAAAGTCATGACCGATTAGAAAATAGTCGGCGAGTCTTTTATACTGATCTTGTATGCCGATCTTGGTCCCTTGATGAACTTATCACCTGTCTGTCGACGCCAAAGTTGCTTAAACTGAATTGACAAATGTTAGGATAGGCAAATAAGCTGGCACCATATGTTAGCGAACAGCAAATAAAAGAAATCCAACCATGTCGCCAGAAACCATCCATATCGTCCCATCCAGACGGACTGCTGCAGACGAGCTGTTTTCGCTTCTTCGAGCGGACATAGAAAGCTTGAGGCTAACGCCAGGAACCAAATTATCTGAAGCAGACGTCGCAAAAAGGTACAACGTTTCTCGGCAGCCTGTCCGAGAGGCTTTTATTCGGCTCGGCGACATTTCGTTGGTGAGCATTCGTCCACAAAAGGCGACAACGGTGGCACGGATTTCCAAATCTGAAATCGTCAAATCTCGGTTCATTCGCTTAGCGATAGAATTGGAAATAGCCCGAACTGCCTGCCTCATTTATCGTGGCGAATTAGACGATGAAATACAGGCCATCTTAGATCGTCAGGAGCAATGCGCTGCTAGCACCAATTTTGACCACTTCCGACAACTAGACTATCAATTTCACAAACTTATTTGCAAGGCAGCAGGTCGTGAGTTTGCCTTTCAAGTCATTGAAGACTGCAAAGTAAAAGTTGACCGATTGTGCATATTAGAGCTTTCTAGTAAAGCAGACGCAAGCCAGACGCTTGCAGATCATCAAGAGATGTTCAAACATTTAAAAGCAAACAACGAATCCGGATTAGTGGAAGCGACAAAAAAACACCTTTCTAGATTGGACGAAACAATCGAGGCCAATCAGAAGAAATTTAGTGATTTCTTTGAAGAGTAATAACAGCCTATTGCGCTAGGTGCGATCGATCCCTCAGTTAGCCATTGCCAATCAGATTGGGTAGACCCATAGAGATAACCGGGAAGAAAATAACCAGCAACAACGCAAAAAGCATCGCGAGATAAAACGGCCAGATACCTCTTATGGCTTTTTCAATAGGCACCTTTCCAACAGCACAACCCACAAATAGACAGACTCCAACTGGAGGAGTGCAAAGACCGAGCCCGAGATTCATCAGCATCATGATCCCAAATTGAATCGGATCCATCCCTGTGGCTGCGGCAATGGGCAGAAAAATTGGCGTACATATCAAGATGAGTGCCGCCATGTCCATAATCATTCCCAATAACAGCAACATCACGTTAATCATTAAGATGATGGCATAGGGGTTATCAGAAATACTTAAGAGGAACTCACTTAATAGCGTGGGCACTTGATATAGAGCCAATAGATACCCAAACGCACCCGCACTACCGATGAGTATCATGACCATTGCAGTGGTCCGCACTGAGTTGGTAACGGCGGTCAAAAACTTTTCCCAACTTAAGGACCGATAAACCAGTCCAGTCAACACGAGCGCATAGATTGCGCCAAAAGCACCCGACTCTGTGACAGTAAATACACCAGAAAGTACACCACCGACGATAATTATCGCTGTTACCAAGCCCGGCAACGCTGCGGCACCAGATAGAAGCACCGCCGAAACACCCGGAAAAGGCTCGGACGGGTACTTATGTTTGAGTGCGATCACGTAAGCGGCAATGGCTAAACAAACGCACATTAATATGCCCGGCACTACACCACCGAGGAATAGCTTCGATATAGAAATTCCGCCACCCGCAGCGACACTATAAATAATCATGTTATGGCTCGGTGGGATGACAACACCCGCTATGGATGATGTTACGGTCACATTTACCGCGTATTCACCACGATATCCTTTTTCTTTCATCACTGGAATAAGTATTGATCCCAGTGCCGATATGTCCGCTACCGCTGAACCGGAAATACCTCCAAAAAGCATACTCGAAAAGATATTGACTGATGCTAAACCACCTTTGAGGTGACCAACTAGCGTGGATGCGAAACGAACTAAGCGCGTCGCGATACCGCCGTGTAACATTAGCTCCCCAGCGAATATAAAAAACGGGATCGCCAATAGCGAGAGTATGGTAATGCCTGATGAGATCCGCTGAAAAGTGATAAGAAGAGGAAACCCCTCATAGAAGAAAGTGGCTAACGCTGAAATAGCCATGGCAAACGCCACCGGAATGCCGATAAGGATGCAAAATAAAAACAGTCCTAGAAGTATTAATAATCCCATGTGATTTTATAAGCCTTTAGGTTCGGTGGGTCGTTCCGTAGGCCCTGCCGCTAGTGTTGAAAAAAAATGGAAGCCAGCAAATAGGCTAATCAATGCGCCACAAACAGCCATCGGAAATGTTCTAACACCTTCGGGCACGCCTAACATTGGCAATTTGGTGTCCCATCCAAAAGACACTAACTCTGCGGCAGAGACCGCCATGTAGATGCCAAAAATACAGACCATAAGATCGGCCAGTAATCGCAGGATATGACGTAGGGGATTGGGTAACATTTCCCGTAGAAAGTCGACCCCAAGGTGGGTTCTGTCATAGACGCCTGACGCTGCACCCAAAAACGTAATGTAGCAAATTAACACCAGCGCTAGCTGCTCGACCCATGTGGGCGTATCGTTCAAGACATATCTGCCGAACACCAGCCACGCAAAAATAGTGATTAAAACGACAAGGGAACAGCTCGCTACAAAGGTACAGGAATTTCGAATACTTCGAAGAAAATGGTTTGCGCGATGTAATCTATTTTTATTCACGAAATATGCTCAGCGAATCGATTATCCGATAGGAGGAAGCCCTTGGTGACAATAACACCGAACCTGAATCAAGTTATATCAGGCTCGGTGTTTAGTCTCGACTATTCAGCGTTTCTAATCATATTAACCAAATCAGTTAAATCAGGATTATCAGAAAGAAATCGGTCATAAACCGCCGCCATAGCATCTTGGAACGGACCTTTATCAGCGATCTGATTTACCACGGTTCCACCGGCTATGACCTTATCCATACTAGCGGTCTCACGTGCTTTCCACAAAGTACGTTGGGTTTCGGCACTCGCTCTTCCTGCTTCGGCAACAATTTTTTGGTCCGCTTCAGACAAGCCATCCCAGGTTTTCTTGCTCATACATAGGCACTCAGGGATAATTAAGTGCTCAGAAATTGAATAATACTTAGCCACTTCATAATGGTTTGTTGATTCATAAGAAGGTGGATTGTTTTCAGCACCGTCTACCACACCGGTTTTTATTGACTGAAAAACCTCTGCGAATGCCATTGGTGTTGCATTACCACCTAATGATTCAACCATGCCCACAAAGAGATCATTATTCATCACTCGAACTTTCAGTCCAGTTACGTCTGCTGGTGTATTTATGGGTTTTTGGGAGTTATAAAAAGAACGAGCACCCGCATCGTACCAACCTAGTGCAACAATTCCTTTTTTCTCTAATCCAGCTCCAATTGCAGCGCCTGCTTCTCCGTCCATCAGCGTATACATCTGGTCAATGCCTTTGAAGATAAAGGGCAGAGAAACAACGTTCGTTTCTGGTACGGCTTGCCCCATCGGGCCAAGACTGAACACGCCAAAATCAAGCGCACCCAATCGAAGTTGCTCGATAGCATCAGGCTGAGAACCCAATACACCACCATGGAATATCTTACTGGTGATACGCCCTTCGGTTTTATCAGCAACCTCTGCGGCGAACTGCTCCATACCGTGGGACACGGGATAATCCACAACATGAATATTCCAACCACGTAGGTCAGCAGCATTTGCAGTTAATGGTACGGATACAGCCAGCAAAGCGGCCAGCGCCGCACTGGTCTTAAAACGAACTACTCGCTCGCTTAGCGTTTTGTCTATTCTCATATTCACTCCTGATCAAGGTTGTATTTATAGTGAGGTATTCCTCATCGGTTATTTCTCCTTGGCGTGAAAAGTATCATTGCACGTTCAAGAAGTCTGAGTATACTAGCATACTAGTATTTAATTTTAGTAAACGAGGAATCAAATTGGAACAAACGAGCCAAGAATCAACAAAGACGATCATAATTACTGGTGGAGGACGTGATATCGGACGCGCATGCGCGTTGAAGTTTGGGCGTTGCGGAGCTAACGTTGCAGTCAATTACCATTCAAGTAGCGAAGGTGCCATCAGCGTAGTTGAGGAGATTAAATCCGCTGGAGGGAACGCTTTTTGCTTACAAGGCGATATGACTAGCGAAGCCGATGTTTCTGCACTCGTGACCCAAACAGTGGAAAACTTCGGCTCGGATATTCACGCAGTGGTAAGTGTCACAGGTGGCTTAATCGAAAGGAAAAAAATCCGTGACATGAGCTTAGATCACTGGCAAAAAGTGTTTAACCTCAATGCCACTTCCTTCTTTTTGCTGACCCGAGAGTCCATCCCTTATTTGTCAGCAGGCAGTGCGATCCTGTCAATTGCATCCCAAGCTGGTAGAGATGGTGGTGGTGCAGGTGCCGTTGCATATGCATCCTCTAAAGGGGCGATCATGTCCATGACTCGAGGGCTTGCAAAGGAAGTAGGGCCAGATATTCGTGTAAACACGCTTTGCCCTGGTATGATAGATACCGACTTTCACAACACGTTCACCAAATCCGAAGTACGTGCAGCAGTGGCGTCAGCAACACCGCTTAAACGAGAAGGGCGGAGCGAAGAGGTCGCCGAAGCGGCTTACTTTCTGACCATGGAGAGCTCAAGTTTTATCACAGGGGCTTGCTTAGATATCAATGGTGGTCTACTGTTCTCATAAGCGAGCAGTATGTCGGTTGATTGTCGACTAACTCTTAACTCTTCCGTAACACTTTACTAAAGGCCTCTACGATGACGGGAAGCACTAGACAACTGGATATAGTCTGTCTTGGGGAACCTATGCTTGAGCTGAATCAGCAAGAAGATGGGACGTTTATGCAAGGTTTTGGTGGGGATACTTCCAATTGTGCAATCTCTGCAGCCCGTCAAGGCGCCAATGTGGGGTACCTCACGGCGATTGGCGATGACCCATTTGGTAAAGATTTTCTGGACTTATGGGACCGCGAAGGTATTGACACTTCACAAGTGAAACTAGACCCAACTGCACCCACGGGATTGTATTTGGTCACTCACAACGAATCAGGTCATCACTTCACCTACTACAGGAAACACTCGGCCGCTTCTAAGATGGTGCCCACAGACCTCAACAACGAATACATTTCTAATGCTCAAATATTACATGTTTCTGCGATAAGCCAAGCAATCAGCGATTCAGCATCAGACACGGTTGCGGAGGCAATACGAACCGCAAATAAGAATAATACCAAAGTGGCCTACGATACCAATTTGAGGTTGAACCTCTGGAGTAAGGAACGCGCACGAGAAGTGGTGCACGCCGCCATGGCACAATGCCAAATTCTGTTACCCAGTTACGATGACGCCACGATACTGACACAACTCGATGACCCGATGGAAATTTTGGATTTTTACCTTAAGATGAAACCTGAAGTTGTGGTTCTGAAATTAGGCGATAAAGGTTCGATCGTTGCGACAAGAGACGAGGTGGTAAGCCTTGAGGGGGAAAAAGTGAAGAGTATCGACGCGACCGGCGCGGGTGATACTTTCGCGGGTGCTTTTTTAGCAGAACTCGCTGGGGGAAGTGACCCGGTACAAGCCGCGAAGTATGCCAACATAGCCGCAGCAATATCGACACAAAGCAGGGGTGCTGTGAGCTCAATTCCAAACCGAGAGCAAACCACACAGCGTGTTAATCAATCTTGTTGGTAACCACCGTCCGTATCGAGATAGCATTTAACGCTATGTGAAAATACTCGATATTCTTAAACATTAAAATACACATTCCCAATTATTAAACTTGCCCATGAACGTCATTAAACCCACTGATCCTTTTCCAGAAATTACTTTTAACTTACTGGCTGGCGGTACCACGCAGTTATCCGACAAACAGGGAAACTGGCAAATGTTAATCGTTTACCGAGGTGATCACTGCCCACGTTGTAAACACTATATGCAGAGCTTGCACCAGTTAGCGCCTGATTTTGCACAACGCAACGTTGAAATCCTTGTCGCCTCCATGGACCCAGAACGAATAGCGAGTCGTACCGTCGACGAGAACAGCTGGACTCTGCCTGTGGCGCACAGCATGTCTATCGATGAGTGTCGTCGACTCTCCCTCTACCTAACGCCACATACGCCTGATAGTGAGTTAGAAGGTCCGTACTCAGAGCCAGGTTTATTTTTGATCAATCCACAAGGGCAAACACAAGTCATTGCGATCTCAAATTCTCCTAGTGTGCGCCCGGATTTAGCGGTAGTTCTAGATGGCATTATCGGAACCCAGGAAAGAAACTTGCCAATCCGAGGCACTTACACTTAAACAACAGGTTTAACTGTCATCGTGCAAGAGAACTAGTCCTAGTCCTGGGCCTGGGTCTGGGTCTGGGTCTGGGTCTGGGCCAAGCAAGAAATAGGGCTCAGCCCATTTTCGAGAAAAGTATGACTTGGGACCAAGTTCTAATTTGAAGCACAACACCACGATTTAACCATTAATGATGAGCCGCAAGTTAGAAGGCAGCCCGCCTAGTACGATACTACCTGTGGGCAGTATCGACTCCCATGTGCATGTTTACTCACAGGACTACCCTTCCCAAGGAAATGGTCTACCATTGCCAGCTGATTTCGCGAATTATGCGATGTATCAAAGGCTCCAACAGTGGTTGGGGATAGACAGAGCAGTATTAGTTCAACCAAATGCCTACCAAACAGACAACCGATGTTTGCTGGATGTCCAAGAACAAATGGGGAATAACGCTCGAACCATTGTCGCTATCAAGCCGGGATGCAGTGAAAAGACATTACAGGAGCTTCATGATCAAGGTGTGCGAGGTGTTCGCATTATGCAATTACTCGGTGGTGCCGTTGGAAGTGAAAAGACATTACAGGAGCTTCATGATCAAGGTGTGCGAGGTGTTCGCATTATGCAATTACTCGGTGGTGCCGTTGGAATGGAAGAGCTGCTTGCTGTCAATCAAATGGTCGCGCCATTAAACTGGAGCTGCATCGTCCAATTTGATGGCAGAGAGATGCTGTCGTATGTACCGATGTTAGAGAAACTGATAGGTAATTATGTCATCGACCACGCTGGAAAGTACTTAGAACCTGTGAGCGTCAATGATCCTACTTTTACCGCATTTCTCAAACTGCTTGACCGAGGAAACTGTTATACCAAATTGGCGGGGTGTTATGAGACATCCAAATCCGGTGCACCCAATTACGAAGACGTGGCAGTGTTATCTAAAGCCCTTGCTCTGCATGCGCCTGAGAGAATGTTATGGGGCTCGAACTGGCCCCATGTCAGCTTACCTCCAGAGCAAAGCCCAGACGATAGCAAGCTCCTAGATTCAGTTTGCGGCTGGATGCATAACGATCAATTGATAAAGAAAATGTTTGTCGAAAACCCGGTTGAGCTCTACGGTTTTGACCAACCGATTTGAAGTGAATTGGATGATATCGGAGTTCATCTAATACTTAATGAAATCGTTTTCGGCCCACAAAAAGATAGACGCTATTCTTTATCCAATCGCAAAAAAACCTGTGCACTAATTTGCAGTATGAGCTGTAGAAGTGTGAGTCACTTTGTAACCGCGCCCCATTCGGCGATGTTCGAGACATCAGGGCTTCCCTGCCCCGGAACAACTGACCTCAACGACTGTATCGGACTACTCGCCCTTAGAGGGGGACAATAGAGTTGGGTACGCTTCTGTATAGATCAGATCTTTAGACTTCACCGGAAGATGGCATCCTACACAGTCCGCTTTGTAATCTGTGGAGACATTCAAAGATGGATTGTCTGGCTTGAACAGCGCCCAACCCCAGCCTTCTCCCCAAATCGGATTATCTGAAAACCGCCCTTCACTATCCTTAATCATGACGAACCATTGTTTCAACCCCTCATTGGCATAGCTGACATTCTTACCCGTGGTGTACTCACCAGTGCTATGCGCTCTCAGCTCTTTGACCAAGGCGGCACCGTCAGGAAATTTCCCTGTTTGACGAAAAGCTTCAACGCTTGCACGATCCGTATAAACATCATGAAACCCACTTGCTCCCCCTTCCGGTACGAACCAAGAACCCAAATGTGACATGGTTAATCGAAAATCCTGGGGAAGACTGATATCGCCATTTTCATTGACATAAGTCGAAAATGAACCATCACCCAACACCGGCGAAGATAACAGTAGGGCAGAAACCATCGCACCCAGTGTTCGAGTCAGTTTTTTACTCGGAGTTTGTTCTGTCATAGTAATCACACCTTGGTCATTGGAAAGTATTATTCAAACAGAATTTTGCCCTTGTTTTCGCAAACTCGACGTATCTGGAAGAAGCAATGAAGTGACCAGCAGAGTCAAAGTGTTATATTTCAGTACCTCTGTCACGATTAACCAGTTCGTTTGCTATCCGAGTGAGTCTCATGCTAAGCCAAACTGAAATTGATCATTATCACGAAAATGGATATGTCATACCCGACTATTCATTGGATGATCACACCTTGCAAGATATTAAAGAAAAGCACTCTCTCTTTGTAAAGCAGCATCCAGAATTCGCCGACTACTGTCCGGCCATTTTGCCTTGGCTGCCAGAATTCGTTGATATTGGACGAAACCCTCGTATCCTGAGGATGATCAGCCAGATACTTGGGGAAGATATTGCCCTATGGAATTCCAGCTTTTTTGCCAAACCACCTTATGTTGGTTCGAAAACCCCTTGGCATCAGGATGGGAAGTACTGGGCCATGCGCCCTCTCGCAACTTGCACAGTCTGGATTGCAATTGATGATGCCACTATTGAAAACGGCTGCCTCCAAGTGGTTCGGGGCTCGCATCAAGACCAACGAGTCCGACACCATGAACTCAACACCGCCGACGGTCTTGCGCTAGACCTTGAATTGGTAGCAGATGAAGTCGATAACACCAAAATTGACTATCTTGAAATGAAAGCTGGGCAGATGTCATTACACGATGTCTATCTTGTTCATGGATCTGAACCAAACACATCACCCAATCCGCGGCGAGGAATGACTTTACGATTTATGCCCACCGCTTCCCATTTTGATAGGTATATCGAAAAACAGATATTTGACGCAAGGAGCCCTGAAGGTTCAGATTTCCAACCACTGCCTGTGTATCTCATGCAGGGCATCGACCAATGCGAGCTGAACGATTTCGTCGGCGACTTCACCAAAGCCGAATCGATTTCAATCCTTTAACAGGCCCTCATATTATTGATAAGGAAGAAACTGGAACACCCTGCAAGCGCCTATATTTCTCGGGCTCCTTTTTATCCGCTGCAGGGGTTGCTCACCGCGGGGATGAAAATTAGGACACCCACTCAATCACTTTCAACTACCCGATATTGGCGCAGGCAACTTTGACTAAAAATAGATTATTCACCTACACAATACCTCTCGATGATGGTGCTGCACCGAATCCGTTTTGGGGTTTATGCACATTAGCGATATGCAAACCCAAAATTAGAAGGGTGGCCATAAAGGGAGATTGGGTGGTTGGAGCTGGCTCCTCTAGTTCTGGGCTCAAGGAGAAAGTGATTTACGCAATGAAAGTGACGGAAACAGTAACGCTTGAACAGTATGACGCACGCGCTGAGCACGATTGGCCGAAGAAGGTTCCTAACGTTGATTCGCCATTTGTGATAGATCGCTTAGGAGACTGTATCTACGACTATGCGACTGACGTTAAAGGTAGGCCTACTCAACGAAAAGGCGTACATGACGCTGGGAACTGTGCCACCGACTTGAACGGAAAAAGCGTCCTTGTTTCGGATCACTTTTACTATTTCGGGATAAATGCAATTGAACTACCGAAGCACTTGAAGGTGATCGTACACCACACCCAAGGGCATAAGAGCAATGCAAACTCCGATAAATTCCATGAATTTGTCAATTGGATCGAAGGCCTTGGGCTACTTAAAGGTCAATTGTATGGCTGGCCAAGTACAACTGTTGATTGGGATGAGAATGGAAGTTGCACGAGTTGCAGACCGAGACAAGTGGCGAGTGAACAAGACGAAACTCGCCAATTTGAGCATTGAACGCAGATAAGCACGCTTCAGTGACACAATGCAAAATTGAGGGTAGTGTAATCTGAGGTCTGTAATTTAGCTTTCTATTGCAGCTTCGCTATTGGCTTTGGCGGAGTGAACGTAGAGAGCGAAGCCAAAGCCGGTTTTTCAGGCTTTAGTATTGAATGTTGAG
>WLWV01000120.1 GCA_012103395.1 Gammaproteobacteria bacterium
CGCCGATGGAAACACTCATCGACGGTAAAGCGATCTGGAAAGAAAAGTTTGTAAACTAAACTCTATCTGACAGACAGCTACTGATAAACGGGTAACTGTCAGCTCAAGTCTGAACTTCTACAATTGATACCCAATTTGCGGGGCGCCGAGCGAGCCATCGAGGCGGGGGTGGATGAATTTAACCTAGTGATGTCGGCAAGCGAAACTCATAATTTGAGTAATTTGCACATGACCCGAGAGCAGTCTTTCAAGCAGATCACATTAATCTGCTTATTAGCGGCGAAAGCGAATATTCCGGTCAATGTGTCGCTGTCTTGTGCTTTTGGATGCCCTATGGAAGGTGACATTGAAGCGGGCGAAATAGTGTCCTGGGTTCGCCGATTTGCTGATCTTGATGTAGCCGGGGTGTCGTTGTGCGACACCACTGGGATGGCTTTTCCGACTCAGGTTTCAGCATTATTCACCCAATGTATGAGAGAAGAAACCAAGACCTGTTTTACCGCCCATTTTCACAATACCCGGGGAATGGGTTTAACCAATGTATTGGCTGCTATTGACGCAGGTGTCCGGTCATTCGATACGTCACTCGGCGGTATTGGCGGGTGTCCCTATGCGCCGGGTGCAACGGGTAATGTCTCCACTGAAGACGTTGTTCATCTTCTTGATTGTATGGGGTATGTCACCGGCCTGGAAGTGGAGTCTCTGGTCAAAGTTTCGACATGGCTGTCGCCGCTCCTAGAGTACGGCGTACATAGCCACGTTAAAAAAGCAGGTCCAAGGTGGAAAAAACACGCTGTCCCAGATAACTTTGAAGAAACTCGATCCCGAGCTCTTGCACGGGGAGAGTAAGACTCGCGATGAGGTTTCTTAAAGGTCCAATCGGGGTGATAGTACGTATTTTGAACGCCAATACAGACGGGAAAAGGCAAAGGACATCACTGTGGCGCTAGCAGGTTGATGTTCGTCGCGTTAGGCGATCGGACGGACAGAATTTCGGTATCGATTGGCGGTCGCTAGATTTCGTCATGATTAAAATCTGGGGCAATTTGATTTCCCCACCCAATCAATTTTTCAATCTGTTCCGCAACATCGAGTACTTCCAGGTCATGGCCGGGAGCGCCGATAATCTGGAGAGAGATCGGTAAACCCTCCTTTCCAAGTCCCATTGGAATACTGCAGCTCGGCATCCCCGTTAAATTGGCATCGTAGAGAAACCCCGCCCAGTCGAGCCAAGGGTAGGTGATGCGGTTATTGTCAATTTTGTAGGGGAATTTCTGTGATTTACTAAATGCTTCGCAACCCAGAGTTGGCGTGATCAGAATGTTTGTTTGGTGTCGCTTGAACATTTTCAAGTAGCACTCGTGGATGGTGTCAGCGTGTGTCTCGGCATCCTTGATATCTTTCACTGAAAACGTGCTACCAAATTTAATAAATTCTTGGGCATAGGTGCTGATATTGCCTGGGTCAGAAAACTTTTCGCTTTGAGTGTTGCCTTTATATTGCCACATGTCGTTAGTGGCAATGGTTGCCCATGTCACGACGGAAGAGGAAAGAGCTGGATTGTCCTCAACCGTTTTCGCCCCTGCGGTGATTATTCTGTTTATAACGGTTTTAAACACCGAGCGAATGTCTTGATTTACTGGCGCAAAGCCCAAGTCTTCGGAGACCACGAACTTCATGTTTTCAAACGAAGTAGCAGCGGGTTGATGTAGTTCAAGGTCTGGATTGACGACCACAGAAAACATGAGGCGCGCATCCGCAACAGACCGGCACATGGGGCCGTATGCCACCAGAGAATCCCAAGTGCCGAAACCGGGTTGTCGAATAACCGTTCCATAACTAGGTTTGAATCCAACGATGCCGCAAAACGCAGAGGGAATTCGGATAGAACCGCCGCCATCGCTGCCAAAAGATAGACTGCCCGCTCCAGCGGCAATCGCGGCGGCAGCTCCACCGGATGAGCCTCCGGGTGTTTTATTGGTGTTCCAAGGGTTGAGTGTGTGACCATACAAGGGAGAATACGTGGTTCCACTGAGGCAAAATTCCGGACAGGTTGTTTTAGCGAAAATCACCGCTCCGGCGGCTTCCAATTGTCGAATTGACGTACAGGTTTCGGTTGGAATAAAGTTTGCTAGGGTAGGCGATCCGTTTGCGCATGGAACGCCAGCAAGCCATTGGGAGTCCTTAACGGTTATCGGCAGTCCGCACAATGTACCTCCTTGACTTTTGCCTAATTGGATATCGGCCTCAACGGCAGCTTCTCTTGCTCGGTCATAGAGTTCCAGTGCAAATGGGTTAATCCGTTTTGCGATTTTTTGGCTTCTAGCAATGGTCAGCTCTAATAATTCGACAGCGGAAACTTCCCTAGTCTTCAGGGCCGCGAGTTGTTCGACAGCGGTTTTTGTTGCCCAGTTACCCATTTTTTCTCTCTTATCGGCCGGCATGGCTGACCAGTTTAAATCATTGTCTGAAAATACATTATGGACCATAATGTATGCGAACTTATTACAATAGGCAACAGTATGGACCAAGACGTGATGCTTGGTATTGTCGGTTCTATCACCCAAGCAGATTTAGCCCCCCTAAGACTCGCTGGTCGTTTGGGAAGTCATGCGGTCATTTATCGGATCAACCGAGTCCATCAAAGTGGTGGCTACGGGGATCAGGATCGACATCCGATGTCTTGGGCTGTGGCAGTTTACCTCGATAGTCACCTGTATCGAGTGTTCAATGCACGAGGCGCTGGCCGGGAATGGCAAAGCTTGGACCGTTTATGCGAATGGCTACGGCAACAGGGTTTTTGGTGCTGGTGGACAAGAAACGATCTGGAGGTTTTGGGGACAGCAGCGGAAGAACTGGAGCCCCAATTTCCACCATCACTTTATTAGCTAAGCTGTTAGGGAATCCAATGACGAATAATGTTTGTTGCATATCATCACTCAACCGTCTCGATGGGATTTGGGCGGCGAGTGATGGTCCAGTCTAAATTCAGAAATTGACCCAACGTTGTTGTTCTTGGAAATAATCCATATCAAACCCCCAGCGTGCCTTAGGCCAAAGATATTCCACTGATCGAGATAATGGTCGATAGACCGCCGTATAGAGTGTTCCAAACCCTCGGTGATGCGCGGTGTTGTAGATAGGTGGACATTGAAAACCTGTGATTAAACCTTCTAATGTTTCGTCCGTGTTGGCTAACATCGAATAGGCGGCGGTTTCCCTTTCTAACGTCGCGGTCGCCCATGCATGACGTGGCCATTCTATTTTCCCTTGATGATTGGTTGCTACTGGGACTTGTCGTACCACAGGAGGTCGGTCTGGAGTGATGTATACAGTGGCGAATCGCTGATGCTGATCCAAAACAGTGACGTTATACGACATATGGCTGGGAGTATTACACAACACGGTGATCGCTGATTCGGTGTCGTCACAAAACTCGAGAATGTATCTCAGAATAATGGGTATCCCAAACCCAATACCCACGGAGACTCGACCACCAAAGGCTAATGAAACTGACAGCCCAGAGTCATTAATGCCATCTAGCGCCCCCCATATTCCATCGATCATCGCAATCACCGTTTTTTCGTTCCATCGTGATTTTAATACCACGCCTTCCAGTCGACTGGCACTGTAGTCATAGTTACGAACAAGGGCGGGTTGGCCTCCAGTCCAAACCGCCTGAGTGCAACCAGAAAGATAAGGAGGTGGACAGTAGAGTGACAAAAAACGGGACGCTGTATCTCCGCCCCCAGCCAGTGTCGTCAGCCGTTCATAGGTCGGCACCAATTCAGGCATATGCTTTCGTAGTGCTTTGAGTCCTTGCATGTAGCTTGGCCTTGCTTCGTCCCCTTCTCTTAGGAACCATTTCTTATAATCTGGCCAAAACTCGTTAAACAGGTGCTCCCATTTATCACCCGGAGAAAGTTCGTAAATGGCACGAAAGTATTTAGTGCTTTCTTTTCCAGCAGGTGTCATGGGTTAACGGGTCCCTGGAAAATGAAACACGAATACATCAAGTTCTGACTTTATGAGTGAGACCGTTACGAGGCTGGTATCTGCTGCTAAAGTATTTTAAACGCATCGTCCTTGAGAGACACAGGTGGTGTGGCTGGGTTATCCGCTTCCTCAAGTGAAACGCCCTTGTACTGTCCTACGATTCCATCAATCCAGGCTCTTGCCCTATCATTAAGCTCAAAGTCATCGGTCATGAGCCTTCCTCTAGTAATCAGGATGCCGAGATCTGCGCCTTTGTAACGATAATCACCTTTACCACTAATTCTCAGGTAAAACCCATGTTCTTCATCTTCCACCGCACGTCGGTGATAGTCAAAGCGGACGTATTCCACCGCATTATTCTTCTGTAATTTCCAGATACCAGATTCAGGCGCTTCAGTAATGTAATCAATATTCTGGTCGACATGCTTAATGACAAGTTGACTCCAGCTATCCACATTGTCGGGATCTGCCCATCGTTCGTTTAATTCTTCAATGTTAATTTCGAAGGGAACGTCTGAAAACTCCAAAAGATGGAACAGGAACAGTGGCGCATCAGCGTGGGCAAAAGCTGCGTGGTTGGTCATTGAGCTCGCGCCAGTGACTCTAGGGTTAAGTTCACCAAGATAAAGTTCGTTATTGTCGAGATCAATTAGGAAGTCCAACTCGAAGTAACCACGATATCCTTCTTCTCTTAATGACTCGCCGAAATCCCGAGTGTACTTTTTTGCTTTTTCCCGAATTTCAGGAGTAAAGGAGTCTGCAAAGATCTCATTACCACACCAACCGCCTTTATAAGGTGTGAGTTCTTCAAATCCAACAAGCTCAGTCATGAGAGGGCCGACGATGGTGCCATGTTTGGTAGCACAAGCTTCGATGGCCGATCCGCGGCAATTGATCCGTTTCATGATCTTTACTTCCTCTTCACCCAGAATCTCAGCAGCGTGTTTGCTCCAATCCTCCTCATTTGCGATGAAGTAGGTTGTCTTCCCAGAGTCTCCAAAGGCTGTTTGTACCACCAGATCAGGCCCGATGTCTTTAGTAAGATCAAGAAAATGATCATAATCGTCAACTTTGCTCAGTACATTTGGAACACTTGGAACGCCCGCTCGATTGCCAATTCGAACTGTTTCTATCTTGTTGTCCATTTTTTGGCGCAAAGCAGCGCTTGGAAACCAAACGTCTAAGCCGATGTCTTTGCATAACTTCTCGGTCTCTTCATTGAACATGAGAAAGACTGCTTTTCCACCGGGGCCACGATAATTGACGTAATCAACGACTTCTTTGTGTTGCAGCATGTAGTTGTTGATGTCTTCGATTCCAGCGAATTCCCGATGTGGTTGTTCGCCGGGAATTCGCACCATGGGATGTCGGCTATCAAAACAATTGACATAATTGATATACCTAAAATTACGAACCCATTCACTGATGCCCAATAAGTTGAAATTGGTCGCGCTGATAAAGTAGATGGGGGTTTCGTTGCGATGAAAGTAGCGTCGAATATCGGAGATGCTCTTTAGCGTCTTCATGGGTGGACTCTTGTTTTCCAGCGTTGAAAGAGGAACTTGTTCTATGGATGACTCATCTGGTTTTTTGTCGAGCTGGTTTTTGATTGGTTCTACTTTCATTGGCTCGGCATCTATTCGTTCTGTTTTAACCAACCCAGTTTCATTTTCTTCTTGGGCAGGTTTTATGGTTTTTGAGGGGACTTGTTCGGCTTGTGGATTTTGAGTGGGCGATGAACGAAATCCGCTTTTCATTCGCGAGTATAGGGACCGAAAAATCTGGAATGGGGAGCGGTTTTTATGTGAAGAGTATGGCATGGATCAGTGTGAGATTATGACTCGATTGCTGTTTGCAGTGCATGTTCGGTAAAAACAGTCAGACCTAATTCTGGCTGATAACCATGTATCTCTTTAACATCCAGCTTTCGAATGAAGGTGATGATACTACTGCTGATAACTTGCCCAGGCACCAGTATGGGGAAGCCTGGTGGGTAGGGTATAACAAAGCCCGCTGAAACGAGTTCCAAACCGTCTTCAATTTGTTGCTCCAATTCGCCATTGCCGATGGGTACATAACGATAATTGATTTCGTCGTAGGCCAGATAGTAGGCTTTACGGATGTCTCCATCCCGTGCTTGAGAGTCGGTGAAGGGGCGAAACGCATGATGAAAATGACTGAAGTCGGGTAGTGGTGGTAAATCTTCTGTTAGTGACTTGATTCGTTTTCGGTGCAGGTGTCGCTCCGCGTTGCTGTATTCTTCTTGCTCTTGATCTAATTCATCGGCAATTTTTGTTAATACTTCAAGCAAAAAAGCGACAGAGCTTCGTGTGGTGCCGATATTCGTCATGAATAAAACTGTGTTACGGGATGTCTTATTTATTTGAATGCCGTATTTATCCATCAGGTATTCGTTTTTGAAGGTATCGCCGTCAATTCCGGTTTTACCAAGATAGAGAGTCAAACGCGTCGGGTCAATAACAAAGTCATCGGATTCCCAAGCCACCTCCATTTGGTATCTGTGTCGAAGTAAGAATCTATTCCAGACTCACGATACTCTATTGGGATCATGTCTTTCGCCAACAAAAACCGAAAGTACCGGCTGAGTTTGGGGTTTGTGGCCACCTGTTCGCGAATTGACATCGCAAGCTCCAGTTGTTTTTGTACCATTGCATAGCCCTCTAATTCCGCCTGTCTCCTACCAAGGTCCAAAGAGGCCAGAATTTGATAGTTCGGTGACGTTGACGTGTGAGTCATGAACGCTTCGTCAAAGGGTTCCGCCACTCTTTGTTTGAATAATTGATCGTATACATGAATCATTGATCCCTGACGCAATGAGGTCAGGGATTTGTGGGTGGACTGAGTGGCATAAACCCGTATTTTGACTGTGTCGGGGTCTGGCAATAGGTTCGTGTTTAGTCGCAGTTCTATCGAGGGACTCTCCCCTAAAATTTTCTGCTGAGCTTGATAGGCTTCACGATACTCTTTGCTGCGATATTTTCGAGACAATACTCGGGCTGACGCCATTGCGGTTCTTTGTCGGTAGGTTGGCGTAAATCCCGCAAAAGCGAACCATGCTTCATCCCAGAGAAAAACCAGATCAGGCTTAATGGCTAGACACTCTTCCATCACTTTTTGTACGTTATAAACGACGCCATCAAAAGTGCAGTTTGTAAGTAGGAGCATTTTGACCTGGTCGAGACGCCCTTCTTTTTCGTAGTTTAGGAGAGTTTGTTTTATTGATTTAAGACTAACTGCTCCGTACATGGAGTAGGGATGCAGTGGGTATGAATCGAGGTAGGAGACATGTGCGCCAGAAAGGACAAGCCCATAATGATGGGATTTGTGACAGTCACGATCTACCAGTACGATATCCCTTGGCTTGATGAGGGCTTGGACCACAATTTTGTTTGCAGTGGATGTCCCGTTGGTGACGAAATAGGTTCTTCTTGCGCCGAATGCGCGTGCCGCATACTTCTGCGCTCGTTTAATGGGGCCGTGGGGTTGTAATAGAGAGTCTAACCCCCCAGAAGTGGCTGATGTCTCGGCGAGGAAGATATTGATGCCATAAAAATCCACCATGTCTTTTATCCAGTTAGACTTGATGACCGATTTCCCTCTGGATATAGGCATAGCGTGAAAAACCCCGGTGGGGTTTTGGCTATAATTACGAAGTGCGTTGAAAAAGGGGGTTTCGTATCGGTTTTGAATTCCCCTTAGTAAGTTTAGGTGGAGTTCAAGAAAGTCATTGTGATGGTAAAAAATACGACTAAATATCTTGGTGGTAGAGCCCGCGATTGCTTCAACGGACTCATCGGTCACAAGATAGAGGTCCAGTTCAGGCCTCAGATGAGCGAGCAATGCTCCCAGTAAAGGACCGTGTCCTGTGTCCGTCATGTCGTCATAGTCTACGTCGTTGATTGCTTGGGTATATCGATCAAGAATATCAAGATGGTTTTTCGACCTGAGAGGGAATTCATAACGGATAACACAAGCTTGAATATCATAATTAAGCAGGACCGCGATGAGTGCATCTTCAAAGCTGGATACGGCGACGACGTTGTAAGAAAATGCATCCTCAGGTCTCGCAATAGATTCAAACCCTTTCTTTATCTCCTCTGTTTCATAAAAGGAATTTTTGTCAACGAAAAGCACTTCGAAGTAGGGTTTTTTCTCAGTACGATGTTGGCGCTTGTCTTCTGTGTTTTCGTTTTTGTTATCTAAGCGTGGCTCAAGCGGATTAATTTCCTTTAACCCAAAATTGCGATAATTTCCGCTCGAAAGATCCCAGACGATATTGGAGACGCTGTTTTTTAATGCCCGGTAGTTACCGCTTTCGAAGAATTGAGCAAGCATCAGCATCACCGATTTCGAAGGATAGGCGGTGTATTCTTCGACGGTGAGCAAGATCCCAAGCAGATATTGAGTTTTTTCCCTAACATCAGAAATATCCTGCCCGCGATTTTGTCGACGGTGCAGTCTTTCTGAATACTCACTGAGTCGATGCCATCCATCGAAACGGAATTGTGTAGGGTTGTGATAATAATCCAGGCGGACTTTCTTATCATCAACCAGTGCTGATTTTTGTTCGTCTAACAAAGTAATTCGACCCAATTGTGAACCACTATCATAGCGACCCTATCCATGTTCGTCCACTTAAGCGAGAAAGGGCTCCATCAGATCAGCCCCTTGCCGATAAGAGGGTGTCCTGCGGTCGCTAGTGGGCTGTGTGGCCGTGTGGAAGAAGACTAATTACGGCACAATGACTGCTGACGATCCTTTAGTCCATTCTCAAGTGTATGGTTGTTAAGCTACGTCAGGTAAGGATTTTTTCAGGTTCTTTATGAGAATATTCTTGTGGGGGCGGTCCATTTTTTTGATGGCAAATTCCCGCTGACTGGCGATCGATCGGTTGGCCGCTTGTTCCCAATAGACCACCGAGACGGGTTGTCTTGATCGCGTATATTTAGCGCCTCTTTTTGTTTGTGAGTTATGCTCGAAAACCCGCCGTTCTATATTCGTTGTAACACCGGTATAGAGGCTGTTGTCGGCACATCTGACAATGTAAACAAACCAATCATTCTGGGGCATTTTGATCTCTTGTCAATTTTGCTTTGCACTTTCTACAGAAATATTCGGTTTTTTGTTGAATGATTTTCTTGTGACGGGTTATGGTGAGTAGATGCTGATTGCACCGGCAATGGTATAAAAAGGTCTGCTGTCGTTTGATAGGGATTCCTGATAAATCATAATTGCTGGTGACCGTTGGCTTGCAGCCAAAATGATGCATGATTGATTGCCATTCTTTACCATGAGGTTTTATGCGCTTTTTTCCAGCAGCACTGTGGGCGACATAGTGGGCCACTTCATGGGGGACTGTATTGCGTAAATTGTCCTCATAGTATTTAGCAAAAATGTAAGGGTTATAACGAATTACTTTTCCTCTGGTGTTTGATCGATACATGCCTGAACACTTTCCTTTTATATCAAACCGAATCGGTATTTTTTCAAGGCGAAGCCCCAACGTTGAGACCGCAAGGTCAATATAGTGATGAGTTAATTGGATCACTTCGTTTTGCATTTCCCGACTAATGGGAGTGATTAATGAGGGTGTGGTTGACGAGGTGGCGTGTTGCAAAACAGGTGGTTTCATGGAATGGGTGAAAGAGCGAGCCTTGCTAGAGTCGGGAAAAATGAACTTATAGCACAAGAGTGGAACAGTAAAAAGTGGTTGAGTCTGGAATTTCGAGCGATGGATGACGTGGGGTGGAAGAAGGCGGTAAGATAGATTGTCAAAGCTGACGAGAAAACAAGAAATCGATGAAAGAAACCCTTAAGGTTGGCATCAAGCACCAACATACATTCGTTCTTAATGAGCAAAAAATGGTTCCGGCGTTGTACCCAGAATCACCCGAGTTTCAACAGATGCCAGTTGTGTTTGCTACCGGTTTTATGGTTGGCTTTCTTGAGTGGGCTTGTCTTGATGCGGTGATTCCCCATCTGGACTGGCCGCGAGAACAAACGGTTGGAACCCATGTTAATGTCAGTCATGTGGCGGCAACGCCATCCGGGTTTACGGTGGTTGCCAAAGTGGAATTGGTGGAAGTGGAGGGGCGACGACTGTTATTCAATGTTGAGGGTTATGATGACGTGGAACTGATTTCAAGCGGAACCCATGAACGGTTTGTCATTGACCGTGTTCGCTTCGATGATTCTTTGAATAAGAAAAGAGGAATGGGAACCAATGCGGTTTAGAGGAATCAAATTCAATTCAAAAACTAAGACACCATCGTAGTTTATTTCGTAAGTTTATTTTGAGGGCGATGAATATGAAAACCTTATCCACTGTCAGTGCCGCATTTATTGGTAGTGTACCCTGAGGTCTGTAATTTATTTCTTTAGCGATGTTCGTTTGGCTTAGGCGAAGTGAGCGTAGCGAACGAAGCCAAAGCCGGTTTTTCTGGATTAGGTGTTGAATGTTGAGCCATCA
>WLWV01000121.1 GCA_012103395.1 Gammaproteobacteria bacterium
GCTTGTCAGTGCCATTCTCGTTGAGATTGACGATGAATGGAGCAATGCCGACAAGCGATATATCGTGTGGAACGACAATAATGACTCAAACTAAACCGAAGTTACAGACGTAGGGTTGCACAATCTGAACTAAACCCACAAGCCACATTATCCACCACTCAATTCGCCGAACGGTACATCCGAGTTACAGCAAGAGCCGTAGGCTTAAGGTCTTCCACTAGCACGATATTGCAAAGCGTTCTTAGACACCGTTACCCGAAAGGAGAGCCTCATGAAGCACCTTCGTTTGATCACCCTTCTGAGATCACCAGAGTATCTTGGTATCAGCTCAACTGACCAATGCGTTTATATATCTGTTTTCGACATATGATGAAAAACCAGCCCCATATTCACAATAACAAACCGCCGAAGGCTTTTCGTACACCCTTACGAAGCGGATACCCTACCATTCGGACCCCATCCACGCGAGACTCGTCAATTTCAATGGGATTTACGTTAACTGAGGTAATGATAGTTTTGGCCATTGTTGGCATCCTCACCAGTCTCACCCTTCCACAGTATATGCAATACATTAAAAATGCGAAATTGAAGGACACTCAATCAAAAATGTACGAAATAGCGCAAACGTTGGAAAGGGAATTCACTGCCCATGGCGGATATTCGCCACCTGACGGTGAAGCATCATGGCCTTCGATTTATGACACGAACAATTATCGATATGACATTGAGCTAGGTATTGATCCAGTGACCGAAATTGAGACCTACCAAATTACTGCGTATCCTCCACAGGTGAATAACCGGTATGTGCTTCGTTTAAATCATGAAGGCAGTCAAACACACTCTGCTAACGGAGGAGTAGATTTTATGGGAAGCTGGCCGTAGACAACAGATTAAAGGCGTTTAGTACATTAAAAAATTAGATGATGAAAAATCAGTGATGCCATTGAAAGCGCCATAAACACCTTCTGCTTATTGAGTCAGACTTATTCTTTAAGCCGAACCGGCAATGAAAAAGAAATATTTTCCAGTGGACCATCCAACTCGAAGGCTTCGATTCCATTCATGTTAACTCGGTCTACCACTTGTCTGACCAAAGATTCTGGCGCCGACGCACCCGCGGTTATACCGATTCTAGATTTACCGTCTAACCATTTCGCTTCTATTTCTGCAGGGCCATCGATCAAATAAGCCGGAACTCCTCTCAATTCTGCTATTTCCCGTAGCCGATTGGAATTGGAACTATTAGGGGAACCCACTACGAAGATAACATCCGCTTGTTCCGACAGTGCCTTTACCGCATCCTGACGATTTTGGGTCGCATAACAAATATCATCTTTTCGAGGGCCATTGATGTTAGGAAAACGAAGTCTTAAAGCATCCACAACACGGGCTGTGTCATCAACAGATAGCGTCGTTTGACTGACATAAGCAAGTTTATCTGGATCATTTACTTCAAGCGATTCGACGTCTCCAACATTTTCGATTAAATGAATACCACCATCCGCCTGCCCCATAGTCCCTTCCACTTCAGGATGCCCTGCATGGCCGATGAGTATGATCTCCAATCCACGTTTTCGGTATTGTTTGACTTCAACATGAACTTTTGTGACCAACGGACAGGTTGCATCGAAAATATTCAATTCCCGTTTATCTGCTTCGGCCCAAACTGCCTTCGACACACCATGAGCACTGAAAACCACAGTTGACTGTTCTGGAATTTCGTCTAGCTCATCCACAAAAATAGCGCCCTTCTTTCTCAATCCATCCACCACAAACTTGTTATGCACGACCTCATGTCGAACGTAAATAGGGGCACCATATTTTTCCAAGGCACGTTCAACAATCTCGATAGCACGATCAACACCGGCGCAAAAGCCTCTTGGGTTAGCTAACAGAACTTCTATATTCATGAGTGAAATTAACGTCTTTTTTAGGTCTTAGGATCGGGCACTTTCTTGGAAAAAAGGCTGTCGATAATCAATAAGAAAGCGCCGCAGCTAATAGCAATATCAGCAACGTTAAACGCTGGAAAGTACCAACTCTTATAGTAAAAAGAAATAAAGTCGATCACATATTGGTGCAATAAACGATCAATCAGATTACCGATAGCTCCCCCAAGAATCATTGTTAGCCCCAGAGACAAAACTGGATTAGCCTCACTTGATTGACGCAACCAAATCAGAATAAAAATTGAAATACCAATGGCGAGACCGCCAAAAAGTAGATGTTGCCATCCACCAGCGTTATCTAGAAAGCCAAAAGCGGCACCCCGGTTAAACACCATAACCCATTGCAAAAAAGGAAAGACATCAACTGGAGGCATTCCGTAAAGCAAATCATACGCAACGTACTTGGTCAATTGGTCCACAAGAATCAATGTAATCGCCAAACCGATCCACAAGATAAATAGGCCATTCTGCCTAGACATTTCCTACATTCCTCCTCGAAAGTT
Source organism: Gammaproteobacteria bacterium (assembly GCA_012103395.1). Lineage (GTDB taxonomy): Bacteria > Pseudomonadota > Gammaproteobacteria > Arenicellales > Poriferihabitantaceae > WLWV01. Next base: position 2,453 of record WLWV01000121.1, read on the forward strand.
GTTGGCATTTACAAGCAAACCCCAATTTTTCGCAAGCATTCTGGCGGTTTGAGAGTCCTTTGCGATTTGTACTTTTAACGCATCAAACGAATCAAATTTCTGCTCGTCCCTAATTTTGCTCATGAATTCCACACACACACGTTTTCCATAAATTTCCTTTGAGAAGTCAAAAAGATGAACTTCCAGTAGCATTTTTAATCCATCGACCGTGGGTCTGCGACCCAAATTTGCGACACCACTGAGCGCGCCTGACTCAATACCTATGACTCGAACAGCGTAGACTCCCATCATCGGTGGGGTGCGAGTTACCGCTAAGTTCAGTGTTGGAAACCCCCACTGCCTGCCTCGCTTATCGCCATGCAGCACTCGCCCTACCATGGAATAATTTCTACCCAGCAACTTGCTTGCTTCTTGCATGTCGCCTTCACGTAAAAGTTCTCTCACATAAGTACTGCTGACACGACGGCGTTCTTGGTCCTCATCACCACTGTCCTGATGAATAACTGTATCGAATCGACCCAATTGAAAGTTAAATTTTTCAGACGCGTTTACCAATAAGTCATAATTCCCCTTTCTACCTGCTCCAAATCTAAAGTCATCTCCAACCAAGAGGTATTTCACGTTGAGTGTGTTAAACAGATAATCTTCGATGAAGTCGTCTGCGCTAGTTTGGGCAATCAACTGATCGAATTTCAACGCAAGCATAATGTCGACTCCGCATTCCCTTAGTTGAAAAAAACGACTCCCGATCGTTGTCAGTCTCGCTGCGGCATTATCTCTTTGAAAGTATTCTTGGGGGGTGGGATCAAAGGTCATCACTACCACGGGAAGCTCCAATTTCTTTCCTTGGATCACCAGCTGTTGAAGGATTTTTTGATGCCCAACATGCACAGCATCGAAGTTTCCAATAGTTAACACACAACCCTTTTTACAAAGGATTGGCGCATTGATAGATCGGATAATCTTCACGACTCAACACCCTTAGACCGCCACATAGATGCGAAATCCACACCCATCAAATACAAACCAACAAGATACACACTACCCCCCGATGCAATCAATGCAGACAGTTCTGCTGATCTACTCCAGATGCTCATCGTTAACCATTGCTCAGGTTCAGACTTCATCCACCAAATTATCGCTCCCATCATTGCAGCAGCAACGACTATTTTAACAAAGAATAGCGGCCACCCTTTACCCGGAACATATACTTTTTCTTTTCTCAAAGAAAAGTAAAGCAACGCTGCATTGCAAAACGCAGCGATGGATGTTGCCAAAGCAAGCCCCACATGCTTCAAGGGATAGACCAATGCCAAGCTCATCAAGATATTTATCCCTACTGCGATCATGCCAATTTGAACTGGCTTTTTAGTATTCTGCCGCGCATAAAACCCTGGCGCCAGCACTTTAACCATCACAATAGCCGTCAACCCAAAGGAGAAAGCCACCAAACTTGCTGATGACATCATCACTCCATTCGCGGTGAAGTCACCGTGATAATATATGGTAGCAATCATCGGTTGCGACAGAACGATCAGGCCAACCGTCGACGGAATGCAAATAAGAAAAACCCAACGAGCAGCCCAGTCCAAGGTACCTGAAAAAGCCTGAATTGACCGATCAGTGTACTTTCTGGACAAGTCTGGCAATATCGCGGTACTCAGTGCAATGCCAAAAACACCAACAGGGAACTCCATCAAGCGATCCGAGTAGTACAACCAAGAGATACTTCCCGTGACGAGAAATGAAGCTAACAAAGTGTTTATCAATACATTAACTTGAGCCACAGATACACCGAAAGCGGCAGGTAAAATCAGTTTGAAAACTTTTTTAACGCCTTCATTACCAATCTCGTCTCCTTCTTTTGCTAACAGTCTTGGCTTGATAGTAAGTTTTTCCTTCTTTAAGAATGGGTACTGGAAAATGAGTTGAACAAACCCTGCCAGCAATACTCCAACGGACAGAGCAATTGGCGCATGACTGAAATACGGCACAAAAAACAGAGCGGCCAATATTAGGCTAATATTTAGTAAAACAGGGGTTGCGGCAGGCGCCGCAAACCGACCACAGGTATTCAGCATGCCCGCAGATGCGGCAACTAATGAAATAAAAAATAGATAGGGGAACGTAATTCGAGTTGCAAGAACGGTTAGCTCGTATTTTTGAGGGTCTGCGAGAAAACCGGGAGCCAACACAGTAATCAATGCTGGCGCAAAGAAAACCCCTGCCATTGAAAACAGGATCAGTATCAGCGTAAACCTCCCTAAGAGCAGTTGCAAAAATTGTTGACTTTCGCTTTCGGTCTTATGCATACGATATTCTGTAAAAATAGGAACAAACGCAGCAGAAAATGCCCCTTCGGCAAATATTCGACGAAAAAAGTTGGGAACCCGAAACGCGACTAAGAAAACGTCTGCCGCCATTTTGTCACCCAATAAATTGGCAAACAACACATCTCGGATTAATCCGCTTACCCTCGATAAAAGTGTCATGGCACCGATGGTGGAAACAGATTTCACTATTTTAGAAGACATATCATTCATTGTATCGAGCAAATCGTCATTGAATAAACTTTTAGACTTGACTTTTTGTTACAAATTGACCATATTCGCGCGTCCAGCGAATTGAGCCCAATCGAAGAGGAAAAATCTTGGCAAATTCACCACAAGCAAGAAAACGTGCGCGACAAAGCGCAAAACGACGCATACACAACATGAGCCAACGTTCAGCACTGCGTTCAGCAATCAAAAAATTCCTGAAGAAAGTCACTGAAAAAAATGCTGAAGAAGCAACCAATGCATATCGTGCAGCGGTTTCCAGCATTGATAAAGCTGCTTCAAAAGGACTGCACCACAGTAACCGTGCTGCACGTTTGAAACAACGACTGAATAATTGCCTCAAAGCCTTAAGCGCATAAACGAGGTTCTTCGCCCCTTTGGATGCATCGCCAGAGGTGTAGAAGTAACTCTTCCCTTCGCTTTCAGAAACGACTGGACAGTCCTTCTACGTCCATGTTTGACTGAGCTTTGCATTGCTGACTTGTTCGTTGATCGCTATTTAAATGCGATGTTGTCACGATGGATAAGCTCACTCTCTCCGCCATACCCTAAAATAGATTCAATTTCTTTACTCGATCTGCCTTTTATCTTGCTCGCTTCACCCGCACCATAATTAACCAAACCATACGCTATTTCATTTCCGTTAAGGTCGATACAAGTCACAATCTCTCCACGACTAAAGCTGCCCTTAACATCGAAAACACCGATAGGCAGTAGGCTCTTACCCTGTTTAGTTAGAACAGTCACCGCACCTTCATCCAGACACAGTTTCCCGTTACTTCTCAATTGACCCGCCAGCCATTGCTTTCGAGCAACCAGTCGCTCGCTACCTGGATACAAAACGGTTCCAAGCAACTCTCCGGCTCGTAAACGTAGTAATATTCGGTCCTCTCCTCCATAGGCAATAACCGTCGCAGCACCAGACTTGGATGCCTTCCTTGCTGCCAAGACTTTGGTTTGCATCCCTCCACTCCCCATTCCCCCTGCGCTCCCCGCCTTTGACAATAAGGAATCATCGTTAGCTTCACCGTATTGGATCAATGAAGCCGTTAGGTCAATTCTTGGGTCCTTATCGAACAGCCCCTGCTGATCAGTAAGCAGCACAAGCGTTTTGGCCTCAACCAAGTTCGTCACCAAGGCTGCCAAGGTATCATTGTCGCCAAAACGAATCTCGTCATTAACAACAGTATCGTTTTCGTTCACGATAGGAACCACACCCAATTGCAATAGCTCTCTTAGCGTACTACGGGCATTTAGATAGCGCTCTCGATTCGCCAAATCGGCATGTGTCAATAACACTTGAGCGGTAAGAATATCGAATTCCTGAAATACCGATTCGTAGCTCTGAATAAGTCCCATCTGTCCGACCGCTGCTGCCGCTTGGAGTTTATGTACCTGGGAGGGACGAATACTCCAACCGAGGCGACGCATCCCCTCTCCGATGGATCCTGAAGAGACCAGAACGATATCGATGCCTTCCTGCTTGAGAGTAGCAATCTGACTGACCCAGGAACGAATTTCCTCGTGATTTAGCCCTGATTCAAAATTGGTTAGAGAAGAGGTACCAATTTTGACAACCCAACGAGTTGAATCGGTCAAACAACCCCTATCACTCATCCACAACATCCTTAGTCAAATCCGTTTTTTCCGGATCGGTGAGTTCCTTTATCTGTAGGAGTGCCGCCATCATGGCATTGGTCAACTCTTTACATCCAAATCCTGTTGCTGCGGAGATATTGTACACCGGGTTGGTCCAATCAAGCGCTAAAAGCACTTCGTCCTTTATTCGACGCACTTCTTCATCAGGTAATAGGTCAGTCTTATTAAATACCAACCAACGTTCTCGATCTTTCAAAAGTCGATCGAATGTAGTCAACTCATTTTCTATTTCGTAAATAGAATCAATAACGCTACTACCATCTAATGGTGCTATATCAACGATGTGCAGCAATATTCTAGTTCTCTTCAGGTGCTTTAGAAAGCGAATCCCCAACCCAGCTCCTTCAGACGCTCCTTCAATCAAACCCGGAATATCAGCAATCACAAAGCTATTAGTTACCCCCACATCGACCACACCAAGCTGAGGATAGAGAGTCGTAAACGGATAATTTGCAATCTTTGGTCTGGCGTTTGAAACCACACTCAGAAATGTTGACTTCCCGGCATTTGGTAACCCCAATAATCCTACATCTGCCAAAACTTTTAGTTCCAACTTTAAGCGACGTTCGTCCCCGAGTTTTCCGGGCGTTACTCTGCGTGGTGTTCGGTTTATGCTGGATTTGAACCGTGCGTTACCCAAGCCATGCTGCCCGCCTTTAGCGACGAGGAGATCTCTACCTTCTTCAGCAACCACATCCCCAATAACTTCACCGGTATCCACATCCGTAACAATTGTACCTAAAGGAACATTAACGATCAGATCATCGCCATTTCGACCAAAACAGTCCTTGCTCGAACCGCCCTCCCCACTTTGTGCTCGATATAAACGGGTGTAACGAAAGTCTGCAAGCGTATTCAAGCCGCTATTAGCACGCAGATAGACGCTGCCGCCATCTCCACCATCTCCACCATCTGGGCCGCCCTTAGGTCGATGTTTTTCTCGCAGAAAGCTCAAACATCCGTTTCCACCCTTACCCGCCACGACCCTTATCGTGGCTTCGTCAACAAATTTCATAATATCGGAGCCAGATGGCTGAATTTATCATTTAGTCGCATTGAACTTGTATAACCATATTATCCCATAGCCTAAGAGAATCCCTGAGCATGTCATGCCCCATCAATTCTAACCAAAAGTAGTTCAATTCCATCGGTATCACAAAGTTGGAGACGGGCTTTGCAAGCGTCTTATCCCCAGCAAACATCGCGAACAAGGATTTGGGTTCCAATTTAGCTAAGCTTGGTTTTCAACTAAATACTCCAAACTTGTTTTGGGGCGTTAATTATTAGGCCAAAATCTAAATTAAAAAAACCCCGCTTTGTTCCCAAAGCGGGGTTTTCTCAGTGTCTAGGTAAAACAGCTATTAGATAGAAACCACACTAATCGTTTTTCTGTTCTTTGGGCCTTTAACTTCAAAGAGCACTTTTCCTTCCGCAGTAGCAAACAACGTAAAATCCCGCCCTGCCTTTACATTTTTTCCAGGATGAAACGTACTGCCACGCTGACGAACAATTATGTTTCCAGCGAGAACCTGTTCACCGCCATATTTTTTAACACCCAATCGTTTAGAAACTGAATCTCTTCCGTTTCTGGAACTACCGCCTGCTTTTTTATGTGCCATATTTTATACCTTTAAAAATTTGCAATAACCAAAAATCAGCTTAGCTAACCAACTTTTTGGCTTGCTCTACCCATTCTTCACGCTCAATTCGCCCTTTGAAGCTCAATTGTTCGTTAATACTATCGATTGCTTCCTGATCCAATTCAGAAATCTGTTGGAATGTTGTGATTCCGAGTCCATGCAGTTTTTTCTCTATCACTGGACCTATGCCATTGATAGTCGTTAGGACATCACCACCGGTAGGATCTGCAACCACAGCGGGGGCTGCCTTGATCTGTGTCGTATCTTTAGGTATCGCTTTGTTATCACCAATAGCCGTGATTTCAATCTCAGTGAACAATTGTCTATGTCCCTGAGTGCGGCGATAGTTTTTACGACGCTTCATCTTAAAAACACGGATTTTCTTATTTTTTCCGTGGCATAAAACCGTCCCAGTTACTGATGTCTCTACCAAAGGCGAACCAACAGTCACGTGATCGCCATCTGCAATCATCAAGACACGATCAAAATCAATCGAAGTACCGGCTTCAGAATCAATTTTTTCTACTTTCAATTTGTCGCCGACAGCTACTTTATACTGTTTCCCGCCGGTCTCTACTACTGCATACATTATGCGAATCCATGATGTGTGATTTTGGGCAAAATTCCCACGGGTAAACAGTTCGTTCTGATCCAACCCGTGGTTATTTTTTAGACGCGCGATTGTATCTATCCCTCCTCTCTTCGTCAATGCCAAACCCTATATAATCCTCACGAACCATAGTAACACCACCAACGACTTTCTGGTATTAATCACTAGAGAGTTAGAAAAAAATCACAATAACAAATAACTATTCAATCAATCTCAGATAGAATAGTGCCTCCGTAAAAAACCCTGAAATAAATGCATAATAGCAAATTAAATATCGAGGATGATTCAGGCAAAAGAAGCCTAGAACACCCTAGGGTATTGCTCGATCAAGCAGTTGCTTTGGTTCGAGATGACATCAATAGCGTTAATCAGCTCATACAAACCCGGTTGGATTCAGACATTGCATTAATCAAAACGCTGGGGGCGTACATCATAAAGAGTGGAGGCAAGCGTCTTCGCCCTCTTATTTTGCTGCTGTGTGCCAGAGCCTGCGGTTACAAAGGTCGAGATCATATTACACTTGCTGCGGTTATTGAGTTTATTCACACAGCCACGCTGTTGCACGATGATGTTGTAGACGCTTCTTCGTTACGCAGAGGACAACCAACAGCCAACGAAGTATGGGGCAACGAAGCTAGCGTGTTGGTGGGCGATTTCCTTTACTCTAGGTCATTCGAGATGATGGTCGAAACCAATAACATGCAAGTCATGGATATTCTTGCTAAAACCACAAATGCCATAGCAGAAGGTGAAGTGTTACAACTGTTAAACGCTCATTCACCAGAAACCACGGAAGAAGCATACTTGCAAACGATCCACCGTAAAACAGCCAAACTATTCGAATCTGCCGCAGGGCTAGGTGGGGTAATCAGCAGCCAGGATAGCTCAGTTTGCAGTGCACTATCGAAATATGGCACGCACCTTGGAACTGCTTTTCAGCTAATCGATGACATCCTTGATTATGACTCTAATAGTGATGATCTTGGAAAAGAAATCGGTGACGATCTTTCCGAGGGCAAGCCAACGCTCCCGCTTATTCACGCCTTAAAGAACGCTACCCCATTAGAGCGAAAGATAATCGAAGACGCAATCACTGATGGTGATCGAGAAAAAATCGATGAAATCCTCATCATCGTCAGAAATACGGGAGCTCTAGATTATGCCGAAGAACAAGCTAAAATACAGTCACGACTAGCCATTGACGCCATTACAATGCTGCCAGACAACCAATACAAAACTTCATTAATCAGTCTTGCAAACTTTTCTGTCAGCAGAAACCACTGAACGTCAACACACTCAACAGACACCCAAAAGCAAGAAGCCTTTAACTGTAGAAGTTCAGACTTGAGCTGACAGTTACCCGTTGATTGTGCAACCCTACGTCTGTAACTTTGATTTAGGTTGAGTCATTATCGTCGTTCCACACGATGTATCGCTTGTCGGCATTGCTCCATTCATCGTCAATCTCGACGAGGATGGCACTGACAAGCCTGAGTAAAGATGCCTCATTCGGGAAGACCCGGACAATCCGGGTTCGCCGTTTAATCTCCTGCTGGA
>WLWV01000122.1 GCA_012103395.1 Gammaproteobacteria bacterium
TTGATGGCTCAACATTCAACACCTAATCCAGAAAAACCGGCTTTGGCTTCGTTCGCTACGCTCACTTCGCCTAAGCCAAACGAACATCGCTAAAGAAATAAATTACAGACCTCAGGGTACACTACCAGTGTTAGGTGATACCTTAAGAATCAACCGATTTCAAATGCCATTGTTGTCTGAAAAACTAGGTGTCAATCTTCGCCGATGGATGAAGTGAGGCAGTCACGATTATGACTGTTAGCAGTAGATGGAGGTATTTCCAACTGGCTTCGAGAGTCTTTAATGAAAATTCCTAGATTTTAGTTTTAGTGATTGAGTGAGCTCGCTGTAGTCCTGTAAGTGTTGGGCAATGATGTGGGTGACGTTGCTTTCTGTTTGTACTCTTCCGGTCACTACCATTAGTTGGGATTGCAGTAAAACACGACGTTGTGATTTAACCAGTTGGGGCCAGATCACGATGTTGGCATAACCTGTTTCGTCTTCAAGAGTGACGAAGACAACACCGGTTGCAGTCATGGGACGTTGTCGGTTGGTAACTAATCCTGCGACCTTAATAATGCGGTTATTCTTATCTTGACCGATGCTATTAGCTTGCCAGATGCCCTTTGTATTTAGTTGCTGCCTTAACAATGCCAAAGGATGATGACCTAATGTGAGGCCAGTGCTTTCATAGTCAGCCAGCGTGTTTTGCCATTCAGTAGGCTTGCGTAGCAATGGAGTGGCTTCGGTAAATTTTGGTACACCAGTGAGTGGCATTTTTGGTTCAATTCCCGTAGCCTGCCAATAGGCATGATGTCGGTTGCCACTGATGGTAGCGAGTGCATCTGCTGCTGCTAACGTAGCGATTTGTGATTTTTCCAGATGACACCGTTGGGCCAGTTCTTGAACTGTTTTAAATTGTAGACTGCTCCTGTGAGAAATGATGCTATCCATTGACTCTTTTGATAGGCCTTTAACCAATCTTAGCCCTAGGCGTACAGCCGGTTGATCGCCTTTATTGGCTCGTGAAGGTGCTAAACTTGAGTCGACTTGGCTGGTATTGATATCTATGGGCCTAATTTCGACTCCATGTTGTTTGGCATCGTTGATTAACTGGGATGGTCGATAGAATCCCATCGGTTGACTGTTTAAGAGCGCGCAACAAAAAGCAGCGGGTTCATAATATTTTAGCCATGAGGACACATAGGCAAGTAAGGCGAAGCTGGCGGAGTGTGATTCAGGAAATCCATAATCACCAAATCCTTTTATTTGGTTGAATATCTGGTCTGAGAATTGCTGTGAATAGCCCCGTTCTAACATGCCCTCTTTTAGTTTTTCTTCATGTTTTTCCAATCCTCCTTTCCTCTTCCATGCTGCCATGCTGCGTCGGAGTTGGTCTGCCTCACCTGCACTAAAACCCGCTGCAACAATGGCAATTTTCATCACCTGCTCCTGAAAAATCGGCACACCCAATGTTCGTTTTAAGACTTCTTCTAACGCCGCGCTGGGATAGTTGACGAGTTCAGGGTTGTCCCTTCGTTTGAGATAGGGATGGACCATGTCACCCTGAATTGGGCCGGGTCGAACGATGGCGATTTCCACAACAAGGTCGTAGTAGTTAGCGGGTTTCAGCCTGGGAAGCATAGACATTTGTGCTCGAGATTCAATCTGAAACACGCCAATGGTATCTGCCCTTTGAATCATGCCATACACTTTGGGATCATCCTGTTCAATGGTATGGAGCGCATAACGCTTTCCACTATATTCTTCGATGTAGCTGAAACATTTTCTAATAGCGCTCAGCATCCCAAGAGCGAGCACATCAACCTTTAGTAACCCCAAAGATTCAAGATCATCCTTCTCCCATTGTATTACTGTTCGTTCTGGCATCGCTGCATCCTCCACAGGAACCATTTCGTTAAGTGGTCCTCTGGAAATCACAAATCCACCGACATGCTGGGAAAGATGTCTTGGAAAACCAACAAGCTGTTGCACTAAAGACATGAGTTGGCGAATTCTCGGGTTGCCTGAATCAAAACCCGCTTCCTTAAGACGTTGATCCAAAATGTGATGGTCATCCCAAAACTGAATAGATTTCGCTAGTCGATCCGCCTGATCCAATGAAAGCCCTAATGCTTTACTAATATCCCTAATGGCACTTTTAGGTTGATAGGTAATGACAGTGGCCGCCAATGCGGCATGGTCCCGCCCGTATTTTCGATAGATGTACTGAATGACTTCTTCCCTTCGTTCGTGTTCGAAATCCACGTCAATGTCGGGTGGCTCGTTTCTTTCTCGAGAAATAAAGCGCTCAAAAAGTAGATTAATCTGAGTAGGATCTACCGCTGTGATTCCTAGGCAATAACACACTACAGAATTGGCGGCTGACCCCCGTCCCTGACATAAGATGGATTGGCTCTGAGCATATTGTACGATGTCATGCACTGTCAGAAAGTAAGGTTCATAACGTAGATCCTGAATGAGGCCTAATTCGGATTTAATTTGGTTGATGATTTTGGTGGGAACCCCACTGGGCCAGCGTGCTTTTGCCCCTTTTTCGGTGAGATGAGCGAGCCATTGCGTATCGTTGTACCCCTCAGGTGTTAGGGAGTCTGGATACTCATAGCGTATTTCATCCAATGAAAATTGGCATCGATCAGCAATCTCTATCGTGGTTTGAATTAATTCAGAAGGGTAAAGGCGAGAAATATGGGACATTGGGCGAAGATACTGCTCTGCGTTTGAATGGAGTCTGTAGCCCATTTCTGACAGTGGTTTTTTCTCTCGAATGGCGTGCAAGATATCTCGGATCGGTTGTCGTTCAGGGTGATGGAGTTCCACATCTCCACAAGCAACCGGTGGTAGTGAACATATTTTAGAAAGGTGTCGAGCCCGGATTAAGCGGAAACCATCGTTACCATCACGGAGCAGGCTAATGGCAATCCAAGCTGCTTCGGGGAATTGTGACTTTATCCATAAGCCGTCCGCGATTTCGACATCCGATGTCGCGTCCAAGCGAGGTGACCATAATGCAAGAAGGCCAAGACGACTCTGATGTTCGATATCCTGTCGAGTGAGTCGATATTGTCCTTTGATGGTCGCCCTTCGCGCCAAACTGATGATTCGACAAAGCGTGCCATAGCTGTTTCGGTTGGTGGCTAAAAGGAAGAGGTGTATTCCATCTTCCAGATAAAATTCGCTTCCAACAATGAGTTTTATACGACATTTTTTTGCGGCATTATGAGCCCTTACAATGCCAGAAAGCGAACACTCGTCGGTGATGGCAATGGCTCGATAGCCTAACTTATCCGCTTGGATAACTAATTCATCGGGAAAGGATGCACCTACGAGGAATGAATAATTACTAATAGCATGTAATTCAGCATAGTCGATTCCTGACTGCGTTGGTCTTGAGTTTAGATGTACTGAATCAATTAGCGACACGGGTAGTGTTTCTTTGGTTCAGCCGAATAATCCATGCAAATACCAATGGGATTGCTTCTGTCTCACTGTGTTTTTTGTTCTACTCCAACCCCTTACACCGTTGAAGAAATCGCGACTGGATAAATCGAGATAAGCCCAGACCTTTGCACCATTGTCCAAATGAATGATCTGATAATCTCGCCGAATATTCTGCTGATCCCACCATCCAGATTGAATGCGCTCAACATCGTGAATGGAAGCTGGCTGAAAAATTTTGACTTCAATCTTCCCCGGTTTTCTGACTAGCCATAATGGCCGTTTTTGGCCAACTTGCTTGATTTCTTTTGCCTTACCTAGACAAGGTTGTTTGGTTGACCCACTTTGTACAGTTCGTTGCTTCCATGCTAATTCCGGTCGATGGTCAGGAAAAGGTTGAATACCATAAAGTAGATGATTCCCTAATCGCGACTTGATAACGTCCATGAGGTGCCCCCAATCCTGATTGTCCTTTTTTTCAGGATTAAAGAGGTCATCACTGAATCGTGAAGAAGGGATAACTTCATCAATGGTCAGGCAGATTGAGCTAACCGGCTGAGCCAAGTTGAGCTGGGCGAGTTGTTCAGTGAACTGTGGAAGAAAGCGCCTTGGATCGTGAGAGGCTTTTTGGGAGCGGGCTAATACTTCGGTGCTACTCCGTTCATGATCGTTGTATTTTTCGTGTCGTAGTTTGAAAGATACTTTTTCCATCATTGAGGAATGTTGTTTCAAAAAATGCTGTGCCATTGTGAGCAGTTCTTCTGCCGCTAGGCACAAAATGGCTTTATCGTTGTTGTGGGTAGAAAGTATGATTTCTTTGGAAAAGGTCAATTTTGGTACGGTGGCTGTTTGAGGATCTGGTTCAGCCGCCAATAGTTTATCCATCATTCTGACTAGATCGATACCAAAGCGCCTACCTAGGTCGGGTCGGGGTAGGCGCCACAAGTCGCCCAGTGTATGAATACCGCACTTTGATAGCTGCATCTTCATTTTTTTATGCAAATCGATATGGGCGATTTTTATGGTTGATAGTGACTTTTTCAATTGATGGGGATGAAGCACCACGCTTTCATGCCCCGTGTGGGCGAGTAAGCGGGATGCAGATGGAGATGGACTCAGACTGATAACGGCAGAGACGTTGAAGGTGTTCTTGATGGATTGGTAAATGGCGCTAATACCGCCGAAAAGCTTTACGCTCCCGGATACTTCCAAAAGCAATGTGTCAGGCGGTGATAGCGAATAAGTAGGGGTATAGTGGGATATCAGCTCAGCATATTGCTTAAGTAAGGTAGTTTCTTTTGCGATAGAGCGCAAGATGATCTCGGGCTTATGACATAGAGCATACGCCGCATTCAATGGCATACCGGACATTACACCCTGATCGAGGGCAGTGGTAGATGCGGTGTAGACAACTTGCCGATCCTTTATATTTTCCACTACCAGGATAGGAAGGTCGGGGTTCTTTGCGCTAGCAGCATCGAGCGAAATTGCTGGAAAGTAGATGCATATCCATAATGCAGTTGGGCGTGCTGTTGGATGGCTTTTATTTGGCTTTGAAGCAGAAACGACTTCGTTGTTTCTGACAGCTTGAGATAAATTGAGATTCATCGCGATTTTTACGTCACTTTCGAAATAGCGGTTATGGCAGATGAAGCGAAATAGAACGATTTTGTTGCCAGCCGAATCGTGATTTCAAAATGCGTATAGTGATGTCATCCATTGAGCGTGAAAGCTTGAGTCGTAAAGGTGCTGGACTCTGTGTTGGCGCGCCACAACGAAATAAAAACCCCGGGTTTCTTGCGGTGCTAGCGGCGAGCTGCAATCGTCGGATGTGTTGAGGGTTTTGGTTCTTTGGCCAAATCAAAACCGCACCGCATTCCGGGTGACGCAGTGTTTTTTCCGCGACCCACCAAAGATCATTGGTGTTTATTTCGTCGTCAATGATAATCAGCTTATCCAGCAGTATGCCCGCACTCTCTAGCGCTGGTGCATAGGGGATGTGGGGTGGAGCGATGAATACGATGGGAAAAGCGTTTTGGCTAATCTTCATCAGTAGCGGCAGTAACACTTGAAGTTCGCCATTACCCCAATGGTCCACAATGATTTCTGTCAATGAATCCGACGGCCAGCCGCCCGTCGGCAAAAATTGATCCAGTTCGGCATAACCAGTTTTTAGAAACTGATCCGATGAAATATTTTTTTTGCTCCCGCGCCATAACATGGAATGATCTTTTACCAAGTCTTCCAATGAGATGCTCGTCTCGTTTGTCATGGATTTAACACCCCTGTCTTTATTGCTTCAATATACCGTTTATGTTTTTTGTTCAAAGAGGTTAGTTGGGTAGAAGCAGGAGTGGGGACCGAGTGCCTCATAGCCCTTTGTCTCGAATAACGCCAACGCCGAGGCCTTCTATGGCAAAATCCGTTGTGCGAAGATCGATTTCCAAAGGGCCAAACTCGGGGTTCTCAGGAAGTAGTGTCACAATGTGAGCTTCCTGTTGGAATCGTTTAACAGTGACTTCGTCTTCTACTCGAGCGACAACAATTTGCCCATTACTGGCCTCAAAAGTTTGTGATACCGCAAGCAAGTCACCATCGAGAATGCCCACACCTCGCATGCTGTGACCGCAAACGGTCAAGAGATAATCAGCGCGAGGGGTAAATCGAGCGGCATCAATTTCATAGTGATCTTCAATATGCTGTTGTGCCAAAATCGGTTCTCCTGCTGCAACCCGACCCACCACAGGGAGCTCATAGAAAGTTATGTCATCTAATATGCGTATCCCACGAGATTTTCCCGCTAATAGTTCAGGCTCCTTTTTTCGCTAATGCCTTGAGGTGGTCATCAGCAGCGGTAAGGGAGCGAAAATTGAAATGGTGACAAATATCCCCACGAGTGGGTGGCATTCCGGTTTCCCGTTGGGTTAACCGAATCAAGTCCATTATCTGTTGTTGGCGTAAGGTGAGGGCGCGCATATCTACAAGAATTAGAAAGTACTGTATAAATATACAGTACTTTCTAATTCTTGTACATTCTCAACCCTAAATAGTTCTTAGTCAGCAGGTTTTAACAAGTAAGCATGACATGCTCATTATGTTCATGACTAAAAGTAAAGGTTACTCATTGTGGGAAATAGCATGAAATGAATTAAGTAGATACATCACGAAATCATCTTATACGCAAAAATTATTGGTGGCATCTACCAATGCATCCACAATCCCTGGCTCATCGAAGGCATGTCCGGCATCATCGATAATCTTAAAATCTGCCTCGGGCCAAGACTGATGTAAATCCCATGCGGTTCTCATGGGGGTGCAAACGTCGTAGCGACCTTGAATGATGACTGTTGGGATATGACGAATGGTATCCACATTATCGATTAGCCAACCGTCGGTTTTAAAAAACCCTTGATTGATAAAATAGTGGCATTCAATACGAGCAAAGGCGATCGCAAATTGATCGCTACCAAAATGCTCAATTTGATCAGGCTTTTGAAATAGATTAATGGTGCTGCCTTCCCAAATGCTCCATGCCTTTGCTGCTTCTATTTGAGCTTGTTTGTCATCTCCAGTGAGCCTTTTGTAATAAGCAGATATCATGTCTCCTCGTTCTGATAATGGAATCGGTGCCACGAATTTCTCCCATTCATCGGGAAAAAGATTAAGCGCTCCATCTTGGTAGTACCACAATAACTCGGACTCACGTAGCGTGAAAATTCCTCGTAAGACCAACTCAGTGACTCTGGATGGATGGGTTTGAGCATAAGCCAAGGCTAATGTGCTGCCCCAAGAACCACCGCAAACCTGCCACGTCGATAATCCAAGATGTTGCCTCAACGTTTCCATGTCTTCGACCATGTCCCAAGTAGTGTTATTCTCCAGAGAAGCAAAAGGAGTGCTGTTGCCACAACCCCGTTGATCGAAGAGAACGATACGGTATTGCTCAGGATCGAAGACGCGACGTTGACCTGGGTTGCTCCCTCCTCCCGGGCCTCCGTGGACATAAACCGCGGGCTTACCATCGGGGTTTCCTGACTCTTCATAATAAATAACATGGCCATTAGATACCGGCAACATGCCCGTGTGATAGGGTTCGATGGAGGGGAAAAGCGATTTTCTTTGATTCATTAGTGTTTCAGTGATCTTCAGTGTGATGGCGCCATTGGGCATCTATTCGGCAGCGGTTTGCGGAATAGCATTGACCTTAATTTGGTCTTTATCGGGCCCCTTTCTCGGTGTCCTCTAGGCTTGTCTGGTCTACGGTTCTAACTTCAACAACCCCATCAAGTATGACATATCCAGTTCCTGTTCCAACATCTCAGCAACACGATTAATTTCCCGATCTTTGAGTTCATCGTAATTAAAACGATGTTCTGTATTGAGCCCAGACCATTGGAGTAACCACCCACAGGCTTCGTTGTGATCGAATAGGCCATGTAAATAGCTGCACAGAATCTGGTTGTCCTGGGATAATGCACCGTCGTATCGATCTCCGAGGTTGATGGCAGGTCGAGATAATGCAGCACCCACCGTTGTCCCCATGTGTATTTCATAACCGCTTACTGTCGCACCATCGAGTTCATTGTCATTGGCTTCGTCGTTATTGAACTCACTGTCACTAATACGGTTGCCACAAAAACGACCTCGTACATTTTGTAACTTTTTAGCCGGCTCCAGAGTCGTCTCGAAATCCATCAACCCAAGTCCAGCTTGAGAGCCAGCAGGGCCTTCGATTCCCAATGGATCATGAATCATTTTTCCAACCATTTGATATCCGCCGCAGATCGCAATGAGTTTTCCACCATAGCGGAGGTGGCGTTTTATTTTCTTCGGCCATCCATTTTTTTTGAGCCACTCAAAATCATGAATTGTATTTTTACTACCAGGTAAGATAATGAGATCGCAGTCGGGAATGGCGCTACCTTCTTCAACAAAATCGACATCAACGTGAGGGTGCAAGCGCAGCACATCAAAGTCCGTATGATTACTGATCCTTGGTATCCTAGGAATAATCACCTTAAGTACTTTCTCACCAGCCGCATTAGGCTCAATGATCGACTCTTTGTTAACTGAATCCTCTGCTTCAATGTGGAGCCCTTTAAGAAAAGGAAGCACACCCAATGTGGGAATGTGGGTTTTATCCGTGAGCCAGTCAATGCCCCCGGTTAGTAAACGTCTATCCCCACGAAACTTGTTGATGATAAAGCCTTTTACGAGGCCCTGCTCTTCTGGTTCGAGGCAATCCACGGTGCCAGTAAGGTGCGCAAAAACGCCACCACGGTCGATATCAGCCACCAATAACACATGACAACTCACTTTCGTGGCAAAGCCCATATTAGCGATGTCATTTTCCCGTAAATTGATCTCCGCGGGGCTACCCGCCCCCTCGACAATAATTAGATCATATTGTTGCGCTAATCGATAATAGGAATCGAGTACATAAGGCATAGCCGTTTCTTTGTAACCCTGATATTCGATTGCATCCATATTGTCTAGCGCTTTGCCCTGAATAATGATTTGTGCACCCTTGTCTGTATTAGGTCTAAACTTCTACATATTCATGTCAGAGTGCGGTTTGAGTCCTGCCGCGACGGCCTGCACGGCTTGAGACCGACCAATCTCGCCTCCATCTTCAGTAACCGCGCTATTTAACGCCATATTTTGCGGCTTAAACGGCGCTACCCGAACCCCTTTTGAATGAAATAATCGGCATAATCCCGCTACCAATACACTTTTACCCGCATCGGAGGTGGCTCCCTGAATCATGAGCGTTGGTGTCTGTGTTCGATTAGTCATGGAATGGATATTTGGTGATGATTGGAATCGAGATATGATGAAATTAAGCGCATTGTAATGGGGTGAAAATATATCTCAATGCCATGCCATGAATTTTGTTGACCCTTTAATGCAGTTCTTCTAATAACCAGTAGAAAATAATGGTATCGAACATTGAACTTGTTGCCGGTGGAGCACGTGGGGGAAAGAGTCGTTATGCGCTGCAGCGAGCTGAGCAGAGCGGTAAAAATCTCATTTTTATTGCGACCGCTGAAGCAGGTGACGGTTCCATGGCGGATCGTATTGCGAGACACAAAGAAGAGCGAGACGAGGGATGGACGCTAATTGAAGAACCTCATGATTTGGCGACGATTATTGCCAATGCTGACACGAACGAGTGCCTGCTGATTGACTGCCTGACACTTTGGGTTTCCAATTGGTTGTGCTTGGAAGACGCTGCACAATGGCCAGTTCAAAAAAACAAATTCCTAGACGCATTAAAAAACACGCCAGCCACCGTCATCATGGTGACCAATGAAGTTGGCATGGGAATCATTCCCATGGGTGAACTCAGTCGTCAGTTTGTTGATGAATCCGGTTGGCTACACCAGGCTATCGCTGCTATTGCGGATGAAGTCGTGTTAGTGATGTTTGGGATACCGCAAAAAATGAAAACCGCCTCGATGGAAGTATAGCGGTATGGGTGAGTGTTTCTTCTCTAGTCCCCTCAGGAATACTTTCGATATCAGGGAATTGAAATGGTTAGAGTATCGTTTCTTTGAGTGAGCGTCAGGTGTTTTAGGAAACTCATTCCGAGAAGGATTTGCTCGCCTTTCATGAATGGATTAATCCCCCCTTTAACGTCCCCCATCACGATGTTGCCGATGGAGATGCTATCGAGAACTGTGGTGTAGGTCGTGATTACTCCGGCGGCGGTTTGTACGTTAACCGGTTGCCCTCTTTTTAAACCCAATTTCTGCGCAATTTTTTGTGGCACACTGACATGGGTTGCGCCGGTATCCAGTAAAAAGGTCACTGTTTGGTTGTTGATTTTCCCATTCACAACATAATGCCCAGATCGGTTTCTGATCAATACAACCTCTTTTTGCCCAGTTTCTGTCAGGTAGTGTAATCTGAGGTCTGTAATTTAGCTTTCTATTGCAGCTTCGCTATTGGCTTTGGCGGAGTGAACGTAGAGAGCGAAGCCAAAGCCGGTTTTTCAGGCTTTAGTATTGAATGTTGAGCCA
>WLWV01000336.1 GCA_012103395.1 Gammaproteobacteria bacterium
AGGTCTGTAATTTATTTCTTTAGCGATGTTCGTTTGGCTTAGGCGAAGTGAGCGTAGCGAACGAAGCCAAAGCCAATAGCGAAGCTGCAATAGAAAGCTAAATTACAGACCTCAGATTACACTACCGACCCCATTGGGAAACACAATGGGCTTCATCAATGGCTATTAGTGAAAGCGTTGTATTTCTAAAGCGCTGGAGAGTGTGAGGTTGTACTAGTCTTTCTGGGGCAATGTAGAGAATTTTGATCGTTTCGTTGGCTACGTTATCTAATACTTTTCTTTGTTCTGCTGCTGATAGACTAGAGTTCAGAAATGCAGCTTCGATGCCAATTTGTTGCAAGGCGGAAACTTGATCCTGCATCAATGCAATCAGTGGTGATACTACAATGGTTAATCCTTTTCTGAGTAATCCTGAGATTTGATAGCAAATGGATTTCCCCCCTCCAGTTGGCATGAGAACCAAAGTGTCTCGACCCTCACTAGCAGTTTTGATTATCTCCTCCTGTCTGCCGCGAAAATGCTCATATCCGAATAGCTGGTGGAGGAGTTCAAGAGGTTGTGATGACATGGATTGATTATATCGGCAAACCATTTTTCAAGCTTGAAATAAAGACGTCAGATTGAGATGGTGATATTTTTTGCTCATGGCATGAATATACATTCTTAATGTGTCTTTCACGTTATCTTACTCCCTCGCAATCTCACTTTTCTGCGTCTTCTAGCTAATGGAAAAAAAGGGGGGGATTCTGCATTAAGACAGAATGTGGTTTGATATAATATAAGCTTCCTTCCTCTTAGAGCGTGCAACACCTCTGTCATGACGATAGGTCCTTCTATTTCATCCCGATTCGAAAAATCATCAGTGACAGGACTGGTCTTTGCCATCGTGGGTGCATTACTATTTTCATTCAAACCGGTGTTGATTAAACTGATCTATCAGCAACAAGTGGATACGGTTACTATTCTGGCCTATCGGATGTTGTTTTCATTGCCTTTTTATCTCGTGGTTGGGATTTGGGTTATTCATCGAAAAAGAGCAACTTTATCAATTAGGGCTAGGGCTATTTTTCAGGCGATTGGCCTAGGAATCGTTGGCTATTATGGTGCCGCTTATGCCGACTTATATGGATTGCAGTTCATTAGTACGCAGTTGGGTCGAATGATTCTTTTTACTTATCCAACACTGGTGACATTATTTGGCTGGTGGTTATTGGATTACCCTATTCGAAAAGGGACTTTTAGAGCGTTGCTTATCTCGTATGTTGGTATAGCACTGATTTTTTCCCACGACTTGCAGTTGTACGGCAGTGATGTGATGCAGGGTGCTGGCTGGGTGTTTTGTTCAGCTGTCGCGTTTTCGTTTTTTCTGGTTTTTAGTAAGGCTCTGATTGGTGGACTCGGCAGCAAATTATTTACTTGCATTGCAATGAGTTCAGCGGCGGTGATGGTGTTGTTGCACTATGCGCTGCGGGGATTTGGCGAGATGCCAAACACTCAAGGATTGAGTCTCATTCTGATATTGGCAGTTTTCAGTACAGTCTTGCCGAGCTTCTTCGTGTCGGCGGCAATCAGCCGAATAGGTTCCTCACGAACCGCCATTGCGGCTTGTCTAGGGCCGGTGATGACGTCGATTTTAGCAGTCTGGTTATTGGATGAGATATTTAGTTTTAATCATTTTATTGGCCTGGCTTTGGTGGTCATTGCTGTTGCGTCTATATCGATTTCACGGGATGAACCGGTGGGGAAAGGTGGTTAGTTTGGTTAGGTTTCCGGCTTAAAATTCAATGGTACCTTGGTTGACAACTACTTTAAGTTAAACTGATTTAAGTTGAACAGGAGGGAGGTGATCTCCCAATCTGTTATTCCTAGGGGGTTAAGAGGATTCTATCGCTATCGTTTTGGATTGCTAATGGCTGGTTCCTCTTGCTAGGCCGTGGATTGTGCAACCCTACGTCTGTAACTTTGATTTAGGTTGAGTCATTATCGTCGTTCCACACGATATATCGCTTGTCGGCATTGCTCCATTCATCGTCAATCTCGACGAGGATGGCACTGACAAG
>WLWV01000123.1 GCA_012103395.1 Gammaproteobacteria bacterium
GCTTGTCAGTGCCATTCTCGTTGAGATTGACGATGAATGGAGCAATGCCGACAAGCGATATATCGTGTGGAACGACAATAATGACTCAAACTAAACCGAAGTTACAGACGTAGGGTTGCACAATCTCGTGATGGGGTGGAATAAATACCGCATTTTGTAAGCTGACACCGATCCAGTTTTGGCTGGTACGAAACTCTCCCGGTTGTTTTGTCTCTCCTCTGACGCCTTGCATCAGCGTGTAATGCGTTTGCTTCAGTAAGCGATTCGAGAGCGGCAGTGTCTGTAGTTGCTCAATGGACTGATTGATTGCTTGTATGTAGTTTTGTACCTCTTCCCAGTCATTGCGTTTTTCAGGCTCAATGTCATGGGCGGCCAGCAAAGCTTCTTCAATATTCGTTCTGGTTCCTTCAATTCGACTGGATTGGGTGGCTTCCTTAGTAATGTGCATACGAATGA
Source organism: Gammaproteobacteria bacterium (assembly GCA_012103395.1). Classification (GTDB taxonomy): domain Bacteria; phylum Pseudomonadota; class Gammaproteobacteria; order Arenicellales; family Poriferihabitantaceae; genus WLWV01. The sequence continues at coordinate 457 of WLWV01000123.1, forward strand.
AAAAGTCGACGTCAGGAACAAGCTGAGAAAACGCATTTAGTTCTCCAAGAACACGATCGGCATCACTCAGCAGGCTTTGTACGGCACTATCGTTAACCAACCATGGGTGATCGATCAGCGTTGGGCGAAAGCTACGATATTCATATTGCTGTGCATATTCCCCCGCTTGGTAGTCTTTGAGGTTCATTTAAATTCGAAAAGTAATGGCGTTTCTGAAATAAGAGAAAGTTTATGTCAAATAACCTTTTTCCGAAAGCCTTTATTGCAAATTTGTAGTAGTTATCTGAAATAGTGAAAATTATATTTCAGGTGAATTTCCAGTGCTTCTAATCAGAGTGTGGGTGTTATGCCCATTGGGTTGCGCTTAGGCCGAGAGACTAGAAGCATCCCGGGAATAGCGGACACTTAATGCGGTGGTGAATCATCGTAAATTCGGTGGGCTAAAAATGAAATATGATGAGTGGGAGTGTGTCTTGCCCATGTACTCGCTTCATAAAAAAGCCCTTATACTATTCGTACTATTATCCCAATTTAGATAGAGAGTATTCATGACAGAAATTACGATATTCAAAGCGAAAAAAATAGTGACCATGAATGAACGGCAACCTGTTTGTGATCATGTTGCTGTTCGTGACGGAGTCATTCTCGGTGCGGGAAAACTTGACGAATTGACCGGGTGGGGGGAATACACTTTGGATGAACGATTTGCTGAAAAAGTGATTTTTCCAGGATTTATCGAAGGCCATTGTCATAGTTGGGAAGGCGCTGCTTGGGAAGATACTTTTGTAGGGTTTCTTGACCGAACCTCGCCGTCTCGTGAAGTACATAAGGGATTGAAGTCAGTTGATGAGGTGGTGGCGAAGTTGGTGGATGCTGAAAAGGAATTGGAGACATCAGATGAACCCTTAAAGGGCTGGGGGTTGGATCCCATTTTTTTCGATCGGAGAGTGACGCGCACTGACCTTGACCGTGTGTCAACATCAAGACCTGTGGTGGTGGTGCATCAAAGTGGGCACGTCATCAATGTCAATACCCATGTTCTGGAAAAAGCGAACATCACCGGTGACATGGATGTGGATGGATTGGTGAAAGACTCTGATGGAAACCCCACTGGTGAATTAATGGGAATTGCGCTGTACCAGAGCGCATTAAAAGCGGTGGGCATGAACTCAGTGCTTGATATGGGTAAAGATAAGGAAAAGAGTTTGCGATGGTTTGCTCACTCTGCACAAATTGCCGGGGTTACCACAGTCACGGATCTCGCCAGTGAACTTAAACCGGAGTTATTGGCTGTGCAGGCAGACTTGGCATCTCGCGATGACTACCCGATTCGTGTTGTGCCGGCATTTCTTGGTCAAATGGTGCCCACGAATGAAGGCGTTGAGTGGATTACGTCATTGGCGGGCCAATCAACTGACAAACTTCGTTTGGGGCTGGTTAAGCTGATTGTGGATGGTTCGATTCAGGGTTTAACAGCCCGCTTTAAACAACCGGGTTATTATAATGGCGCGCCCAATGGGATGTGGTATGTGGATCCCATGGAGTTACCCAATATCATTGCGGCCTATCATAAAGCAGGTTCGCAAATCCACATCCATACCAATGGTGACGAGGCAACCGAGGCGGCATTGGATGCCATCGAAGCGGTTCTAAAGCAATATCCTTCTTCTGATGCCCGTTTCACGCTCCAGCATTGCCAAATGGCCCATGACGCACATTTTCGACGAATGGCAAAACTGGGCGTGTGTGCCAATCTATTTTCGAATCATCTTTACTATTGGGGTGATCAACATTATGAGCTGACCATGGGGCCCGAGCGCGCTTGTCGCATGGATGCGGCGAACACTGCTGGAAAGCTGGGGGTGCATTATTCTATCCACTCTGATGCCCCAGTAACCCATTTGTCGCCGTTGTTCACTGCTTGGTGTGCGGTGAATCGTCAGACCCAATCGGGTCGGGTTTTGGGCGAGAATGAAAAAATTACCGTTGAGCAGGCGTTATATGCGATCACTCTGGGTGCGGCTTACACCTTAAAACTGGATACTGAATTGGGTTCGATTGAATGTGGCAAGCGCGCGGACTTCACTATTCTGGAGGATGACCCATTAACTGTCTCACCGACGAAACTAAAAGACATTGAAGTTTGGGGCACAGTTTTGGGCGGGCGTCCTTTTCCGGTTTCCGAGATTGTATCCTGAGTGGGATATTGCCGTGTCGTCCATAACGCCAGCTATATCGCCGAGTCTTGTTCCCGTCACCGTGATCGGTGGCTTTCTTGGTACGGGTAAAACCACACTTCTAAACGAAGTATTGAGTTCGCAAACTGGGATTCGTTATGCGGTAATGGTAAATGATTTCGGTAGTCTGGCTGTTGATGACGCCCTAGTCAAAGCCCACGATGGAGACACGATTAGTTTCGCCAACGGCTGTGTTTGTTGTTCCTTGGGAGACAATCTGATTAAGTCCATCGATGCACTACTCGAACGAGACCCCAAGCCTGAACAATTTCTCATTGAGGTTAGCGGCGTTGCCAATCCCAAGGCAATTGCCGATGTTGCTACTCTGCATCCCGGTCTTCGCCGGGATTTGATCATCACTCTGGTGGACGCCGAGACCGTCATGGAGCGAGCGGGCGATCCACGTTTAGCTGATACTTTGTCCATGCAGTTAGTACCAGCGGATCTCATCGTTTTGAACAAATGCGATTTGGTTGGTGATACTAAACTTGCGAGGGTTTGCAGCTACCTTTCTGACCTATATCCTAGTCAGATGGTGCGCACGGTGCATTCAAGATTACCGGTAGAGTACCTATCGGCTAAGGTCTTAACTGATCCACTAGAACCTAAGTTGGATTTGGGAAAGAGTGAGCCGGCCACGCAAAGTAGTCATGACCCAGAATCTCAGTTTTATCGATGTACCGTCAACTTGCCTGACAATATGATGTGTGATCAGTTAAGGGCGCTATTGCGGGAACATCAATCATCGCTACTCCGGGCTAAAGGGTTTGTGTACGATGAGCAGGGTACGCTGGTGAGTATTCAACTTAGCGGTAATCAGATCGAAGTACAGAGCCATTTCGACGGGGCTGGCGAGTTTTCGGGTGGATCAAGTAAGCCCTATCTCGTTGCCATTGGGCTAGTACCGCTGGATGCTTTCAAACAGGCAGTATTAGCCAATTTATGTCAGTGATTAGCCGTTGAGCAGGTGGCAGGCGACTTGGTGGTTTTCATCTAACACGATCATTTGAGGCGTAACCCGCCGGCAAATGGATTGAAATTTCGGGCAACGTCCAGCAAATCGACAGCCGTCAGGCGGATTGATTGGACTGGGAGGATCGCCTGTAATAAGCGCCTTGGATTTGCGATTTCGCCCTCTGCCTGCTACTCCATTTCTAATCGTGGGAACCGCGGCGAGTAACGCTTGGGTGTAGGGGTGTTGTGGGTTGCTAAATAGATTGACGCGATCAGCTTGTTCTACGATCTGTCCAAGGTACATCACCGCCACCTCGTCACAGACATGCTGTACTACACCAAGGTCGTGGGAGATAAATAGGTAGGTTAAGCCTAATTCTTGTTGTAGGCGTGTCATGAGGTTTAGTATTTGAGCTTGTATGGCTACATCCAATGCGGACACAGGCTCATCACAAATGATCAAGTCCGGCATGGTAGAAAGCGCACGGGCGAAGCCAAGGCGTTGTCGTTGGCCACCGGAAAACTGATGGGGAAACAATGCCTGTTGTTCGGGCCGCAGGCCCACTTGTGAAAACAGCTCATCGACGCGATTTTTCCGCTCCTGAGGCGTGCCAATATTCATTAAGTCCAGTGGTTCTCTGACGATGGCTCCCGCCCTGAGCCTGGGGTTCAAAGACGAATAAGGGTCCTGAAAGATGACCTGGAACTTGCGGCGTGCTGATCTCAGAGCATCGCCTTCAAGTTCGCTAATCGCCGTGTCACCCAAAGATACCGAGCCGCTGGTGATTTCCACGAGTCGCATAATGGCAAGCGCAGTGGTAGATTTCCCTGAACCGCTTTCTCCGACGATGCCAAGGGTCTTACCTTTAGGAATCTGAAAACTCACTCCGTCAACGGCATGAACCACTGACGCTTTTTTCGAAAAAAGAGATCGTTTTCCACCGAAATGGACTTTTAGATCGGTAACCTTGAGCGCGCCTCGGGAAGTGGTCATTAAACTGTTCCTGGGCTTGCGGTTGGGTGGACGTTGACATGGTCCTCTGTGTACAAATGGCAAGCGACTAAATGCCCACTAGTGCCGCGTTCTAAAGATGGCTTGTTGGTTAGACAGTGACCAAAGCAATTTGCGCAGCGAGGTGCAAAGGCACATCCGGCCCCTAAATCAGATAATGACGGTACCACGCCTGGAATTTCGATCAAAGGTTTACGCTCAGTGGATGGGCTAGCTTCTAAATGAGGGACGCATTCAATCAGCCCTTGAGTATAAGGATGTTGCGGATTGGAAAGAATCACCTCCACCGGCCCTTGTTCAACGATGCGCCCGGCATACATTACCGCGACGTTATCTGCGAGCTCGGCAATGGCACCCATATCATGGGTAATTAGGACGATAGCAGTGTCAGTTTCTCGTTGCAGGTCCCCCAATAAGTCGAAAATCTGCGCCTGTACGGTGGCGTCTAATGCCGTGGTTGGTTCATCCGCGATCAGAATACGAGGGCGACAGGCTAACCCAATCGCAATCATTACCCGCTGGCGCATGCCTCCAGACAGCTCATGGGGATACGCCTTCGCCCTCACTTCGGGTTCAGGAATATCCACGGCTTTAAGCATTTCAATGGCCCGACTCATGGCGGCTTTGGATGAAACTTTTTCATGTAGGCGCACGGCTTCCGCAATTTGTTCACCCACGGTAAAAACGGGGTTGAGTGATGACATTGGTTCCTGAAAAATCATGCTGATTTCGCTGCCCCGAATGTGTCGCATCTGTTCCGCACTCAATGATGTGATTTCCTTTTCACCGAGCTTGATAGACCCGGAAACCAGCCTTCCCGGTGGGCTGGGTATCAATCCCATGATAGACAATGCCGTCATGGACTTCCCACAGCCAGATTCACCCACAATTCCCAGAGTCTCACCTTTTGAAATATCGAAGGAAACATGGTCTAGAACCCGAACCGTGTCTGTCCGCGTTTTGAACTCAACCACCAAGTTCGCAATGGATAAGATGAAATTATGATCCACTTTTGCCGTGTTTGCTTCCGTTTTCTGGCTTGATTGTGTCAACTTATCTGTCTCACCCACGTTGTCTCAGCTTTGGATTTAAGGCGTCATTTAACCCATCACCAATAAGTGAAATAGAAAGCACGGTGAGAAAAATGGCGAACCCTGGTATCGCCACTGCAAACCCAGCGTCCAAAATATAGGTTCGATTGGAACCAATAATCTGCCCCCAGCTCATCACATTAGGATCACTCAAACCTAGGAAACTTAATGCGGCCTCAAACAGGATTGCTGATCCCACCATTAAGTTAGCCTGAACAATAATGGGTGGCAGGGCATTGGGCAAGATGACGCGAAAGATGAGATAGCCATCCCGAGCGCTACTTGATCTTGCAGCGGTTACGTATTCCAGTTCTCGGATGCGCAGAAACTCGGATCGAGTCACTCTAGCAACTGCTGGCCAACTCACTATGCCGATGGCAAACGTTACGGTCCAAAGAGAAGCGCCAAATAATGCAACGATGACCATGGAAAACAACAGCGTCGGCAACACCTGAAAGAACTCAGTAAACCGCATGAGCGCTTCTTCCACAATACCGCCATAATAACCAGCCAGTGCTCCCACAAAAACGCCAATCACCACAGAGATTGCGGCGGCGGAAAGGCCAATGGCGATGGATACTCTCCCACCCGCAATCATTTCCGCCAGCAAATCCCGACCCAGATAATCGGTTCCAAAGAGGAAGCCTTCTTCCCCTGGATATGTGAACGGTGCCCAGACCATCTCAAATGGATCCGTGGGATAGAGCAGGGGACCAAGAAAGGTAAATGCTGCAATGCCGAGTAACAATATCAGGCCGAACATCGCCTCATAGTTGCGCAAGAACATGAACGCCATTTCCTTCATGGGAGACAGGGTCTTGGTGCTATCTACTTCCCCTTGGTCCGTTGTGGATGGGGGTGAGGAGTTGGGCGTGGGCGTATCCAAATTAGACATGCTGTTAACCGGATTTTATCCTCGGGTCGAGTAACCGCAATGTCATGTCTGTCAGTATGTTGAAAACAACCACCACCAGAGCGGAACAAAATAAAATACCCATGATGGTCGGCGTATCTCTGGCAAGAATGGAATGCAATGCTAGGGAGCCAAGACCCGGCCAGCTAAATACGGTTTCAACCACCACTGCGCCGGATATCACAGCGGAAAACTGGAGACCAGCAACGGTGACCACGGGAGCCAGAGCGTTTCGCAGTGCGTGTCGGTACATGACAGACCGCTCTGGAACACCCTTCGCTCGAGCGGTGCGGATGTAATCGGCGCCGAGCACTTCCAACATGGATGCACGAGCAAGTCGACTGTAAAGCGCGACGAAAATAGAAGCCAGTGTGATCATCGGTAGCATGAGGTGGTGTAACACATCCAAAGTGTGCTCCCACCAAGAGCCCGCCAAGGTCACATCCATGATTCCACCAATGGGAAACAAGGGAAAAATAGAGACGAATAAAATGATCAATAAAATACCGGTCCAAAAAACCGGCGCGGCGAAGCCAAATAGTGCGATCAGCGTCACACTTAAGCTAAAAAGCCCATTGGGTTTTTTAGCCGCCATTACCCCAAGTACGACTCCACTGATGATGGCAACAATTTGTGCAGAAAAAACCAGCAGTAGCGTTGCGGGGAGTTTTTCTAATATGAGTGTGGTAACGGGTGTATTGTAGAAATAGGAGAAGCCCAAATCGAGGACAAAAACTCGGGATAAATACCGCCAAAGCTGAACATGAAACGGTTGGTCAAGTCCATAGGTCTCACGAATCTCGGCCAGCATCTGCTCATCGGCGCCCCCCATTTCCCCCGCAATGGTATCGGCAATATCTCCAGGCGCCAACGACATCAAAACAAAATTCAAAACTAGGACCGACATGAGTAACAAAAACCCATAACCGATTCGTTTCGCTGTAACTCGCCAGAAGCTCATGGATAGTGTCGAAAATTCATGGATTTGAATGAATATTGAGTCCTACCTAATTTTCGGTCTCAAACTTGATTTCCTCAGACTTAAGCAGAGATTGCAAAAGATATCCGACGGCGCGGGCCGTCGGACATGTATCAATCAGTCTTTCAGGTAAAGACGATCCAGAGGGGAAGAACCGCCCCAAATACTCATGGGAGGGTTGCCCAATTTTTTATTGGAAACGGTGTGATACGGTGCGGCGAACAACCAGTAGATAGGTAGCTCATCAGACAGTATTTGTTGGAACTCAGCGTAATACTTTTTGCGCTCTTCGATGTCATAAGTCGCGCCGGCCAGCGTCATTAACTCGTCCACTCGGGGGTTTGAATACTGTTGAGTGTTTGACCAAATTACGCCCTTTTTGATGTTGTCGCTGCTATAAGTGCGGTGTACACCAATAACAGGATCGCCCCAGTTGAATACGTTATCCATGGTCATATCGAAATCATGATTGGAAATTCGTTTCGCCCAAGAAGGGAAATCAGCTGACGCTCTTACGGTAACATTAATGCCGATTTTTTTGAGCTGTGGTTTCATGTACTCGGCGAATTGCTTGATCTCCGCCCAACCGTAGTCCACGGTGAGGCCAAAACGCATGCCATCAGAACTCTTGGCATAACCAGCGTCGTCAAGAATCTGATTAGCTTTATCCAAATCAACCTCGTAGCCGTTGGCGCTGTCGTCATAGTAAGGGCTACCTGGATGGATACCCGTCTTGGCTTCCGCGGCGGTTCCGAGCATTAAAGCTTTAAGAATAAAATTACGGTCAATGGCATAGGAGATCGCTTGACGAACATTTTTGTCCGCCGTTTTTCCGTTTTGCGTGTTAAACGCTAACCACACAATAGAGCCAATGGCGGAATATCCGTCCGAACTAACGTCTAGATTGGGGCTCTTTTTCATGCGGGCCAGATCACGAGGTGTTTCTTCGAAAATGGACAGCATGAGTTCGCCGCTTTCTAACGCAATGGTACGAGCCGCAGGATCTTTAACAATACGCATCACTAACTTGTCCAGATAAGGCAGGCCTTCCATAAAGTAGTTTTCATTACGTTCGAGAATGATGTGTTGGTCACGCTTGAACTCTGTCAGTTTGTAAGGGCCAGAGCCGACAACGTCTTGTGAGTTTTGAGGATGTGTCTTGGGATCCTGCCCATCGCCATAAACATGTTTTGGAATGATGGGCAGTAACTGTGAAGACATCGCCAGCATCAAAGCAGGATGGGGTTGGGACAAACGTATGATTGCGGTATGGGCATCCGGCGTATCTACTTTTTCTACTGGAGCAAACATGGTTTTGAATGGATGGTTTGCTTTTACGGTATCAATAGAGAAAACCACGTCTTCGGAAGTGATCGGTTGACCGTCGTGGAAAGTCGCGTTCTCGACTAGATTCAACGTCACTGAAAGTCCGTCATCAGACACCTCCCAGGACTTCGCGAGATATGGCTGTGGATTCCATCCTTCGTCATAACGAAGAGGTGCAGCGAAAAGCTGAGCGCCAGGAACCCCCGTGGCAGTTCCGGATTGAACTGCCGGATTAAGGTGCCGCGGGGTATTTTGAATCGCCATAACAAGTGTTCCCCCTTGTTTTGGTTCGTCCGCGGCGACGGAGCCAGCACCCAACAAAGCGGCTAGCGAAACAATCATTGAACGTAATAAATACGGTTTCAGTCTCATGGTGATTACCTTTTTGGTTTAATGGGTATGAGGGAGCCTTTATATAAGCTTGGGTGAATCAAGTTGATCACTCATGGCTTTAGGGAGCTCTCTAGGTATAAACGTCATAAAAGTATAAATTAACGTAAGTATGGATCATTTCGATAGCGTCAACAATAGGAGTAGGAGTTATCTTGTCCGATCATTCAGAGGCTCTCCAGTTAATGTGTAGGCGGGTGAGGCTTTGATTCCCATTATTCAGTGACGCTTTCTCCTGAATTGTTTTTTTAGATAGCTAAGGAGGCTCAAATCTTGCCAGCTTTCTGTTTCCTGAATAATGGGCGGATGACCGTTTGGGTGAAACCAGGCGTCGACGGACCAGCGCTTTTGACTGATACGCTCCTGTAATTGCCCCGCCCAATGTTGTATGAAGAACGATCTACGATAGGATTGTTCAATGACAGCGTGGTGCTTTAAAAACCCACTTTGTTCGAAGAGGCGCAAATAGGTGGTCGTGTTTACGGCTTCATCGATACAGTCCAGTTGTCCGGGGAGATAGGCTGTTGTGTCATCTTTGGGTAAGCCAAACGCAAGGTCATTGTGAGTGGGGGTATACAGGCCGATCAGTGTTTCCATGGCACCCACCGCGGTGCCTATCTGTTCACGTTCCTGCTGGGGGGTAGTGGCTTCTGGTAAAAAGATGTCTCCTACTTTTGCCCATTGTGTGAGTGACAAACTCACTGTGTCCCGGGTTTTACAACCGAAATCAAAGCAAACGGGTATGGCATCCACCGAAATACTGGACGGTGTTTCAATGCCATGTTTCGCTGCGAAAATGGGCATTGTGGCGAAGCATCCACATACTGCTGCGGTAGCTAATGTCGCGCGTCGAATGGGTGTATACACGATGGGCTTTTTCTCTGATTTACGACTTAGCGCTAGTTTACTTTAGTTTTTAAAACACCGTGGCGACTTCTCAATTTTTTGGTGAACTAGTGAGGAACGAGGTAGTGTACCCTGAGGTCTGTAATTTATTTCTTTAGCGATGTTCGTTTGGCTTAGGCGAAGTGAGCGTAGCGAACGAAGCCAAAGCCGGTTTTTCTGGATTAGGTGTTGAATGTTGAGCCA
>WLWV01000009.1 GCA_012103395.1 Gammaproteobacteria bacterium
TGTTCCATCACTACTTCATATAGGTTAGGGTAATCAGGTTGGGTCATTGGGTTGTCTCCACATTTGCGTAAGTCACAAACATGGAACGACTTGATGGCTCAACATTCAATACTAAAGCCTGAAAAACAGGCTTTGGCTTCGCTCTCTACGTTCACTCCGCCAAAGCCAATAGCGAAGCTGCAATAGAAAGCTAAATTACAGACCTCAGATTACACTACCTTTGTCAGAGACCCAGATGGAAATGTCATCGAGTTTGATGAGTACCCGGGAGATGAGCCGGGTGGGCGTATGACGTCAGACGGTCAAGACGCAAGTTCCTATCATCTGCATCCGTAAAGAAAAACCTCGTGGAAGCTGTGTAAGGTATGTTACAGGCCAGAAAAAACCCGTCAGGAATTGACGGGTTTTTTGTTGGTACTTATTGGCACCTTTACAAAGTGCTTAGCAGCAGTTAGTTGTTATTCTCTTATTCTCTCGTAGTCCATCTCTGTATAACGCTTTAATGAGCGATATACCCATTAATATCATCATGAATGAGAAAGGAACTGCTCCCACGATCATCGCTGCCTGAATCGCATTCAGTCCGCCAGCGAGTAATAGTGAGGCGATCACTGCGGTAAGTATGAGGCCCCAAATAATGATGTGGATCTTACCTTTAGCGCCTGCTGCGCCGCCTGCGTTGATGGTATTAACAACCAGAACAGCGGAGTCTGCGGAAGTGACAAGATAGGTCAATAACAAGATAACGATTAATACGGATAGCAGTGTCGCAAAACCAGGGCTCAACATAATGTTGATGACTTCATATAACTGAGCTGTCAAGCTTTTCGCGTAAATCTGTCCCTCTGCTACACCACTTAATTCAAGATCAATGGCGGTGCCTCCAAGTAATGAGAACCACAAAAAGCACATGAGAGATGGAGCAAGAATTGCGCCAATCACAAATTCTCTAATAGTGCGGTTTTTTGAAATTCGAGCGAGGAATATCCCAACAAACGGAGCGAAAGCAATCCACCACGCCCAATAGAAGATAGACCACCAACCCTGCCATTCACCAGGACTGCCAGGACCGTCTGCGGGGAACACAGTAAAGGTTAGTGCAGGTAAATTGATGACGTAGTTAATAAGACCCTTGCCCATGATTTCCAGAGCAACGGTTGTCGCACCAAAAATGATGAAGAAAGTCAGTAATCCAAAAGAGAGGACCATATTGACATTACTTAACCATTTGATCCCTTTACCTACGCCAGAGAGGGCAGACAAGGTAGAACAAATCATCACTACTCCCAATGCCACAAGTAATGCTGCGTTGGTGGGCTCTCCATTGACCACTAACCATTCGGCACCGGTGATGTTATACAAACCAGAAGCGAAAGAAGCTAAACCTAACCCTATGGTTTGAGAGATACCGAGAATCGTCGCGACTACGGCAGTGATGTCAACAACATGACCAAGAGGGCCTTCAAGGTTGCGCCCGAAAAGTGGGGCTAGTGTAGAGCGAATCGTTAAGGGTAGACCTCTCGAGTAACTGAAAAATGCCAGTGAAATACCGACTAAGGCATAACACGCCCAAGCACCTAGTCCCCAATGAAGAAAAGCATATTTGTAAACAGAGTCGATCGCAGACGCTGATTTGGGGGTGACCAAGCCATCAATGGCGCCAATCGTTCCAGCAGCAACTTGGGTGTTGTATTCAGCCCAAATATCAGCGCCTTCAGCAATGGCAATATTGGCCGACCCAAATGCGACTCTAATTGCTTCGGCACTCATTCTGATATCGGGGTTGTCCGCCATATGCCACATGGGTTCGCCAGTGGCATAACCCAACATGCCAATTCCGATACCGGCCCCAAACATCATGGAAAACCATGAAAAACTGGAGAATTCGGGCTTCCCATCTGCGGTGCCCAGTTTAGTACGTCCCCATTTTGGATGAACTGATATCACTAAGCAAACAATGATGTAGAAAGCAACACCCCAAGTATAGTAGTAGTTGAGATGGTCAAACGACCAGGTTTTCATTTGCCCCAGAATGCTACCGGCCTGTTCTGGATAAATAACGCACCAGATGACAATTAGCGCGATAATGATTTTAGATGCGAGAGCGACGAGATTATTAAAGCCTCGATAAAATCCACTTTCCGCGAGCTGTATGTTGAGCTCTTTTAACGGTGGCGAGATAGCCATGTCTATGTCCTCGTGAGTTAGTAATTAATAGTGTTTCGATAAAAATAGGGTTTTTCGCTGAGCAGTTATTATTGTTAGTCTGTAGGGTCAGCGAGATGACTTATTCTGCGTGACAATATTGTTAGGCGCAAGTGTTGTCCCGACAATTAGAGTAATCTGTCAGGGCTGTTCCGGTAATCTGAACTGTTTGGAGATAAAATGATTGAGCAGGAGCCCCTAAGATTACGACTGTTTCACAAATTCAGAGAAACCAGATAATCCCAGCCCTGATTATGTGTTGTATTTTCGATGATACTCGTTGAGCCACGATTTTGCGTTGAACCCGGTATTTTGTCTCCTTCTTGAATCGCGCTAGAAACAGATGCTTTTGCTATTCTATTCAATAAGTTAAACGATATATAGGTATTCTAGGTGGGATCAAATGCCACAATACTTCGTTTTTCCAGTCACAGTGCCGGGCGAGCTCTCACATAACAGTGGGATCGCAAGTAGAGATCAAGAATTATGTCTAAAAACCAGTTTCAGCATCTGCGATAACGCGGTATTATTCAATACCCATACCTAAAAATCGGTTTCAGCATCTGTGGTAACGCAGTATTATTCAATATCCAGATCTACAAATTAGTTTAAGTACCAGTGGTAACATATGGTTATTATTGGTATTATTGTTGCGGACTACGGCCTATTTCTTATTTTATTTAGCTGATTTTTAGTAAAACCAATTTTATCAAGTTACGAAGACGTAGTCCTTCGTTCTTTCAATGGGACAGCAGTGAGTTCGGGTATTTAGATACAATTAGTTCTATAGAGTAATTTTTCGTACCGTTGGACTTCAACCCCCTGTACAGATCCATTTATCGCCTAGAAATAATATAAAGCACTGCTAGTGTGCAATGCTTTTTCTGGGTATGTGTTAACTGGCTCAAATGCAGCGTCTTAAAATCGGCTGCAACGGACGACTAAATAAAGAGTGCTTAAAAATGTTTCGAAAACATAAGGCTGACGAGGATGAGGTTGCTATAGTTGGTATATCCTGCCGGTTTCCGGGAGCTAAAAGCTATGAGGGTTTTTGGTTAAACCTAGAAAAGGGCAAAAATGATGTCCGTGAGATACCAGAATCGCGTTGGAGTTCTGAATTTTATTCTACTGATTTCCATGAGCCGAATAGGTCAATAAGCAAATGGTGCGGGCTGTTAGATGATATAGAGCGTTTTGATTCTGCGTTCTTCGGTATCTCTGCGCGTGAAAGTAAGAGCATGGATCCTCAGCAACGTTTACTTCTTCAGGAAACGGTACGCTGTATCGAAGATTCAGGTATCCCACTTGCCGATTTGAAGAAGAAGAAAACCGGCGTTTATGTGGGCGTAATGACTTTAGATTATTTAATTGAATCTAATAAATCTGACGTTGTTACAGATAGCTATTCTTGTTTGGGTAACTATGAAAGTATCCTTGCTAACCGGTTATCCCATTTTTTTGATTTTAAAGGACCCAGTTTTTCAATTGACGCAGCCTGTGCTTCTTCGTTAGTTGCATTGCATCAGGCTAAACTATCCCTTTTATCAGGAGAGTCGGATTACGCTATTGCTGGTGGTGTGAGCCTAAATCTCAATCCTTGGAAATATATCTCTTTTTCGAAATCACGTATGCTAAGCCCAGATGGGCAATGTAAAACGTTTGATCAGGATGCCAATGGTTATGTTCCGGGCGAAGGGGTTGGTGTTGTTCTTTTGCAGCGATTGGAAGATGCCCTGAAACAAAATAGCCATATATATGGTGTTGTCAAAGGGTCTGCAGTTCAGCATGTCGGTAAAAGTCTTTCAATTACTTCTCCCGACATTAAATCCCAGCAGGCACTAATAGAGCAAGTATTACAGGAAAGTAATCTTAACCCGGAGAAAGTGTCCTATATCGAGGCACATGGCACAGGTACTTCACTAGGAGATCCAATAGAAGTTGCGGCACTTACACACGCATTTAATAAGCACACCTCCAAAAAGAACTACTGCTATTTAGGATCAGTAAAGAGTAATGTTGGGCACCTAGAAGCCGCTGCCGGGGTGGCTGGTATCATCAAAGTGTTGATGATGATGAAATACCGTAAGATTGCTCCTACACTAAACGTTAAACGCCCCAATCCCCTACTATTTTTAGATGATTCTGCTTTTAAATTGGCATTAGAAGCGGGAGAGTGGCAGCCTGAACCTGGTGAGCAAAGTTTAAGAGCTGGAATTAGCTCTTTCGGTTTCGGCGGTACTATGTCTCACGTTATTCTTGAATCGAGTAAACCTCACTATGCTCAGCTAAATACTAAGTCTACATCCCATCCTTTTTTATTGTCAGCAAAGACGGAAAGCGCACTAAATGCACTGATAGTTAAGTGGCGAAGTGTCATTCAAAAAGATGATTTCAAAAATCTGTCATTGCGTGATTGCTGCGGAACCTTAGCTACCGGGAGGGAACATTACCTCTATCGTTGGGGGTGCCAGGTAACGAGCATGGCAAATCTACAACAGCAGTTGCAAAATGCCCAGCCTGTTCTTACTGCTGTTAAGCCCACGGGTGCATTGTTAATTGGCGATACCACTTGGGGCAGTTTTGGCCAGGTTAAACCCTTTTTTCGTCATGCTAGTCTAGTTCGTGAGCAGTGGGTTGCTCTAAGAGATGATTTGAATGCCTCGATTTGGTTCCAAAGTGAACCGTTTGATTTAAACGCGAAGTGGAATGAAGAAAATCGAGACACCTATACTTTTCTGTCTAATTATGTCTATTTGGCGAGCCTATTGAAATCAGGTTTTAGTCCCGGACTTATTGCAGGACAAGGCTCAGGTATCTGGTTAAGCCTATCGTTGAGCGGAATGTTGCCAGTTACTGAAGTATTAGCCATTTTGGCTGGTAAGTTGTCGCCGGAAGATGTTCATCTCTCGATACCCAAAATCCCATTTTATGATGCGGTCATGTGCCAGACCGTTCGTCCGTTTCATCTTGATGGAACCTACGTGTCAGAACTTGTTAATAATGTAGATATAGGGGGGCAGGACTGGGGTAAATGTTTGAATGAATCTGCATCACTGCAAAATAGCCAGCACACCTTTAAGAGTTACCTAAATGAATGGTTTCTGATCGTTAAAAACCGAGGGGTTGATGCAGAAACGCTTTTTGATCATTCGTTGCTGTCATCAAAAGAAAAGATATTGAGTATCGTTGTTATTCAAAGTTCATTGTTGAAGCTTTACCAAAAGTGGTCGCTTTCTCCGGTGGACCCGGTTGAGGATAAGTTCTTATCTGAGCTGATTTTACTCATTGCTCACTTTGACCTTGATAAAGGCGCTATTGTTGATTTAATCATTGGTAATGAATTTGATTCGTCCGTTATTGATGAGTATTTTAGTGGTGAAACTTCGGGCGATTTTACCGAGGAAAAAATGTTATTAAAGGGTAAAAATCAGTTGCCAGAATCTCTGATTAAATTCTCAGAGTGGTTAGATAAGGCGAAAAGGGTAGAAGAAAGTGGATTAATCGATAGCGACATGACCGTTATTGAATGGGGTGACTATAAGCAAACTAATGCCCATTCTAAAGAAGCAAAACTTAGCCCACCAACATCATTGCCTGAAACCTTTCTTACTTTGTGGAAACATGGCTTTGACCTGAAATGGAAAGAGTGCTTTCCGGACAAAATGTTTTCTAAACTGCCACTGCCCGTTTATGAATTTGGCGGCGAGCGTCACTGGTTGAATCATAAAAATAAAGAATCACAACCTGTGATTTCGACGGTGGTAAATAAGTTGATTCATGATGCGGACAAGCCTCATCACTATTTCCGCGTCTTATCCCCACTTGGCGACTCAGTCATCGGCGATACCGTCGTTGAAGGCCAATGTATTACTCCTAGCCCTTTGAGATTAGCGTTAGCGTTGCAGGCAGGTAAAGCTGAGTCTGGTATGGAAGTTAATAGCCTTAAGAATGTCTATTTTCCTAATCCAGGTATTATCAAAGACGAGGTTCGGATGTCTATTGATATTGGTGATCAGTGTCAATTTCAACTAACAAAATCAGAGCTTAGCGGTAACGTCGACACTGAGGAAGTGCTAGCCAAGGGTTTGTTCGAGCAAGCTGATCTAAGTAGACCAGATGATTTCAATCCAGATTTATATCCTGTAGAAAAAACCGAGAGTGAAGCAGAACTTTATGAGCTATTTGATCAGTGGGGTTATCAGTATGGCCCCGGCATGTGCTTGATTGATAGAATTGATCAGACGTCTGATCATTTTATTATTCATATAAAAGCAAAGCCGACTGATGAAGCGGGAAGTGCGGGATTAGATCCATTTATCCTAGATTGTATGTTTCAAGGCGTTTTTTACATGGGACATATACAAGGCGATTTACTAAAGAATCGTTTTTTGTATGTACCTATTAGCATCAAACAACTCACATTGCTCACTGAGCTAGCAAGCGACTGTTATGCGGTGATTAATATAGCTGATTTCCATATTACTGATGATGGGGATATACGCTTGAGTTTTACTGCTTATGATCAGCAGGGTTCTGCTGTGTTACTCGTCGACACCATTTATTTTCGCCGCGTTAAACGTGATTTTCTTTCTATTTCTCCAAAAATACCGGATGCAATACCTGCTATGCCAGACAATGATCGTTATGACACTGCTGAGCGGTTAACCAGAACAACACAATATTTGCAAAAAGCGGTCGCCGAAAGTTTGGGTGAACCGATGGACGCCATTGATATTGGCGCGCCGCTTCAGGAGATAGGTGTTGATTCATTGGTTAATCAAGAAATTGTTGAAAAACTAGCAAAAGTTTTCCCTGATTTGTCAAGTACAGTCTTATTTGAATATACGACTGTCAAACAGTTGACTGGCTATTTTATTAAG
Organism: Gammaproteobacteria bacterium; assembly: GCA_012103395.1. Classification (GTDB taxonomy): domain Bacteria; phylum Pseudomonadota; class Gammaproteobacteria; order Arenicellales; family Poriferihabitantaceae; genus WLWV01. The sequence continues at coordinate 7,086 of WLWV01000009.1, forward strand.
ACCTATGCGGACCGGCTGGGTGAAATATTAGATTTACCTTTATTGACGATTGATGAGCCACCTTTGCAGGGTGTTGGTAGCACGAGCGCTCCTAGTGGGGAGGTATCTGTTGAAGCTGCGCGTTCCGCAACGCCAATGGCGAGTTCGTTGGATAGCAAAGCCATTGAGGAACAGCTTACCGATACTGTTAACAAGGCGGCTAATATTGATGCTGAGGCATCTGAACCCGTCGCGATTATCGGATGCAGTGGTCGTTTTCCGCAGGCAGCCGATCTGACGGAGTTTTGGAGAAATTTGAAACAAGGTAAAAACAGTATTACCGAGGTCCCTGAACAACGTTGGGATTATGAGGATTATTACGACAGCAGCAAGCGGAAGGGGAAAAGCTATACCAAATGGGGAGGATTTCTTGATGGTTATGATGAGTTTGATCCACTCTTTTTTAATATAACTCCCAATCAGGCACAAATGATGGACCCCCAACAGCGGGTCTTTCTTCAAACAGCTTGGAGTAGTATCGAGGATGCCGGCTACACTCGAGCCAATTTACCTAGAAATACCGGTGTTTTTGTCGGTGTAACAACCAATACTTATGCCCTGTGGGCTGCACAGCAATCATCGGTAGATAGCCCGCAATGTCCTGATACTGACTTGTACGATGTGGCGAATCGAGTGTCTTATTTCTGTGATTTCCAAGGACCTAGCATGAGTGTTGATACTGCATGCTCTTCATCCCTTAGTTGTGTGCACCTTGCCGTACAAAGCTTGCAACGTAAAGAATGTGAAATGGCGGTTGCTGGTGGTGTCAGTTTGACGCTACATCCTAATCGAGTTGTGCAGTTCTGCCAGAAAAATATGCTTTCTAGCGAAAACTACTGCCATCCCTTTGGCGAAGGAAAGGGCGGTTTTGTTGATTCTGAGGGAGCTGGTGCGATCATTCTGAAGCCCTTATCCGCTGCAATTGCAGACGGTGATTCTATTTATGGAGTGATTCGCGGCACAGCGATTAACAGTGGCGGCAGGACCGGTGGGTATACAGTTCCCAGTCCTAAAGCACAAGCCAAACTGGTTTCTAAAGCGATCGAACGTGCTGGCGTTTCGGCACGCAGTATCAGTTATCTAGAGACTCATGGCACGGGTACAACACTTGGCGACCCTATCGAAGTTGAAGGTTTGACTCAAGCATTCCGCCAACATACTGATAACACGCAATTTTGTGCAGTGGGTTCAGTCAAATCCAACATTGGCCATTTAATCTCAGCAGCCGGTATCTCGGGGTTGATCAAAGTCTTGTTACAGTTGAAACACCGCACGTTGGTGCCTTCACTCAATGCTTCCCCCACCAACTCAAAAATTCCCTTTTCTAAAACACCCTTTTACGTGCAACAACACCTGAGTGAGTGGAAGTCAGAATATCCGCGTCGAGCTGGTGTTAGCTCATTTGGCGTTGGTGGATCGAATGCACACGTGATCGTCGAAGAGTATGCCGTTGATGAACCTGCTCTGTTTGAAAACGAGCCCTGTCTAATTGTCATTTCCGCCAAGAACAAGGAAAGATTACAGTCCTACGTACAAAAGTTTCTCGATTTCCTACCTGAAAACCTGGCAACTCTCAGCTTACGAAATATTGCCTACACCCTACAGCTCGGGCGTGAGTCGATGGAGGAACGTTTAGCTTTTGTCGTGAATAATGTGCAAGAGCTACTTGATGCTTTGAGGAAAGTGCAGGCAGGTCATGACCTTGGCCAGGACATCTGTTTTCAAACTGACAGCCATTCTGGTAACAAAAAACAAACTTTATCATTCGAAGGAGAAGCCGGTGAGGCTTACATTAAGGTGTTGCTGGAGCAGAAACAGCTGGTCCAACTTGCTGCGTTGTGGGTACAGGGCGCAGAGATAGATTGGCAGTCACTATATAAAGAGAGTAACGCAGCTGGGAACGAGCTTAGACCTCGCAGAATTTCTCTTCCACAGTATCCATTTCTGAAACAACGTTATTGGCTTCCTGAAGAGCAGAAATTGACGGCGGATGTTGCTGAATACAATATTTCCTCTTCGACGATCCATCCATTGCTCGATAAAGTGGATATTCAGCAAAGCTTCCGACAAAAGTCTGGCTTGACCTTCTGTAAAACACTGCGCCCATCCGATTGGATTTTGCAGGATCATCAGGTTAATGAGCAAGCGCTGCTCCCTGGTGTGGCTTGTCTGGAAATGGCTCGTGCTGCTGCTGAACATATTCAAAATAGATCGTTTAATGTAAAGAACATGGTGTGGCAGGCAGCGTTGTCCGTGGAACAATCTCCTGTAGAAGTGCAATTGATATTATCTGAACAGGGTGTTGAAGGAGCGATTTCATTTGAGATAAGTAGTTGTTTAGGTGTCAACTCCTCTGGAAAAAAATGTGCTTACGGGCTGCTAATTCCATCTCCTGAAAATAATGCGCAGCCCGAAGTTATATCACTGAACGAAATTCAGGCGCGTTGCGCGGATACAATGCTTCCTCAGACTCTATATGCTGATTTTAATGATTCAGGCATTCGCTATGGCGATACTTTTCAGTGTATTAACCATGTGCAAAAGAACGATCGTGAGGCATTAGCCTTTTTGAAATTGCCGGCAGCACTTAATGCGAGCTTTAACGACTACCATAACCACCCAGCGCTGATGGATGCTGCGTTACAGACAGCTTTGTTGTTGAGGGAAGACACCAAACGAATGGCAATGCCGTTCATGGTTGAAGAAGTGCTTCATTATCAGGCAATAAGCGCTGAAGTAACTGTTTATGTTAAAAAGATAGGAGACTTACGGTTTGACGTATTTTTACTTACGCCCGCGGGCGCTGTGTGTGTGCAGTTCAAAAACGTGGTTTTCCAACCCGCTAGCCCAGATCCTCTGGATGACTTTTTCTATACACCAGCGTGGGTAGCAAAGGACACGCCGCCAACAAGCATGACATCAACAGCCGTAACGCCACAGACTGTGTTAGCGTTTCTCCCGCCTCCCGAGATTTCACATGCAGCGCAGCGGGTAGTCAACGAGCTGCAGCAACGTAACCCTTCCGTACGAATAGTTTCGCTTCGGGAAAGCGATTTCAATGCCCAAGCATTTCCAGACACCCAGGCGATTTATTTTTTGCCGGGCTTGGTGGATCATCAGCCCGGGGCAGGTGATGTGCAAAAATTAGCAATGGCCCAGGACTTTACATCACATGCTCTGCATCGGATCGTTAAGGCGCTGGCGCGAAGTGGGCAAGCAGAATCCCCATTAACATTTACTGTTTTAACATCCCCTATTTACCCCGTAGAGGCTTCATCGGTGCTATTTCCCTCGGTGGCCGGCCTTGCGGGGTTGACTAAAACCCTTATCAGGGAATACCCACACTGGAGAGTGAATCGGGTTGCGTTGAATCCTATGGAAATACTCGAAGGACATGTTGACGTGACTGAAGTGCTCGCAGAACCAAGACATACCGGAGCTGAAGAGGTTGCTTGGCATGGAGGCCAACGCTATATCCGAGAAATGAAACCTGTACAGTTTAAGCCGTCAGCTCAGGCGCCATTGCGCGAGCGAGGTGTGTATCTCATTGCGGGTGGTTTGGGCGGGGTTGGACAACAGCTCAGTGAGTATCTGGCCAAGAACTTTCGAGCGCGATTGGTTTTGCTAGGTAGAAAGCCGCTTGATTCAGCTCGTAGTGCACAGGTTAAACAAATCGAAGAACACGGGGGTGAAGTACTGTATTTGCCAACAGATTTGAATTCGGCGAGAGAAACCCAGCGAGCCATTGAGCAATGCTTGTCTCGATTTGGTGAAATTCATGGTGTCTTTAATTCAGCGATAGTATTGCAAGATAAAGCGCTGGAAAATATGTCGGAAGAGGATTTTCGCATCGCATACGACACCAAGGTATTGGGTAGTATCAATCTCACCCAGGCTCTGGATGGTCAGAATCTTGACTTTCTAATCTTCTTCTCTTCGATTCTGTCCATTGTTGGTAATCCCGGCCAAGGTAACTACGTTGCTGGCGGTACTTTTCAGGATGCGCTTTCTCACTACCTGAACCAACGACAATCTTATCCGGTACAAGTCGTGAACTGGGGCTATTGGGGCACAGTCGGTATTGTTGCCACTGAAGATTATCAGCGCCGCATGAATCAACAAGGCATGAGTTCTATTGCTCCAGAAGAGGGCATGGAAGCGATTCTTCGAATTCTAAATCACCGCGAAGCGCAAGTCGTGGCGATTAAAGCTAATAGTCAGCTACAGGAAAAAATGTATGTCCAAACAGCCTCTCCCGCTCCCATTTACATTTCGGAAAACTCTACAAGTATGCCTACTCTACTAACAACGTTGGGTGACAAGTTAGACTCTGCTGTTGCACTGCAAAGCGAATTGTTCCGTTTTCAAGAGGGCTACCAGGCACTTCAACAGTTTGCTCATCAACAGTTACTTGCCAGCTTTGTAGAAATGCAGATTTTGGCACTGAGCGATGCTGAGGCCTTACCTTCCCGCTTCGAACGTTTTTACACTGCCGCTAAACGGATGCTGGCACGTTCTTCACTAAACCTTAGTCATCCTAGTCCGTGGAGTAAGCAGGAGGCTATTTCACAGCAGGCTTTTTTGGCTGAAAAATATCCGGAGATACGCGCTCATTTGGAGTTGCTGACCCATTGTTTAGCGCACTATACTGAGTTGTTTCAGGAAACTGTTTTACCCACTGAGGTGATGTTTCCGGGCTCTTCGATGGCTAAAGTGGAAGGAATCTACAAGAATAACCCTGTTTCAGATTACTTTAATACGCTGGCTTCTCATAGTGTGCTGAATTTTATTCAGGAGAAAGCAAAGACTATTCCCACCGGTAAGAAAATTCGTATTCTGGAGATCGGCGCTGGCACCGGCGGGACTTCGGCCAAAGTGCTTGAAACGATTCAGCCTTATGGTGAACAACTGGAATATGTTTACACCGACGTTTCCAACTTTTTCTTAGTTCATGGTAAGAAGCAATTTGCACAATCGTATCCATTCGTGTCGTTTCAATTGTTGGACATTGTTAAAGACATAGGCAACCAATCGGCCCAACCCAGTAGTTTTGATCTGATTTTGGCAACCAATGTGCTTCACGCAACCCCGAACATCAAAACAACATTGAGTAATGTGGCGTTGTTGCTCAAACCTGATGGTTGGGTTGTACTGAATGAGATGACCAATACCCAAGATATGTTAACGTTGACGTTTGGGTTGCTGGATGGTTGGTGGTTATACGAAGATGAAGAATATCGAATACAAGATAGTCCGCTACTAACTCCCACTACTTGGGGGCAGTTGTTTCTTGAAGCGGGCTTGCCATACTGTAAGGTTTTGGGGCCAGCAGCACAGACGAATCTGAATTTGTCCCAGAGTGTCATCGTTGCTGAGAAGTCTTCGGAGCCAAAATCTGAATCAAATATCACTCAACCATCGCAGCGAATTCAGAGTGAATCCATAGGGTATGAGATTCATAACGTAGTCGCATCCAGTGTCGCTCCTGTATCTGCGCCGCCAGTGAGTGTGGCGAATAGTGAGGTATTGGAGCAGCAGTTGTTAGACAGTGTGCTAGCAAGTGTGGAAACAGCATCAGGAATTGCGGCGCAAGAGATTGATGAGGATAAACCCTTTTCGGAATACGGCATCGATTCGATCACAGGTATTGAGCTAATTAATGCGTTGAATCAGACCTTGGATATTTCGCTAAGTAAGACAGCGCTATTTGATTACACCACGGTATCCGCCTTATCTGATTACATTCTGGAGCAATATGGTGACGAGCTTGATATCGCAGCCCCCGAAGGCCTAGCTCCGTCTAAAGCGACTTTAGAGAGCACCGCGTCAGCAGCAATCAATAACGTCCCTGTATCTGCGTCGCCAGTGAGTGTGGTGAATAGTGAGGCATTAGAGCAGCAGTTGTTAGACAGTGTGCTAGCAAGTGTGGAAACAGCATCAGGAATTGCGGCGCAAGAGATTGATGAGGATAAACCCTTTTCGGAATACGGCATCGACTCGATCACTGGTATTGAGCTAATTAATGCATTGAATCAGACCTTGGATATTTCGCTAAGTAAGACAGCGTTATTTGATTACACCACGGTATCCGCCTTATCTGATTACATTCTGGAGCAATATGGTGACGAGCTTGATATTGCAGCCCCCGAAGGCCTAGCTCCGTCTAAAGCGACTTTAGAGAGCACAGCATCAATCCTACCCCAGACATCGCTTGGTGTGGTTTCTTCTAGTCTGCCGCCGTCAAGCAGAATAGGTGGACACTGTCTGCATTATGGGACGAACCCGTTGGGAAACTGGCAGAAAAATGAGTCGGTTACGCTCGACTACCCAATTACGGTAGAGAGTAACAACTGCATTCGTGACCATGTTATTTATGGCCAATATATTATGCCATCAGATGCATATCTGGAAATGCTATACATTGGTGCCCATCGCTTATTGGGCTACGACTCTGGTCTGGAGGTGGAGAGCTTCAATCTACAATTCCCAATGATTACCTTCCCTGGTATTGCATTAGATTGCCAGTTGAAGCTGACACCGGGTAAAGGCAATAAAGCTAGCCGGTTTGCGATTCAAAGCAGAAAAGCAGGGGATGTCGGTGCTTATCAAGTCAGTGTTGATGGGCGATTTAGAGCTATCGATGGTACGACTCCAGTTAACAATGATTTTCGTCAGTTCTGGCAACCCTGTGAAAAAGTGGTGCAGCCGTACGAAATTTATACGCCGGATGCGATTTTAAAGGTAGGACCTTCGTATGAAACGATTCAGGCAATTCATATTCAGGGCCAAACGGCGGTTAGCCAGTTAAAGCGTACTCCCACAGGCGAACCCTTGAGACAACAGTTTGTGTTGGAGCCTTCAATTGTGGACGGTCTATTTGCAACAGGGCTTTACTTCGCCAGTTATCTTTCTGGTAACCCGAAAGATTTCTTTATTCCTGTGCTATTTGATCGTATCAGGGTGTTTCGTGAGTTGCACGATGATGTTTATTATGGCGTTGTTAAGACCATCTCTGTCAAAGCAGAGCACATAACATTTGATTTGGCATTGGTCGATGAGCAGGGTAATGAGGTCCTGTCATTTGAAGGCTTTCACCTGCAAAAAATCTTGGCCGAAGATCTTAAGAAAAACGCCCAAGCACCCACAGACCAACCTATACAGACCTCCGCTGCTCGAACAAACAAGAGTCCAACCAAAACAGGAACACCAGCACTGTCTGCGCAAGCAGTACAACCTAATAGTGCTGTAAACAGTACTGACTCAGGAATGGCTGTCGCTATTATAGGAATGGCGGGACGTTTTCCAGAAGCTAACAGTGTTGATGCGTTTTGGGAAAATCTAGCATCAGGGCGAAACTCTGTCACAGAAGTACCGGCAGATCGATGGAGTATCGATGAGCACTATGACGTTGATGAGTCCAAGCGTGATAAAACATACTCTAAGTGGGGAGGTTTTCTAAGTGATGTTGATTGCTTCGATTCATTATTTTTCCAGATTTCTGGAAAAGAAAGTGAGCTAACGGATCCTCAGCAACGGGTATTTCTAGAGGATTGCTGGCATACCCTTGAGGATGCGGGGTATTCAGACGTTGCCTTGTCAGGCCTTAAGCTAGGAGTTTTTGCCGGAGCGACTAAGGGCGATTATCAGCTCAAAATGCATCATGAAGACGGTGCGGCAATTGAAGGATTCTCGTTTCCCGGTAACGAACCTTCCGTGATGGCAGCACGCATCTCTTACTTTCTTAACTTAAAGGGACCGAGTATAGCCATTAACACGGCTTGCTCTTCTTCTTTGGTCGCCATGAATTTGGCCTGTCAGAGTTTGTTGACAGGGGAGAGTGATATGGCACTAGCCGGTGGTATACATATTTGTACTACGCCGCGGTTTTATAAGCTGACAAGTAAATCTGGAATGCTTTCACCGACGGGCGAATGTCGTGCATTTGATAATGATGCTAATGGCTTTGTACCAGGGGAAGCCTCTGCGGCTATTTTGTTGAAACCGTTGGATAAGGCGCTGAAGGATGGTGACCATGTCTACGGTGTTGTGCGCGGTATTGGGGTTAATCAGGACGGAAAGACTAATGGTATGACCGCACCGAGTTCGGTTTCTCAGGCTGAATTAGAGGTATCAGTTTATGAGCGTTATGGGATTAACCCAGCTAGTATTAATTACATAGAAACCCATGGCACTGGCACCAAACTTGGTGATCCGATTGAAATTGAAGCGCTGTCAAATGCATTTCGTAAATTCACCTCTGCTAAGCAGTTTTGCCCGATTGGTTCGGTAAAAAGCAATATTGGCCATACGGCATATGCTGCGGGTGTTTCTGGCGTGATAAAAGTTTTGCAATCAATGAAGCACCGCAAGATAGCACCTTCATTACACTGCCATACTCCTAATGAATACATCAATTTCGCCGACAGCCCATTCTATGTGAATACGCAATTAGCTGACTGGGAAGTGCCGGAAGGCCATGTACGCCGGGCGACGGTTAGCTCATTTGGCATCAGTGGCACCAATTGTCACCTAGTGATTGACGAACCACCTGGGGCAGCGACACCGGAAGTGATTGTGACTCGACCGGTTTACTTAATCCCAATCTCGGCAAAAACGAAACAGGCTTTCAAACAAAAATGCATTGATCTATTGCAGTGGTTTGATGGGGAAGGTCGTGGGGCTAGTGTCGCAAATATTGCTTACACCCTACAGGCTGGGCGCAGCCACTTTGCTTATCGTAAAGCATTCCTGTTGAATTCTGCCGAGGAGCTTCCAACCTGCTTGCAAACAATGGCAGAGCTTGAAGTGCAGAGTAAAACCCCCAGTCGTGAAGTTAAAAAAGAAGGTAAGCAATTACTTAAGCAGGTGCAGTTAGACGGTAATCAGCTCAGTGAACAGGATTATCGCGCACGCCTACAACAGTTCGTAACCTTGTATGAGCAGGGTTTTACACCGGACTGGGAGGCATTAAATCCAGAAACCGATCAGTTGCAACGCCTTTCCATGCCCGGATATCCCTTTGAGCGCGAGCGGTTTTGGATTCCCGACACAGCACTTCAAACAGAAACACGTGGGACTGAATTATCCACAATGGAAACCACAGGATCATTCCGGCATCCATTGCTCGATAACCTCCAACTCGATCTCAGCTTAGCTCAAGGCCTGTGTTACGAAAAGCAGTTTAAGCCCGATGACTGGCTTCTGCAACATCATGAGATTGATGGCAAAGCAACGTTACCGGGTGTGGCCTATTTGGAAATGGCGCGTGCTGCGTTAGCGAATGTCACCGATCAAACTTATCAGCTATCACGTGTGGTTTGGGCCAGCCCTTTGGTCGTTGATCAACCGAAAACTATCAATATTATGCTGCTGAAGGAACAGCAACAGTATCGATTCGTTATCAGAGATGCTGAGGGTGAAAACTATTGCAACGGTGAGTTTGTCCCTAGTGATCCACAGGCTCCGCCAGCGTTAGAAGATAAAATGACGGCTTTGCAAAGTGCATTGCTACCCCAAGTAACCGGCGCGCAGTTGTATTTGCAGCTTCAAAACTTGGGTGTTAATCATGGTGCCGGCTTGCAATGTATGCAGCAGATTTGGTTTGGCCAAAATAGTGCGTTAGCCAAACTTACTATTTCACCGGAATGGAAACAAAAGTCTCAACCGTATGCCTTGTCACCCGTACTACTGGACGGTTGTTTACAGTTGGGTGCCGCGTTTATCCTGCAGCGCAATGCTAGTCAGGGCATCACCAGCACTGCTTTCATGCCATATTCGCTTGAAGCCTTAGAGTACTTTTCGTCGATACCTGAAGAGTGCTACGTTCTATTGGAAGAACGGGATGAAATGAGATTTAATTTGACACTCATGAACAGAGAGGGGCAGGTTTGTCTTCGTTTCTGTGATGTGTTTTATCGTTACCAGAAACAGACAGAAACCTTGGATGACTTCTTCTATCTACCCCGTTGGCAAACCAAGGCGATGAGCATTCAATCTCCACCTTCTCAGACTGCTAGATCGGTGCTTTTTGTGTCCAACGATCAGCCCATTTCGATAAGTTTAACCCAGAGTTTGAGGTCAGCGCATCAATCTGATTCTCTGGCAGAAGTACGGCTGGGCACACAGACTCAAGCATTGGGAGAACAGTACTGGCAGATCGATTGTTCATCTCCATCGGCCATTGAAGATTGTTTGCAGACCGGTGAGTATTCTTGCCCAGATCGTATCTATTTTATGGGCAGTGTTCAGGAAGCGGTGCAGACTCCTTTATCAGCAGAGCAGCTAGAGCGAAGCCAACAGCAAAGTGTTCTGTCGTTGTTTAGATTGATAAAAGCACTTATCAAACTCCAGTGGATATATAACGGTATTGAATTATGCATTCTAACAGAGGGCGCGCAAGCGGTTGACGCTCAGGAAACCATTAACCCTCTAGGGTCGGGAGTCTTTGGCCTAGCCAGAACTGCGATCAAAGAATATCCCCAGCTAAAGATTAATTGTGTGGATTTCCACAGGGCAGATGCCATGCCACAATTAGTCAATCAAATTCAATCGGAACCTTTTGAACACAAAGGACAGGAAGTCGCATTCCGACAAGGTGTACGCAGTGTCTTGACACTTGAATCAATAAGTATTCCGCCTGCACCACAGACTATTTTCCGCCATCAGGGTGTTTACATGATTTTAGGGGGAGCAGGAGGCCTTGGTTTTACCTTTAGCTGCTACCTCGCTGAAAAAGTACAGGCTCGCCTGATCTGGATAGGTCGCAGCCCACTTAATCCTACACTGCAGGAAAAAATTAAAACTGTCGAAGCCAAGGGCGGGCAGGTAATTTATGAACAGGCAGATGTTAATGACATGACCGCCATACGCCAAGCGGTTATTCGAGGCAAGCAACACTTCGGTTGTATTCATGGTGTGATCCATTCAGCCCTAGGATTGCATGATAAATCGCTAGCCAATATGGAGGAATCTGTCTTCCTTAAAGCCTTGGCCCCAAAGGTTCAGGGTAGTGTCAATCTGCAGCAAGCTGTTTCTCAAGAAGCGCTTGATTTTCTGCTGTTCTTTTCTTCCGGTGAATCGTTTACCTGTTATGCGGGGCAAAGTAATTATGCGGCGGCTTGTACTTTTAAAGATGCGTTTGCCCGCTACCTTGAGCGTGAGCTTCCCTATCCGGTAAAAATTCTTAACTGGGGTTATTGGGGAACTGTGGGTGTGGTCTCAAGCGAAGATTATCGTCAACAACTGGCGGCTCGGGGCGTTTACTCTATCGATCCAGCCGAGGGTATGGAAGCGATTGAGCGAGTCATGGCGAGTTCGTTTAGCCAGGTCGTACCGATGAAAGTCAGTCGGGCACACCTAGAGGAACTAGGCGTGGAATTGTATGGTGAGGCATCGCCCGAGCGTGGGTCAGAGTTAACAGGCCATTTGGAGCTAATAGAGAGTCCACCTCATTCGCCCGTGGCCTCAACAACGCCGCTGAGTGTACCAATTGATGCAGGGATCGCTATCGAGCAAAAAGTGCAAGACTTTATTAAAACTGTCTTTGCTGAAACATTAAAGATTAACGAAGACAGTATTGATCCCGAAGCGACGTTTGATGTGTATGGCATGGATTCGCTGATTATTACCAGCGTACTCCGGGCTTTCGAAAGCCACTTGGGGAAGTTACCTGTCGTGACTTTGTATCAACATAATACCACTAGTAGCTTGGCTGAGTACCTGATTTCGGAGCATCGCGAAGCACTAGAAACCTTGCCAAGTATTGCTGCCATGCAAGAAGAAGCATCTGCCGTTACACCACTATCTTCTTCAACACCAATTGCTGAGCAATCGTCGTTTTCTGCTAGTCAGTCGGATAGTTTACAGACACCAGTAGCAGCATCGGGGGCTGATTTCGTTACGGCTCCACTAACGCATCGTCAACCAGAGACCCTTTTTGGTCGCGAGTCGTTAAGTTCAATGGCGCCTCCTGCTGATTCTGACATTGCAATTATAGGCATTGATGGACGTTATCCGATGTCTGTGAATACGACGGAGTTCTGGCAAAACCTTAAAGCTGGTGAAAATTGTATCAGTGAAATACCCGGTGATCGTTGGGATTGGACTCGTTATCACTCATCTAACAAACATCAAGTTGGACGTATTTATAGTAAGTATGGTGGGTTTATCGATGATGTTGACAAATTTGATGCTTTGTTTTTTTCCATCCCACCGAATGAAGCCCGACTCATGGATCCTCAAGAACGTCTATTTATTGAAAGTGCTTGGACGGTATTGGAGGATGCGGGTTATACGCGGGAGGCACTGTCCAATAATGCTCAGCAAGTGGGTGTCTTTGTGGGTGTGATGCATGCGGATTATGAAGCCTTGGCAGGGGAGTTATGGTCGCCGGATAACCCAGAGGCAGGACACTCTTCTTCTTGGTCATTGGCTAATCGACTTTCCTATTTGCTGGATCTTGATGGTCCGAGCCTCGCAGTTAATACGGCTTGTTCCAGTTCGTTAACCGCGATTCATCTTGCTTACGAAAGCTTTTTGCGGGGTGAATGCGACGTGGCGATCGCTGGTGGTGTGAATCTAATTCTTCATCCAAAACATTATCTACGCCTGTCGGCTGCCACCATGATTACACCAGGTAATCAATGTAAAAGTTTTGGTGCAGATGCGGATGGTTTTGTTGACGGTGAAGGTGTTGGAACCGTTCTATTGAAACCACTAGCATCGGCGGTACGTGATGGCGACCATATCTATGGCGTGATTAAGGCATCCGCAATGAATTCCGGCGGAAAAACGAGCGGCTATACCGTCCCGAATCCGAATGCCCAAGCCAAAGTGATCACTAAAGCATTACGGCAAGGGAACATTGATCCGGCAACGATTAACTACGTTGAAGCCCATGGTACCGGGACGTCCTTAGGAGATCCCATTGAAGTTACCGCGTTGACGCAGGCCTACCAAGAGCTAGGCGTTCATCAGCGCCAGTACTGTGCATTGGGTTCCGTTAAATCAAACGTTGGTCATCTGGAATCTGCTGCTGGGATGGCTGGATTAACCAAAGTGCTGTTACAAATGAAGCATAAGATGTTGGTACCATCATTACATGCTAGTCGTTTGAATCCCCATATTGCGTTTACAGAATCGCCTTTCTATGTCCAGCAGGGCCTGTCTGAGTGGCATCCAGTATCGCTCAATGGTCGTACCTATCCAAGGCGAGCTGGTTTGAGTTCGTTTGGTGCCGGTGGCACTAACCATCATTTGATTATTGAAGAGTATCAGGATCCTGAAGCTGCTCGCGCTACGACTCAGTCATCAAACCCTTTTGAGACTGTCGGACAGATCTTTCCCTTATCGGCAAAGGAGCCTGAACAGCTCCGAGCATACGCCAGACGACAGGTACGTTTCTTGAGTGAGCAGACACTGAACATGCGCGATGTGGCCTATACTTTGCAGCAAGGCCGTGAGGCCATGCCAGAACGCTTAGCCATTGTTTTCTCCAATCAAGATGACCTGTTAATGAAACTTGAGCAATGGTTACAAGCGTCTCAGCATTCCATTGCTATTGATAGTGTATTTTATGGACGCGCGCAAAGTGATGCTGCGACCATGTCTGCTAGCAAACAGGGGGTTTCAGGGGTTGAGCAGCAAAGAGCCATGGCTCAAGCATGGGTGTCAGGTAGTAAAATCGATTGGTCACAACTCCCGGTAGGTGAAGTGCCGTTACGTCGCTTGGCTTTACCGACCTATCCCTTCGAGAAACAAAGCCATTGGTTGAAAGGCAGGCCAGCAACAGCGGTGATTGCATCGCCTGATTCGAATGCAGCGCCTAAGCATACTGTCATCTCATCAGGCACAAACGCTAAGTCAGTTGCGGTTATTGGTGGTGGCCCTGCAGGGCTGGCTGCTGCTAAGTGCTTGCTGGATGATGGACATTTGCCGGTTTTGTTTGAGAAAACAGATCGAGTGGGCGGTATATGGTGTTTTCGTGATGATCATCAGGGGGGGCCATATCAGTCGACGCGGTTGCAAACCTCCAAGCTGACGTCACTGTTTTCTGATTTCCCACCGCCGGAATCAATGCCGGTATTTCCTGGAGTGACGGCTCTAAATCAATATCTTAACGACTATGCAGACCACTTTGGTTTAAGGCCACACATCAAGCTTGAGACTGTGTTGGAAAGTTTGACAAAAGAAGGGGAGAAATGGTTGCTGGTTTTGCGCAAAAGTGATGGCAGCAGACAAACCCAACTGTTTGATGCGGTCAGTATTTGTACGGGTGGTTTTTGGCAGCCCAAAACCCTGTCCTGTCCAGGGATGGAGTCGTTTCAGGGGGAGTATTTACACTCCAGTAATTATCACTCTCCAGAGATGTTCCGTGGTAAACGGGTGCTGGTCGTCGGTAATGGTGTTAGTGGTATGGATGTTGCCGTGGATGCCACTAAAGAAGCGGATCAGGTCATGATTAGCATGCGTTCAAAGAAAATGATCATTCCTCGTATGTTTGGTTTCACCACAAACGATGGCTCAATAACGTCTGTTAAGAGATCAATTATTGATAAACAAAAAGTTCCCGATATCTTACAAGAATGGCGGGCTTCCATTCCCCAGTATATGGAAGCTATGGAAAAAGGCGACCTGCTACCGAGTTTTCCGGTTAAGGAGAGTGTGTTATTGGTGAGTTGTGATTTTCCTCAGGCTGTTAGCGATGGCAAGATTCAGTTAAAACCAGAGCTACGTAATCTATCAGGTAATCAGTGTGAGTTTACAGATGGTAGCCTCGCGCACATCGACATCATTGTCGACTGCACTGGCTATAACGAGATGAGCTTGCCATTTTTACCTAACTCAATTCAGTGCGATGAGTTGTACAAACATCAGTTTCACCCAGACCATCCTACACTGTGTTTTATAGGACGCAAACATGCTTCTTTGAGCGTAATTCCAACCCTTGAGCTAGAAGCTCGTTGGTTTTCGAAAGTTTTATCTGGTACCTGTTCCCTACCTGACGGGGCCACAATGCGAAAATCGATTCACAGCGATTATGTCAAGGAGAATCGGCGTGGAGGGTTGTTTCCCTCTATTGATTCTTCGCAACAAAACATGTGGCTGGCGGAGCAAGTAGGTGCTTTTCCTAACCCTGTGACAAATTGGAAACTCTATTGGAAGTTGATCAATCTGCCAGCTATTCCCGCAACTTATCGTTTGGTTGGTTCAAATAGTTGGTCCGGTGCCGAAGCGTTCCTCGAAATGATCAAACAAAAACTGTATATCAACCAAAATGATCCTCGGATAGAAGCAGTGAAGCATCAGCTACTAGCCCGATTAGGTGAGCGGAACTTGGAGACGATGGTGCATCTGAATCAAATTTCAAAGCATGAACAGAATCAGGCTCTTGCCTTGATGAGTTCTGGAAAAAAGCAGGCGGGAGCCACCTCTAAAACAGTGATGAAGGGAGCGATGGTATGAGCAACACAGAACAAGTATTGACTCACTTAGAACAAGCTTTGATAGCGGCTGTTAGCAAAGTACTCGGAATCGATCAGCATCGTGTGCATGCCAATGAGAGCCTAAGCCACTATGGCTTTGATTCCATCACACTAACCCAATTGGCTAATCAGCTAAATGAACGGTTTGATTTCATCCGTCTGGATGCTTCGACCTTTTTAGAGCACACCTCGATAGCAGCACTGCATAAGCACTTATGTAACCGCTATGCTGACGAGTTAGCGGGTTTGTTTGAAGTGGCAGCAGAAGCGCCCACAGACGTAACCGTGCCGGCAAAAATAATACTGGATGAGACACCTAAGGTGCAAAGCACCGCGAGTAGTTTTGACGGAGAAGCGGTATCTGGATCTTCACTCCTAGATGATTTCGAGTTTTCTGAACTTACAGAGCATTCGGAGTCGCCGCCGATACAGACACATGATGTTGCTATGACATCAAAACAAAGCGAACCGGTTGAGGGAGCTGATGATATCGCCATTATTGGGGTTGCAGGCCAATTCCCGGGCGCTGACAACATCATTGAGCTATGGGAAAATCTTTACCGCGAGAAAAATGCACTCACTAAGATTCCTAACGACCGTTGGGACTGGGAGGCTATCTACGGAGACCCTGAGTCTGAAGACAATTTAACAGACTGCTGTTATGGCGGGTTTATTAAGGACTTGGAACGTTTCGATCCTCTGTTTTTCGGGATATCTCCCCTAGAAGCATCCCAAATGGATCCCCAACAAAAGCTAGTTTTACAGTCAACTTGGGAAACCTTAGAAAATGCTGGATATTCGATTGATCAGCTTCGCGGTGAAGATGTTGGGGTATTTCTCGGTGTTCAGCGTAATGAGAATCTGTTTAATTTGATGAAAGCAGGTGAGGATTTCGGCCCCTATACCAATATTGGCAACACTCACTCAATGCTGGCAAATAGGGTGTCGTATTTTTTCGATTGGAAAGGGAATAGCTTATCCGTTGATACCGCTTGTTCAGCATCTTCTAGCGCCTTACATTTAGCTTATCACGCTCTACGTCGCGGTGAAATTCGATATGCGTTAGTCGGTGGAGTCACTGTTGTACAAGACTCTTTTTCACATATTGCTAACCGTAAGATGGGCTTGTTGACGAATAAGCCTCGGGTGCGTTCTTTTGATAAGGACTCGGACGGTTATCTGATTGGTGAAGGCGTGGCCACCGTGATGTTAAAACCGGCCAATCAGGCTGAGAAAGATGGTGATTACATCTATGGCGTTATCAAAAGCTGTTCAGTTAACCAAGGGGGAAAGACGCTATTTTTAACCGCTCCTGATCCGGCTGCCCATGTGAAAGTTATTCGCTCAGCGTTGAAGGATGCAGGGCTCAAACCAGACGATATTGATTATATCGAGGGGCAGGGCACTGGTACGACCTTGTCAGATAAGGCGGAGCTTAAAGCCTATGCTGAAGTATTCGCCTCTAACAGTGAAAAGAACCTGAAATTGGGGGTTGGTAGTATCAAAGGAAATATCGGTCATGTGGAATCAGCTTCTGGTATTACGGCATTAATCAAAGTTTGTCTGTCGATGAAAAATGGACTTATCCCACCGGTGCTTAATTTTAGCGAACTAAATTGGGATCAAGCAGCAGAAGCTCCTCCTTTCGAAGTGGTCGGTCAGCAACGTTTATGGCTTCGTAAAATGGGCGAAGAACATATCCACATCCCACGGCGTGCAGGTGTACACAATTTTGGCTACGGTGGTTTGAGTGCTCACTTTGTTGTTGAAGAACACGATAATACTTGTGAAGCCTCAATGGCAGGTAACGTGGCTAACACTCTGTCAAATGACGAATTACTACTTTTCTCTTCAAAAAGTCAGAAACAGTTAGATGACTACTTGGCGAAACTATTGCGCTATCTGGTGAATGATGAATATCAATATTTTGGCATTCAACAACTTCGTTTAGCTGATGTCGCTCACACGTTGCAAGTGGGCCGTGAAGACATGCCTTGTCGCGTGGCCATGATTGTGGCCTCTGTAGAAGAACTCGTTGCCTGTTTAAAGCAATATCTTGCTGGAGTTACATCGGTTACTGGGCTGTTGAGAGGTTCCGTTGATACTAATACGGATCATCGCTTTAGCCGTGAACAAATCTCTCCAATGCTCTACCAAAATCAGTCATGGCGCGATATTGCAGAGCGCTGGATAAAGGGCGCTTCACGTTCACAGTGGCTTACGCAGATTTGGTCTGGTGAATTGCCATCAAGAGGGAGTCGAATTCCGTTACCTGGATACTGTTTTGATTTTATGACTTCTAGTGTTGAAAGGGAGGTTAAGTCTTTCCCGCTAGCAGAACCACAAGCCAATCCTGTTGCTTGGTTACAATACTCAACCGCTTTTCAACGTCTGGAAGTATTGGCCCGCGAAGGGCTATTTAGCGGTTTCCAGTCTTGGGGAGCGTGCCAAACGCTAGATGAAATACTTGACCCCAAGCAGCTAGAAAATGCATTGGGCATTGCACAACAGCATCGACGTTTGTTCAAAGTCTTGCTGAATATCCTGGTCAGGGCCAATGTCTTAGAAGCAGTTGGTAATAACTATCGTGTAGTACGGGTGGTCAGCGCCAGTACAGAACAATTGGAAGAACAAGTTCATCAACTGATACGCGATTTTCCTGAGTTGGAAACACAGGTGAGTTTGACATGGGATTGTTTGCAGAATCTGCGTGCGGTGTTGCGAGATGAAATGCCTGCTACACAGATCTTATTCCCGGACGCTTCTATGCAACGAGTTGAGGGCTTCTATAAAGGGAATCCGATTATCGATTATTTTAATAAGCAGGTCAGTTGGCATGTATTGACAGCTGTTCATGAGATGAGCCAGAAGCTGCCCGCCAATGCCAGGGAGAAGATTCGTATTCTAGAGATTGGAGCCGGAACCGGTGGTATTACCGCCGGTATTCTGAGGTCGATCAGAGGTTCTGCTGAACACTTGCATTATGTTTATAGCGACATTTCGCCTGGGTTTACGCAATTTGGACAGCGTACCTTTGAGGCTGATTTTCCATTTCTGGCATTTCAGGTATTAGATATCGAAAAAGATCTGTCGGAACAAGGCTTCTCTGAACATAGTTTTGACCTGATTGTCGCCAGTAATGTGCTGCATGCGACTGTCAATATGCAGCGTACTTTGGGAAATACACAGCGATTGTTGAAACCGACAGGCCGTTTGATTCTTAATGAAGTGACCGATGCATCAGATCATATTTCGCTGACCTTCGGTTTGCTAAAAGGCTGGTGGGCGTTTGAGGATGATGCCCAACGTTTGCCTGGCGGTCCTTTATTGAATTCAGCAATGTGGACGGACCTGCTGCAGCAGCAAGGTTTTGCTACTGTGGATGTGTTTGGTAACATTGGTCCAGATAGTAAGGATAGCGGTTACAATGTTGTGGTTGCTTCTCTAAAAGAGAGAACTGCTCCTGCACATGGAGATGTCGCAGCGCGATCATCTAACGATACTGTGGATGCTTCGGAAAAGATTTCTGTATTGACTCCCAATGCCCCAGCTCATTCCTATGCTTCCATATCTTCCACTCCGACTCTAAGCCAAGTATCAGAAGTATTTGCTCGTGTATTGATGATTGATGTTAACGAGATTCGCGTCAGTGAGCCATATGTCAATTATGGTGTAGATTCTTTTACGTCACTAAAAATTGTGAAAGCAATAAATGATGCATTGGGTGTGCAGCTACGCAGTACCGAGCTATTCAATTTTCCAGACATAACAGCCCTTAGTCATCATATTCAGCAACTACCGAGTACTGCAGGTATTGCTCAAGAAACAGTAACAAAGCCGATGGACTCCAACGTGACACACAACACGCCCGCGGCAACTTCCATTGAGGTCAGCGCTACGCCTTCCACCACAGCTGCTACCAATAAAAATGCCAGAATTGCGGTAATCGGCATGTCGGGTCGGTTTCCTCAGGCTGCTGATACTGGCGAATTTTGGGAGAATCTAGCGGCAGGTAAAGATAGTATTCAAAAAACACCCGCCCATCGCTGGAATGGCGAACAATTTTGGGGTGGTTTTGTTGATGATATCGACAGTTTTGATCCACTATTTTTTAATATCTCTCCTAAGGAAGCGGAGTGGATGAATCCGCAACAGCGGCTTTTCATACAGGAGGCATGGCGAACATTTGAACACGCGGGCTATTCTAGCGATGCAGTTAAAGGCAGTCGCTGTGGTGTATTTGCCGGCTGCCAAGAGAGTGATTATCTTCAAGCTTTTGATGAACTTGAGCTAAATGGGTATCAGGGTATCGGGAATAGTGCGGCGATATTGTCCGCACGTATTGCTTATTTTCTTGATCTAAAAGGCCCCAGTTTATCGATTGATACAGCGTGTTCTTCTTCATTGGTGGCGGTGCATTTAGCCTGTGAGAGTATCCGTAGCGGTACCTGTGATATGGCTTTGGCGGGTGGTGTTTCGATCTTATGTACTGACGAAAGTCATCGTGTTCTTAGTAAATCGGGGATGCTATCGCCTGAAGGGCGCTGTAAAACTTTCGATGACAGCGCTAACGGTTTTGTGCCAGCAGAAGCTGTTGGGGTTGTGCTACTTAAATCATTAGATCAGGCTCTGCTCGATGGTGATCATGTTCTTGGCGTAATCCAAGCGCACGGTATTAACCAAGACGGCAAAACAAATGGGATTACTGCTTCCAGCTCACCATCACAATTTGCCTTGCAAACTGAAACTTACCAGCGTTTCGGCATAAACCCAGAACGAATCAGTTATGTCGAAGCGCATGGAACAGGTACAAGCTTGGGAGATCCGATTGAGGTTGACGCACTGGATGATACCTTCCGGGGACAGACTTCAAGCCAGCAGTTCTGCGCAATTGGCTCGGTAAAAACGAATATTGGGCATACTTTAGCAGCGGCGGGCGTCGTCGGACTCATTAAGGTACTGCTGTCTTTGCAACACAAACAGATACCGGCTTCTTTGCATTTTGAAAAAGAAAACCAGCATTTTCAATTGGAAAAAACTGCCTTTTATGTCAATACGGCTTTGCAGGTGTGGGAAAGCCCCATGGGCGTACCTCGTCAGGCTGCCATTAATTCGTTTGGCTTTAGCGGCACCAATGCACACTGTGTTGTCGAAGAAGCTCCCGCTTTTACTGGTACTACAAATGTCGCAAACACGGCTCCTTATCTGATTCCCTTATCAGCAAAAACCGTTGTTGATCTAAGTGATAGTGTTCAGTTACTAGCTGAGTGGCTGGAACAAGGTGATGGTAGCTACCAAATTAATGATGTTGCAGCCACTTTACTGTTGGGACGAACGCATTTCGATTACCGTATTGCATTGGTGGTTGAAGATTGGCAGGAATTGGTCACTGTATTGAAAGAGGTAATGCAACAGCCTGAATCCTACCTATTTAAAGTTAAGCCTAAACAAGATCATAGCACTGCATTGCAATATTTTGGGCAACAATTGTTGCTAGGAATTAATGATAAGACGGGGCACCTACTACCGAGTTCAGGGTATCGTGAAACGTTGCTGAGCCTTGCTGATCTTTATCAGCAAGGCTATCCGCTGGAATGGCAAAGAATTTATCAAAACGACCCCGGTTCAGCTGCAGTGTTTCGCAAAGTACCACTACCAACCTATCCATTTAACGGTCAACGTTATTGGTTGGCTCCGGTCACCTCTGCCGTCGATCACATGGTAGTTGTTGAAGATACACAGAAGCCATCTGTATTTAACTTTAGCCCTACCGGTTTTCCTGATCAATCTTCTGAGTTGCGAGCTTTTCAGGAAGCTTACGCCACACTGTCACCACTGTGCGCAGTTTTGTTGTCCAGTACTTTGCAAAGTATGGGGGCTTTCACCACAGTGGGTGCGCATTATTCATTAACTGAGTTGTCTAACTTGCTGCAATTGGAGTCTAAGTACGCTTGCTTGTTAGATGCCTTTATGAGCATCCTACTGGAAGCAGGGCATGTTCGCCGACAAGGCACTGATTATGTTCGTATCGACGATAATCCGCAGGCTTGGCAATTGCCTTTCGATCAAGTGGCTAAAGAAACACAGAATCTGGCTGATAAATATCCCCGAATTAAAGCCTTTGTCAATTTGTTGGCTGTCTGTGTGCAAAATTGCCCCGAGGTCTTGCAAGGCAAACTAAATGCCACGGAAGTGATGTTTCCAGGATCTTCTTTTGATCTGGTTAAAGGTATCTATAAAGAGAATGCAACTGCTGATTTTTATAACCAAATCTTAGTGAATAATGTGATTGAGCATATTCGCCAAAAGATTGCAGACACTGTGACACCTACAACACTGAACATTTTGGAAATTGGTGCCGGTACGGGAGGAACTTCGGCCTTATTGTTGAAGGCACTGAAGCAACATGGCTTTGGGGAACATATCAGTTATCTTTATACCGATATTTCTTCTGGCTTCGTTCAGTATGGGCGAAGAACGTATGGAGTTGATCATCCATTTGCACGTTTTGAAATGTTAGATATTGAAAAGATTATACCCAGTGATTGTACCTATCGTCAGACATTCGACATTGTTGTTGCAGCCAATGTTATTCATGCTACCCGTGATCTCGACAAAACAATGGATCATGTTAAGGCGTTGATGAAACAAGAGGGCTATTTGTTTCTTAACGAGGCAACTGATGTACAACCGTTTGCGACCATGACTTATGGCTTGTTGGATGGATGGTGGTTGTTTGAGGACGACCTACGACTGGAAAATTCGCCACTGCTGGATGCTGAGAAATGGGTTGAATTCCTTCAGAGTAAAGAATTCATGGTAGCACCACCCCAAGGGTTGGAAGGTGATAGAAAAGGGCCGGGGCAGCATATCCTCATTGCTAAACATCATGCTGTTAACCCGGGTAAAACCGATACATACACGGTTGCTGATATTCCTGCGACGGTTGATTCTTCTCGACAGCAAAAGACAACAACACCTAATATCGTAGCAGCGCCACTCGTCTTGGCTAACTCTGAAATCGCATCATTGGACAACATTAAGCGACAAGTTCAACAAGAAGTCATGTCGGCTATTTCCTTTATTTTGGGATTGCAGGATGACGATCTATTGTTAGAAAAGCAGTTTTCTGATTATGGCCTAGATTCCATTTCTGGTATTGATTTTCTAAATCGAATTAATGAACGCTTGGCGATTGATGTTCGAGTTACCGCTCTGTTTGACTATCCGAGTGTCCGTGAGTTATCGGTTTTTATCTATGATAGTTATCAGGAGCAGTTGTTACACACGATTGGGCAAGAGTTTGTTCAGGAGCAAGAGAGTCCATTAACGCCTTCTGGCAAGTTGCCAGATGAATCATGTATCACACCAGCGGTGTCTACTGACTCAGCTAGCACCTCAAAAGTGGAAATAGCACCAAGTAATGGTGAAACGCAAACGGTGTCTAGTGATTTGGCCATCATTGGTATGTCAGGACGGTTTGCTGGAGCTAAAGATGCGCATGAGTTCTGGGATAATTTGGCGGCTGGAGTCTGCAGTATAGACAACCCGCCCTCCGATCGATGGCCTGAAGAGAGTGTCGCTGCCAACTATCAGGCTGGTTTTTTGCAGGGTATTGATCAGTTCGATCCGTTGTTCTTCAACTGGTCAGGTTCGGAGTCAGAGCAAGCTGATCCTCAGCAGCGCATTTTTCTGGAAGAGGCTTACACAGCTTTGGAGGATGCGGGCTATCCGCCCAAGCTTTTGAAGGAACTGAAATGTGGCGTTTTTGCGGGTGTTGGGATGAGTGACTACCTGATGAATATGAGGGAGCAAGGCTATACTGGTGAGGCGCAGACCTTTTGGGGTAATTCTCCAGCGGTGGTTCCGGCGCGAATTTCCTATTTTCTTAACCTCAAAGGCCCAAGTATTTCCATTGATACTGCGTGTTCAGCGTCATTAGTCGCAATGCATACTGCCCGTCAAAGCATCCTTGCAGGAGAATGTGATATGGCACTGGCAGGAGGGGTTTTCCTCTATACAACGCCACATTTTCACACGTTAGCACAAAAAGCCCAAATGCTTGCACCAGATGGTAAATGTAAAGCGTTCGATCAAAATGCCGATGGTTTTGTGTTTGGCGAAGGTGCTGGGGTAGTCGTCCTGAAACGGTTGGATGCAGCCTTGCGTGATAATGATCATATTCATGCGGTGGTGAAGGCATCCGGGGTTAATCAGGATGGCAAAACTAATGGCATTACCGCGCCTAGTTCACTCTCACAGTCGGAATTGGAAATAGCTGTTTATAACGAAGCGGGTATTAATCCTGAAACAATTAGCTATGTCGAAGCGCATGGCACAGGTACTAAACTCGGTGACCCAGTTGAAGTCGCCGCATTAACTAAGGCATTTGGAAAATACACTGACAAAAAACAATTTTGTCATATTGGTTCAGTTAAAACTAATATCGGCCATGCTTCGTTAGCAGCAGGTGTTGCCAGTGTCATTAAGGTTATACAGTCTTTTTCCCATGAGAAAATTCCTCCGTTATTAAACTTTTCTGAGGTTAATGAGCATATTGATTTTACTAGTAGTCCGTTTTTGATTAATACCGAGTTACATAATTGGGAAAGTACTCAAGAATCTCCCAGAAGAGCGGCTATTAGTGGGTTTGGTCTGAGTGGCACGAATGCCCATTTGGTGTTGGAAGAGCCTCCGGTTCAGTTGAGTTCTCAACCAATGGAAGCAGACATGCCGGTATTAATCTGCTTATCAGCAAAGACAGCATTGTATCTCCAGCAGAAAATACGGGACCTGATTGTCTATTTAGAAGGCCGAGGTCAGAAATATTCACTGGAAAATATCGCCTATTCATTGCACGTCGGACGTGAGCATTTCAAACACAGAGCTCGATGGGTTGTTCGTAATCGTGAGCAATTGCTTAGCTTGTTGCAACAAGGCGGTACTCAAATCGACGCTGGTGTGTCTACCACGGCAGAAGTAGGGCCGACACATTTGAAACACTTGATGGCGCAGCTAAGTACGACCAGTCTCCCATTTGCAGAGGCGTTGGAAGCACTTTCAACGCTAGGTGATACTTACCATCGTGGTGAAGATATAAATTGGGAGGTTATGTATAGCTCCGATACACGTTACCGTGTGCCGGTCCCTTGTTATCCTTTTGATCGCTCAAGATTTTGGTTTCCCGAGCAGCCTCCAGCGGCCTCCCGTAGAAAACCAGAACAGTTGGCGACCGCAACATCCACACCAATGCCTACCTTACCCCCTCGTTCCCCAATAGCAGGAAGTCTTACCGAGCGATCGGTTAGTAAGACATGGTGGCAGCCTGTCTGGCTGTCTACTGCATTGCCAATATCGTCTACCCAGTCAACGGGAAAACCTTTATTGGTTTTCGGTGCGGTCGAGTATGACTTATCTTTCGCCCAAGGTCGTCCCGTCATATTGGTAGTAGCTGGTTCTGAGTTTGCATTGATTGACTCTGCGACGACACGACAGGCTACTTTAGTCGTGCAGTTGCGGCCGGGGCAGTTAGCTGATTATCAACAACTGGTTGAATTACTAGCTCAGCGTGACTTGTTACCAGAGCAGATTTTGCATGCTTGGCCAGCACATGCATTCGCATTAGAGACATTAACCGCACATTTAGATCAAGGGTTTTATTCCATCTTGTTTATTGCTCAGACACTGATGCAACAAACGGGGTGTCCTGAAAGAATCCATTTACTTCATGCCTTTAGCCCAACCAATACACGTGACTATGCGCTTAATCAAGCCATCGGTGGTTTTGCTAGAACGCTAAATCGCGAGAATCCTAGGTTCTTCTGTCAGACGCTCGAAATACCACAAGACGGTTTGTTAGCTGAAGTAGCTGGGATGGAGTTTCAACAAATAGTTCCCAAAGAAGTAGAAGTGCGCTATGAGAAAACTACCGATGGTGAACTAAGACGCAGCGTTAAAACTTGGGAAGAGAGCCGTGGATGGAATGATCACCCTTCTGAGGCGGTGGCATTGAAAGCCAATGGTACCTATTTGTTATTAGGAGGTGCTGGTGGATTGGGAATGGTGTTCTGCCAGTATCTCCACCAGTTAGCTGAAGCACAATCCATTAAAATTCATGTAGTACTCACAGGTCGCAACCCGTTAACATCTGAAAAAGTACAAAAAATCCAAACCATGCAATCACGCTGGTGTGAGGTTAGCTACGTTCAAGCGGATATTGCTGATTCACAACAAATCAATCAGGTTATTGAACAGGCAAAAAGCAATGTGTGCGGCATCACCGGCATTTTTCATTTTGCAGGTAGCAACCGAGATGCTTTCCTTTTACGGAAAACTCGCATGGAAAGTCAGGAAGTTTTGGCTGCAAAAGTTCAGGGCACCCTGTTGCTAGAACAGGCATTAAGAGATGAAAACGTTGATTTCGTCACATTCTTTTCCTCAGCAAGTGCAGCCATCGGTAATGTTGGACAGGCTGATTATGCCTATGCAAACAGTGTCCTTGATGCGATTGCGATGCAAGGAGGTATTGCTGGCAGTCGTACGTTTAGTGTGAACTGGGCGTTATGGGAGGCAGGAGGTATGCAGCTTTCCATGCAAAAGCGGGATGCGATGACCTCTGGCATGGGCATAATCGGCATGACTAGTGAATTGGGAATCGCGGCTTGGGAGACTGTCTTACAATCCTCCGCCCAACATTGCTTGTTTCTGGCTGGTGATGATACGAAAATCAGGAATTTTGTAACGAAGGAGCTGGTTGTATCATCGCCTGTCCTCCAAGCGTCTGTTCCTCGTCCATCGCCGGTCAATATCCAGGGTTTGTATAGTAAAGCGGAAAAAATAGGAAAGATATCAACTGAGGATGAACAGATCACCTATACCCAGGCTCCTTCTATGTCGCCGCGAATCACGACCATGGCGCCCAAAGCCGTGGGTGAAACACGGGAGACGATTGAGCAGTATTTGAAGACTTCCATGTCTGAAGTGAGCCGACTGCCGCTTGATAAAATCAGTACTCAACGGAGCCTGGATGAGTTTGGTCTCGATTCGCTGATGATCATGGCTTTTAACGATAAGTTGATTG
>WLWV01000337.1 GCA_012103395.1 Gammaproteobacteria bacterium
AGAGTTACCTCGTTGTGTTTTGATATTGTTTGGTAACTACATCAAAACGGGTAACTCTCATTAAATCAACCCTCGCTTCGCTCGGATTGATTTAATACGGTGTCAGATTTGGTCTAAACTTCTACATTTAAGCTTTATCTGGGATTCAACCTTGCTAGTTATCTAGGCTGTGAATCATGGTGTCCAATCTTCTTATGCTTTTTTACCGGGCTAACCCTTTTGTTATCGCGTTTATCTGTGATTAGGTTTTTTCCTAAAAGAGTGTGCGTTGTTTCCTTAAATTCCTTATCCCTATTCCGATGCCCTTAGTTTTCTTCCTAGCGCTGATTTCCTCATGAGTTAACCACCAATTCAATGGATCGGTGCCAGCCAATTTCGTTCATCAAGTCGATCGCTGGTGAGAAAACCTAATAATTCTAGCACACATAATTACATTGGTTTTTTTCGCTAGAATTTATGTTATTGGGAGAGCGATAATCAGCAGAACCGATGATTGTTTGTAGTATGGTGTCAAATTAATGGTAGTCTGTAAGTGAGTGGTGTACCAGAATAAGTACTGTATTTTTGGCGCGATATGATACGAATATGTTGTGTTGCCGTTAAGCCTTTCAATTGAAAATGAAATATCGCTAATAGCGATAGTGTCCGCATCGACGGGGGAGCTGGCCTGCCGATAAATTCACGACTGATGAACCTAGAGAAAAATATGCAAATATCAATAAGTGGTCAACATATGGACGTTACTGATTCTCTGCACCACCATGTTTCAGAAAAAGTAGAGAAAATTGTTCGTCATTTTGATCATGTTACCAATACAAATGTGGTGCTCCATGTTGAAAAGAGTAGACACATTGCAGAAGCCACTATCAATGCAAAAGGTGCTAAGATCCACGCTTCCAGCACATCGGATGATATGTATTCTGCGATTGATGCAATGGTAAACAAATTGGATAGACAGGTCTTAAAACACAAGGAAAAGTTGACGGATCACCACCGCGACGAAGATTCGATAAAACAAATACCCGGATGACTCAAATTTCTACCGACCCGTTCCAGCCCGATATCACTCGAAGTGCCTTCAACGGGGAGATCATGACGGAAGTCGCGCTTGACTATCTTCATAAAGAGTTCGTTGTTATGGATTTAGGCGTCGCTAGTCGGAAAAGACTATTCGAAGAGCTATCGCAGTTGATTGTTGCAAATAGCGATGCAGTGTCTGAGCGTGATTGCATTTTCAAAACTCTCAATGATCGTGAGCGGTTGGGAAGCACAGGATTGGGTAAGGGCATAGCCCTACCGCATGGCCGCCTGGAGGGAATTAAAGTTCCAATCATCGCGGCCGTGAAACTTAAAGAACCGATTGCCTACGATGCTATCGATGGCCAACCAGTATGGCTAGCAATTTGCTTGTTGGTCCCTGTTGATGCTGATGAAACCCACCTTAAGCTTTTATCGAGACTTGCTACCGGATTTAGCGAAGACGGTTTCATTGAAAAACTTAAACAGGCCAAATCAACGGACGAACTATACGAAATTTTCCTAAGTATTTAGCGACCAGTTCGATATCAGTGATGGTTAAGGACCTAGAAATTAAGATAGTGCCTGATTCGATTGTTGATGGTTTGGTTGGGCTGGAATGGCATTCGAATACCACTAAATCTATCGGTAGACAGCAACGGGCTGTTCATTTGGTTGGATATCTCAATCCGCTGAGAGAGCACTGTATCTCCATTGTTTCTCCAGGAGAGATGGAATGGATATATGCTCAAACTGAGCAGCATTTGAGTCAGTGTACAGCGTTATGTAGTCAGTCTGTTACGCTGATCATCTTGAGTGAAGGCTGTGAAGCTAATCCTGCGCTATTGGCTATTTGTGGTCGCTATGATATTGCATTAGTGAAGACCGTTATGTGGGTAGTGTACCCTGAGGTCTGTAATTTATTTCTTTAGCGATGTTCGTTTGGCTTAGGCGAAGTGAGCGTAGCGAACGAAGCCAAAGCCGGTTTTTCTGGATTAGGTGTTGAATGTTGAGCCATC
>WLWV01000124.1 GCA_012103395.1 Gammaproteobacteria bacterium
TTCATATAGGTTACTGTAATCCGGTTGGGTCATTGGGTTGCCTCCACATTTGCTTAAGTCACAAACATGGAACGACTTGATGGCTCAACATTCAACACCTAATCCAGAAAAACCGGCTTTGGCTTCGCTCTCTACGTTCACTCCGCCAAAGCCAATAGCGAAGCTGCAATAGAAAGCTAAATTACAGACCTCAGATTACACTACCCTCGCTTCGCTCGGATTGATTTAATACGGTGTCAGATTTGGTCTAAACTTCTACAGATAATCTTTTTGGATATGCGCCAACCAATGGCCTAAATCCGGATCTTTAGACAGTCCCATGTGCGCCAAGATATCCGCAAGAATCTGCAATGATTCAGTTTGGGGTTTACGCAGGGAAAGCTGGTTCTTGATGAAGTTGACGGTACGCTGATCGTCCATGTTTACTTAGTTTAGGTGACGCTTGGTGACAGCCGTCGAGTTTATATCCGTCCTCCTTGGTTTCTAGCTCATCCTTGTTTTGTGACTTATTTTGTCACGTGTTTTTTCACTGATTTTGTTCTTGATCTCGTTCTTGAGCTTGGGGCCGATCTTGGCCCCGGCGTTATTTATGTTCCTTAACGTTTGCTCCTTAAACTTAGCGTGCTCATTATGTGTCTTCTAATGGCGTGTCTTCTAAATCGTCGATGTCCTCCTCTTCGGGTAAGACATTAATGTGAAAACTGTAATCGTCCTGATCCCATTCGCATTTATGCAACACGGCTTGGGGGATTTTTTTCAACGACAGATTAGCAAATTCGTCCCCTTCCAGCATAAACCCCTTCGAGCAAATGAGTAGGCTGCGTTCATCGCCGACTTCATCGCTGATCACCGCCAATTGTTCATGGCTTAAAGTGCCGGTAGTGACATAAATATAGTTATTCTCCGAAGCCTGTCCGTGTAACCAGAAAAGATCAGGGCTTGGCCCATAGGCATAACCCATGTGTTTACACATCGCTTCGGATAACATCTCGCCATTGTATTCGGGGTTGATCACCCAATTGCCCCATTTGTCTTTTTTTAATAACGACGGTGCAACCCGATAGAACTTATACCCACCGCCGCCTTTCCAATTCATGGCTTTACTGATTCCGCCTTGGTCGTCGCCATCGATGACCTTTTTGAGTCGGGGCACGATATGGGTCTTACAATGATCCCCAAGCTCCACCATGATCCAGCGCCGCCCCATTTTATGGGCCACCGCGCCAGTGGTACCGGAGCCAGCGAAGGAATCGAGTACGAGGTCACCGGGGTTGGTTGCTATGTGAATGATGCGTTCGAGTAGTTTTTCTGGTTTAGGGGTTGCAAATGGAGTGTCAAACATTGTTTTTTGTTCGGTCATACCTGTTTGCGTGCTTCCTGTTTCAGCGTGATGCCAAACGCTCCTCGGTACCACTGCTGTAGCATCGCTCAAGAATTTCTTAAGACGAGGGTTTTTCGATTTACCGTCCTTTCCCCAATACAAGAGATCATTTTGTTCGTTGTTTAGGTGAGTTTGATGACCATATCTCCAAGTCAGCGTTTTGGGAGGGTAAATCTGTTCGCCTGTGGTTGGATTGGTGATGGCGTAATGAAGGTTTGGACGTTCTGACAAACTTTTATTTCCTGTATACGTAACTGAATTCCATGGGCCACGATGATCTCCGTCGGGGTTTTTGTAGGATGAGTTATGCTTTGCGCTTCTATCCAGACGATTAAGGCTCCAATGATTCTTTGACTTTGAATAGATCAGGACATGATCGTGGTCTGAGCTAAAAAGCTTGGCGTCATTCGCCGGCGAAACACGCTTAACCCAAGTTAATGATGTTAGGAAATTCCGTCTCCCAAACACCTCATCACACAACACCTTGAGATAATGGCATTCATTATCATCAATGGTGATCCATAATGAGCCGTCTTCGGACAGCAAGTTTTTGATAATCTCTAGTCGATCTCGAATTAATGTGAGCCACATCGAATGCTCTACGCCGTCGTCATAATGGGTAAAGGCGCTGCCGGTGTTATAGGGTGGATCGATGAAGACGCATTTCACCTTACCCGCATATTGTTGCTCTAATGCTTTAAGCGCGAGTAAATTGTCGCCGTGGATCAGTATATTATCCTGGGAAGGTGGTGCGGGGGCGGGGTGGTTGCCATCGTTCTCATTCTCGCTCTCGCCATCGCCATCGCCATCGCCCGATGCATTGTGAGCGAACAAATCCGCGGTTTCTCCGGTTGCCAACTCATCCACGTCTTCTCTTTGATAAGAAAATTCAGGCTCTTCCAGTAAGATGCGGGGTTCTAATCGGGGGCGTTTTTCCTTACCGATCCAAGTCAATTCCAGTTTTTGTTTGTTGTTTGCCATGTCCGTTTGTTTTCCTATCCTGCCGTACTTAAAGAAGGGGTTAATGAGTGACCTAAAAAGAGTTGGAACAGCATATTGCCCATAAAGAATGAGTCCATCAAGCCGTTTTTCATTTTAAAACCGCTCGACCAATCCGTTCGATTCCTTACTCGCGGCGTAAATAGTGAGTTTCAATTCGGCTTGAACCTCGTCGGATTGTTCGTATTTTGGTTTTTGTGAAGACAACGCCTGACTCGCGGTTAGAATTTTTGGAACCCCTTCGCCTCGTCGTTCGATGATGTTTTGTCGTTGGCTGATCGGGTCGGCGTCATAATAGCGGCTCAATAGATTCACCAGGGTTTCGTTGCGAGTGATGCTGTTCGCGTCCATGGTATTCACGTTAAGGCTATTGGGCAGCCCGCCGGGAGTCATGATTTCAAGTCGATCGCTGAACATGTGTAGGCGAATTTTGGAACCATAAACACCGTAGTCGCGATGGGATACCGCGTTGACAATGGCTTCGTAGATTGCGCCGAGATCGTATTGGGGAATGTCGATGCGTCCGGGGCGTTTTACCGCTTCAACCCGCATATTGCGTTTGACAAAAGCGAAGGCAGATTCGATCTGTTGATCGATACTGCTTCGACAATCCGTGGCGTCCAGCTGAAACTCGCCGTTGCGTTCAACCCCGCTGTAACAAACGCACTGTACCCAAGCCGATGCCAAATAGTCCGTGGGCTGTTGAGTCAATAACAATACCCCGGATACCGTGAGATGGGTTTGTTTTTCTTCGTCTTCGCCGACCAAATATAGCTTATGCAATTGCATCTGTTCTGGCAGGGAATTATCCCGC
This sequence comes from Gammaproteobacteria bacterium, assembly GCA_012103395.1. GTDB lineage: Bacteria > Pseudomonadota > Gammaproteobacteria > Arenicellales > Poriferihabitantaceae > WLWV01. The sequence goes on from WLWV01000124.1 coordinate 3,195, forward strand.
AGAAAACGCGATTGAAGCCCGGGATCGATGGCCTCTAGGGGCGCATTGGACATGACTTGTTCATCAAAACGAATCAGCCGAGCCATACTGCGCTGCTGGAACATTCGTGCCAACAAATCCGGTGCCATTTCTCGCTTGCTGGAACCGACTCGATGATAATAACCGCCGGGGCTCTTATGGACAAATACGCTTTGGGGAATCCGAGCCCAGATTACGGGTTTTAGATGCCCATTACGGTCAGGTATTTCGAGCAGGCGGGTTTGGATTAATGGACCAGGGCTGATTTTGTCATTGACGATATTGGTGAGCCAAAGCTCCACCTCGTCGAGATTTTCCGTAGAAATACCGAATACTTCCCGGGTTTTGTCGTGAACACCCAATACTAAAATTCCGCCGCCCGTGTTAGCGAATGCCGAGATTTCATCGGCGATGCTGTCTTTGTGGGGGCTTTGTATTTTTTTCCCTTTAAACTCCACCGCTTTAAACTCATAAGCAGAATCTTCACCGAGACGAAGCTGGTAAACAAGTTCTCGGACGAGGTCTGTGGTATCGATCATGATTCACCTCCCAAGCGCCAGCTGACAGAAAATAAACAAATGGAAAGGGTGGTCATTTCCAATGCCGCAGCGGCTTCTTCAAGCAATTCATCTTCCTTGTTTTCAATGTTTTTCTTTTCCTCGTGGTAGTTGAGCATAACTTTGTCCCTTTCCCGCTCGAGTTTTTTCTGATCTTGTTTGGCCGCAACCTTCTCCTTTAGGCTGGGTAGTTGCCGAGCATGACGTCGGGCATCTGCCACTTCTCGATCCAGTTTTTTCATGCGTATTTCCAGCGCAATCTTACGGTCGTCGCTCCAATTCTCCAGCTTCTCGGTTTCTTCTTCAAAGTGTTTTTCGTTTGCGTCTTCGGCGAGGCTGAACTTATCGTCTTGTTGTTGCGCGATCTGTTGCTGGAGTGTCGAATTGTGTTTTAACGCCTGCTCGTTGGGTTGCGATTGTCCTGGTACTAACAACAAACGCTTAGCGGTTTCTTCTTCTATTCGATCTCCGCTATCTAAACAAGCGGACACGATCAAGTATTCGAGGGTTTGTTTGGTACTTTTGATGACGTATTTTTCGACACGCATTTCTCCTTGCTGACCAATCAGATTACGCACATCAGCCATGTGGGTTCTCGGCGTACCGTAATTTAACTCGAGCAGCACCTGCTCATCAATTTCCCGTTCTTTCGCTGTGTGAATCAGTTTCTCGCCTAACCCTTCATGGGGGCGAAAAAACTGCCCATCATTTGTCTGAGCCGCGGGCCAATTCAGGTCATACCATTGGTTTTTATAACTAAAACGGTCTTCAAAGAAGTCCGCCGAGGAGGAAAGCTCCGCTTTTGCAAGGTACATCATCCTCTGTTGATAGAGTCCCAGCTGCCGCGCAGTGGTGTCCTTTATTCCGTTTAGTTTTTGCACTACGTTGGTGTCGAAATAATTGAGTACTGAGCGGGCAGTCTCTCTCATCTGCGCATCGAGAATCGGGGCTTTTTCAGCTTTTAATTCGTTAAACGCAGCATCAATTTCGGTATCAGTGCGGCATTTCTGATAAACATCAAAGATGCGTCGTTCGATATCAACCCCGGACTCGATGCTTCCCAAGATTTCATCTGATGCACCAAAAACCCCTTCAAACAGTTCGAACTTTTCGTTCAGTAATTCAAATACCCGTTCATCCGCGCGATTACCTCGATTGATAAAGTTCACTACCACGACATCGTGTTTTTGCCCATACCGATGGACACGCCCGATCCGCTGTTCGACTCGTTGCGGATTCCACGGCAGATCATAGTTGATCAACAAAGAGCAAAATTGCAGGTTGATCCCTTCGGCCCCGGCTTCGGTGCTGATCATTAGGGTAGCGTCATCACGAAACTTATCGACTAGAGCCGCTTTCATGTCCGATGTTTTGGATCCAGACACCCGGGCGGAGTCTCTATGTTTTTCTGCCCATTCTTTGTAAGTGTTTCGGGAGTCGAGGTCCTTGTTACTTCCATTAAGTAAAACGATCTGGTCTTTGTATCCCTCTGCGCTGAGCAACTGATAGAGCATGGTTTGGGTGCGCACAGACTCCGTGAACACAACAGCCTTGCGTGCGCCACCCAGACGCTCAGTCATTTCGAAGGCGCGATTCAGTACCCGAAGCAAGGCCTCCGCTTTTGCGTTCGTGGGGATGGTTTGGGCGAGGTTGCGAAATTCACTCAGCAGCGCGATTTCATTTGCAAGGTTTTGAGAATGCGGGTTGGTTGGTTGATCATTCTCTGATTGGTCGTCGAAATCATCAATGGTTTCATAATCGTAAGCGAGGTCCGCCAACACGGATTGGTCGCTTTCCAAACGGCGTATCATGTTGTCCAATGTGCCCGCGATGGCATAAGTGGATGACGCGAGAATCTTTCTGATTACCAACGTTACCAGATGTCGGGCCTCGGGTTTGATAGCAACGAGGTCGTCTTTGCAGAGATAGTCCGATACTTGCTGATAAAGTTCGTGTTCAAGTTCACTGGGCGTAAAGTCTTCGGTAAGGGAATAACGTCTTGTAAAGTTGAAGCTTCCCGTTTTCTGTACTTGTTCTCTCAAACTACGATTGACGATTTTACTGAGTCTTTTGCCAAGTGAACGTAACTCGTTAGAGTCTATGTTCTGACTGGGATAACGGGCTTTAAAAGCATCAAGGCTGCCAAAGAAATAAGGATCAATTACAGATACCATGCCATACAATTCCAGTAAGCTATTCTGTAACGGGGTGGCGGTCATCAGAATTTTGGGACATCCCAACAGCGACTCATTGAGCGCCTTCGCGGTTTTAGCCCCGTCAGCCTTGTAGATGTTGCGTAGCTTGTGGGCCTCGTCGAACACAACCAGATCCCAGGGAATATGACTCAGTTCTTCTTTTTTACGCGCAGCGAACTCATAAGAAGCCAGAACGATGGCTTCACGATCCCATGTTTTAACTTTAAAAGGGTTGTCTACAGCGTCTTTTCTAGCAGCATTAAAATTACTCGATTCCAGAATAATCACGGGCAAATCGAATTTATCTTGAAGCTCTTGCGCCCATTGTTTACGTAATGTTGCTGGAACAATCAGTAGTAAATTACGTTTTTGCTCCGCCCAACGTTGGGCTAGAACCAGACTGGCCTCGATGGTTTTTCCAAGTCCAACCTCATCGGCAAGAATGACCCCTTTTGAAAGTGGGGAACGCAGTGCGAACAACGCGGCCTGCACCTGATGGGGATTCATGTCCACTTTGGCGCCGGCGATGGTTTGGGTCAACGACTCCTCGTAATTCCCTCTCAGGGATAGCCAATGTGCAAAGTAGGCACTTTGTTGAGGAGAATACATCGCGTATTAGAAGAAATTAGTGTCAGAATGCTTAAAGCCAAAGCATAGCACTTTGGCTCAAATACGAACATACGACAATTGTTATATGGACGCTTTCCCAAGAAGGAAGTAAATTCAGGATAAATTCAGGACATCCATCATTTCATTGGCGCTGAGATAAACCCATTGCTATTTTTTTGGGGGCCAAAATTATCACCCTCAGCGGAGCGTAGAACTTGATTTCCCCTCAAAAGAAGATGCGCAATCATTCCTAAGCGAGCGGGCTGCTACCGATCTTCATGGCATAAGGAGCGATGCTTTAAGAGGGTGTCTAAATGCCGAGCGGTCAGATGCTATTGCTATTCGTGAATGTCTTTTTTTAGGATTAACCGAATCTGGTCCTTCTGTTTTCCAAGCTTTGATTGGATCACCGCTCGCTGTAGAATTTGGTGAGCACAAAAAATCAACAACGAAAGTATGATGAAGTCTATTCTTATTCTAGAGGGAAACTCCGCCAACCTCATTGCAGAGGCAAGAAAGCGAGTTGGTGTTTCTCCCGCAGAAAATTATGCAAATGCGCTGAAATCTCAAGATGAAAATGTCACTTGTCGTATTGTCGCGCCTTATGAAACTGCTTTGACCGAAGATGATTTAGACGATATCGATGGTGTTGTTTTAACGGGCTCTGGAGTTCCCTGGTCTGTGGATGACCCTCAGGCTGAACCGCTGAGGCAGGCTGTTGCTCGTGTATTCGATGGGAGTGTACCGGTTCTTGCTTCATGTAATGGGATGCAACTTGCGGCGGTGATTCTTGGTGGACAAATCGGAGTATCTCCCAGCGGCATGGAAATCGGTCTTGCATTGGACATTAATAGAACCAGTGCTGGAAAGGAACATCCGCTTCTCGACGGGCGCGCAGACGGTTACGCTGTGCCGTGTGTTCATCGCGACGAAGTTCAAAGGCTTCCTGAGAAAGCTGTATTGTTAGCCGAGAACGCTCACTCTCCCATTCAGGCATTCGCCTACGAGTGTGACGGAATAGACTTTTGGGGGATGCAGTATCATCCTGAATTTACCGCAGCATGGGTTGCTGATCTTCTTCGAGCCCCCGGAACCATATGGCAAAACACGGAAAAAGCGGATGCACTGGATATTGCAGACTCAGACAAAGCCGCCGCCAATCAGCTTGGGGCTCGGGGAAACGATTTGGCTCCCGAAGTCAGGATGACGGAATTGAGAAATTGGCTCAAGCACATCGACAGCAAAAATAAACAGAAAGTTGAATCGTTTTAACCACTCTTATTCTCGTTAGGTATCATTCAAATGAAGATTGAGCGAATCCAGGGTACTTACCCGCCAGGCAGAAGCAACTCTACAAGCTATAAAGATCTTGTGTGGACCGTTGCTACCGCTTCAGACGAAAGCCTAGATTTACCCGAGCAAACCTCGCAGACGCTAGATAGTATCGAAGCTAATCTGAAGGAGTTAGGGTCCGATAAAACCAAGATCGTATCAGCGCAAGTCTTTTTGTCAAATATCGATGACAAGCCTATTATGGATAAAGTCTGGAGAGAATGGATTGGGTCTAATCCAGCCAATTGGCCGCAACGAGCCTGTTTAGGGGTAAACCTCGGAGGCCATTGGCTGATAGAAGTGACGGTCACCGCTGTAAGACCTGTTTGACATCACGCTCTTTAGAGTCTTTGTAAAAAAGTCTATCGATATGAAAAAAAGCTTCGAATCAGAGAAAGTTTGGAAATCCCGAAATCGAGGTTTTAGTATGGGGTTTATCCAGCCTAAGGGAGATGTCATTCATCTCACGGGGCAAGTTGCATGGGACGCTAATGAGAATATTGTCGGGAAAGGTGATGTTGCTGAACAAACACGGCAGTGCTTTAGAAATATTGAAAACCTGCTTGTGGAAATAGGAGGGACGCTCTCAGATATCGTATCCATTACGACATATTTTCTCCATCTGGAGGACCTACCGAAAATCCAAGCGGTCAGAAATGAGTTTTTACCCTCAACCGCCCCCCCAGCGAGTACGTCCGTAAAGGTGGCTGGCCTTGGCCATGAAGACTTCCTCGTTGAACTAACGCCAATCGCGGTTGTATCGAAGATTAGGGATCGGGGCGCGCAATCGTGAAGTTTCCCGAAAGGGGCCTAGATGTCGAGTCTGGCCCGTTTGCTTTATAATTTGGGTACTGATGGTAATTGGGAGACGCGTTATGTTTCGATTCATGCCTTTGATTATTGGAGTGGTTGTTACTCTTGGTTGTTCTTCTATCCAGATTAACGATCTAGCGGAAGCCCCCCGTTTTGAACAGACCCCCGCTATCTTGAATCAGGCAGATCAGGAGTGGTTTCAATTGGCGAGACAGATTTTCTTTGTCGATGGCCAAGGTAAACGCTGGGCCGCTCCTCAAGGTGTGCGGACAGATGGAGCGTCTATTCCCACTATTTTTGTTCCCATTATTGGCAGTAAAACGAATCAAAGCTACCTGAATGCAGCGGTGGTCCACGATGCCTATTGTGGTCGAGGTAACGAAGAGATCAATCTTTTTCAATCAGAGCCTTGGGAAGAGGTGCATAAAATGTTTTACCAAGCCATGGTCGCAGGGGGTACCCACCCCATAAAGGCAAAAATTATGTATGCCGCTGTTTATCTCGGAGGTCCAAGGTGGCAAGACCCCGAAAGGGATGTTAGCCAGGTTCCCGAAGAAGACCTAATTCAAGAATTGAAATGGTGTATCCAACTTGTTGAAGAACAAGGTGCTACCTTTGAGGAATTAGAACAATGGATGCGCGGCAGAGAATCGAATCTAATTTCCGGTGACATCACCAAACCTGATTGGGTAAATTGAACGGAAGTACTTTTGCTACTGATGGTTCGTGCAACAACACATTTACCAACAAATCGTACCAAAAAGTAATGGGGCAAACTCTATTGCTCTAGCGCTTTTCTCGCCACTTTTATTAGGGATTCTGAGCGAATCTAGCTAACTACAATATCGAGATCATGCTTGATTGTTGCCTGAGAAGCTCACAGTGAACGAATAAATGCCGCTGCTGGAAAACTAACGTCTGGGCAAAGCACTCTGAATCTGATGCTACAATTTAGCTTTCTATCACTCATCCAGTGGAGCAAACTTATGTATAGAGTTATTAAATTGGCGTCGATGGCGATCTTAACGATCGCATTTTTGGGTAGTAATATGGCTAGTGCCGAGTCAGTTTACGCCAAGCAAAAAGTTGTTTACCACATTAACTACGATAATCCGAAACAACACGCTGGTGCGCTTCGAAATATTCAGAACCACATCAATGCTGTTGGACAAGAAAATCTTGATTTGAAGGTGGTACTGCATGGTAATGGTTTAGCCCTACTGCTGGAACCTGATGCCTTGTCACGTGTACCGAAATTTAAGAGTGCCAGTGCCAGTGACGACATCACGGCAAAAATCGCGGGCCTAAAAGATCAAGGCGTCGGATTCCATGTTTGTGCGAATACTCTTAATGGAAGAAAAGTGGATTATCAATCCGATCTCTATGATGTGTCGCAGGAAGATATTGTTCCTAGCGGTGTGGCGGAGGTAGCCAAACTACAAGCGATGGGGTACTCCTACATCAAACCTTAAATTAGGATTTACTAGTCTTTGATCCCTGCAAGACCTGATTGTGCAACCCTACGTCTGTAACTTTGATTTAGGTTGAGTCATTATCGTCGTTCCACACGATATATCGCTTGTCGGCATTGCTCCATTCATCGTCAATCTCAACGAGAATGGCACTGACAAGC
>WLWV01000125.1 GCA_012103395.1 Gammaproteobacteria bacterium
TGGGTCATTGGGTTGCCTCCACATTTGCTTAAGTCACAAACATGGAACGACTTGATGGCTCAACATTCAATACTAAAGCCTGAAAAACCGGCTTTGGCTTCGCTCTCTACGTTCACTCCGCCAAAGCTAATAGCGAAGCTGCAATAGAAAGCTAAATTACAGACCTCAGGGTACACTACCGCAATTCCTAGTGCGGTATCTGCATATTCGGGGTCTCCCGTGGTTTGATATAGATCACAATAAAGCCCAAGCAATTGAGCATTGTCATAGAGCATTTTTCCGAAATGGGGAATACACCATTTCTTATCCACGGAATATCGAAAAAACCCACCACCAACTTGATCATACAAGCCACCGCGAGCCATATTTTTCATGGTTTGCGTTAGCATTGATAAACTTACGGTTTCGCCATCCTCGTCACCAGCATGTGTCGACGTATGTTGTTTATGGTGTTGCGCTAATAGCAGAGACAGCTGGCTGGGGTGAGGAAATTTGGGTGCATCACCAAACCCACCAAATTCGCTATCAAATCTGCTTTCTAGTTGCCCTGCTGCAGACATTAGCACAGCCCCTGAATCGGGAAGATCCGCCTTAGTGGGTTGGGGGTTTAACTGACTTAAGGCGCTGCCAAAAGAGTGATGGTACTCCTCCATTTCTTCGTAATTGGCAGTGAAGTGATGGGCCATTTTCTTGAGCAGATCACCGAAACCAGGTAGGTTAAGCTGTGGTTCTGGTGGAAAGTAGGTTCCCGCAAAAAAGGGCGCATGGCCATTAGGGGTTAATGCAATGGTCAAAGGCCATCCACCCGGGCGTTGAGTTAGAATCTGGTGCGCTGATTGATAAATTTTGTCGAGATCAGGGCGCTCCTCTCTATCAACCTTAATACACACAAAGAGTTCATTCATAATGTCGGCAATCCTAGGGTTTTCGAAGCTCTCAGTTTCCATCGAGTGGCACCAATGACAGGTGGAGTAGCCGATGGACAACAGTATCGGCTTGCTCTTTTCTTTAGCAAGACCCAATGCAAATTGGCTCCACGGATGCCAATCCACCGGACTGTTCGCGTGTTGTAGTAGGTATGGACTGGTTTGGTTGGTTAGAGAATTCGGCATTGCTATAGATACTAATGTGAGACGATCAGTTAGAATTGGTTACGTTTTGTAGTGCCTGTGCATTTTTTTATTAAATGCGCGCTGTTTCCAGTTTTAAAAACAGAAAATGGACTCAGTGGTTGATCCAGACTTGTCTGCAGTTTTACGTTTCTGAAATCGGGTACAGCATCAAGATTTCGTGTGTCTTCTGTGAATGAATGACTGATTTTTGCTCAAGATATTTCGTTAACTGTTTGGCTAATTGGCTAACTATTTGATTGGCTCATTCCTGAGATGATTTCAATGGACCGGGCTTGGAAAACCAAACGTGATTGTACATCCAAATTTCGACCCAGTAGCGATTTCTATTGGCCCGTTATCCATTCATTGGTACGGGCTTATGTATCTATGTGGCTTCATCTCAGGTATGTGGCTTGGCCGTTATCGATCGTCCCGGCCAAATTCTGGTTGGGATCCAGATGAAATTTCTGATTTGGTGTTCTACGTCGCAGTTGGCGTAATTCTTGGCGGGCGTCTGGGTTATGTACTGTTTTACAATTTGAGTTTTTACCTCTCCAACCCCCAAGCTATTTTAGCGATGTGGGATGGTGGTATGTCATTTCATGGTGGTGTTTTAGGTGTATGTGGGTCAGTGCTGTTTTATGCAAAAAAAACCCACCGATTGATTCTTGTGGTTGGGGACTTTTTGATTCCTCTGGTACCGCTCGGTTTGTTTTTTGGCAGAATTGGTAATTTTATTAATCAGGAACTTTGGGGGCAGGTGACAAATGTTCCTTGGGCAGTGTATTTTCATACTGCACCTGAGGGCCCCCGGCACCCATCACAATTGTATGAAGCGCTATTAGAGGGGGCATTGCTGTTTTGTGTGGTTTGGTGGTTTTCTTCCAGAAAACGCAGGCCGGGCCAAGTTGTGGGTGTATTTTTTCTCGGATATGGAATCTTCCGGTTTCTTATCGAGTTTTTCAGAGAGCCGGATGTTCATCTCGGCGCTATTGCATTTGATTGGATGAGCATGGGGCAGTTGCTAAGTGTGCCCATGGTCTTGTTGGGTCTCTATCTCTTCGTGATGAGAGCGGATTCGAGTGGAAGTAATGTGAATTGAGAAGAACGCGCTATTTTGACTTTCTGGTCACAAAAAACGGCTCACCTATTTGAATCAGCAGGTTTTCCTATGTTATATCATCATTCTTGGTCTTAAAAATGCACTTGTTTTATTCGTGTTAAGCCGGTATTTTTTCTTATGATTATCATGTTTTTTTAGCGTCACGGTGGTCAAAATAGTATAATCCTCGCATCGGCAGTTCGCCGCTGAAACATAAGGGTGGTCGGTGGAGAAAAGTTGATACTATTGCTCAATTTTTACTTGGATGAGAGTGTTTGTTCTTGGGGAAAGTTGGTGATTGAGCGCACCATGAGACCCCGCTCGACTTTGATCGTTTGAAAGAAGTCATCTTTTCGATTCCCTGTCGAGAAAATAGCCTGAAATATCATTGGAAGTTTGGCGGATTAGCTTCATCATGATGCTTTGCGAAGAACTAAGGAGCGGTTAATTACGCAGGGAAATTGGTAAGCATCCTGCTCGGATGTTCTAAGAATCTAACACTATAAGGTCATGCGACTCAAAAAACTACAGGTATCCGGGTTCAAATCGTTTGTCGATCCCACAGATATAAGATTACCTTCCAATCTCGTCGCAGTGGTCGGTCCTAATGGCTGTGGAAAGTCCAATGTGATTGACGCCGTGAGGTGGGTGATGGGGGAGTCTTCCGCGAAAATGTTGCGTGGTGACAGCATGGCTGATGTCATCTTTAATGGATCCTCATCCAGAAAGCCGGTTAGTAAGGCATCTGTTGAACTAATTTTTGATAACTCTGAGGGCAGAGCAACGGGAAATTACGCACAGTTCGCAGAAATCTCAATTAAGCGAACATTGATGAGAGATGGACAATCCTCCTATGCGATAAACAACATAAAAACTCGACGTAAAGATGTGTTGGATCTCTTCCGGGGGACTGGACTTGGGCCGCGTTCGTATTCGATTATTGAGCAAGGAATGGTCAGTCGAATTGTTGAAGCCAGGCCCGACGATTTACGAGTATTTGTTGAAGAGGCTGCGGGTACATCAAGATACAAAGATAGACGTCGTGAAACCGAAAACCGAATACGCCATACCCGGGACAACTTGGACAGGGTTAGCGATATTTGCGGTGAGTTGGAGAAGCAGCTGCGCCGTCTAAAGCGGCAATCTACATCAGCCCAAAGATATAAAGAGTTAAAGGAGGAAGAAAGGACAGTTAATGGGCAGTTGCAGTTTATGAAATTGAGGGAATTACAATCACAACTTGCTGAGCAGGATCGGGTTTTTGCCAGTCACGAAAATGACTTAGAGTCTACCTTGGCTGCTCAGAGGGAAGCGGAAGCATTATTGGAAAAGCTTCGCCAGCAGCAAATTGAAGCACAGGAGAACAATAATCAGGTACAACAGGAATACTATGGTATAGGTGCAGAAGTTAAAAATATTGAACAGCGTATTGAACATATTGCAGATACCAAAGCACGTAAGGATATTGAGATTGAACGTCTGAAATCGAATCGAGACGAGCGCCACAGACAGCTTGACCTAGACCGGCAAAGAGAGACCCAACTAAAAGACGACTTGAAGAATCTTATCCCCGAGTGGGAGCAATTGGATGAGGAAAGCGCCGAGCTCGAGGAACGATTGGGGCAGGCAGAGTCGATTCTACAAGGGTGGTTAGCTGACATGGAGGCTTTCAGTGAGCAGGTTCGTGCGCCGGCGCAGGCGCAAGAGGTTCAAAAATCCAGAATCGCACAACTGGAACGACACTTGGATCAAGCAAAGCAAAGAAAGGAAAGATTTTCTGATGAGCTTGAATTGGCTAAGGAACATGTCTCCAATGTAGAACTAGATCAGCTACGAGAACAAGTGACTGCTCATGATTTTCTGTGCGAAGAGGCTGAGAATGAGCTTCAAATGACAGAAAACACCATTCACGGGTTCAGACATACGTTGCAGCAGAAGAGGGATCAGCATGGAGAAGTGCGTACAAAGCAGCAGGACATTATTTCCCGTCTAAATTCGCTCAAAGAAATACAGGCTGCCAGCCTAAAAGGAAACGACGGGGCTTTGAAGGATTGGCTACAACACAATGGTTTTGCAGACAAGGCCAAATTGGCAGAAAGCATCTCTGTCAAAGATGGGTGGGAGAAAGCGGCTGACAGATTGCTAAACGATTTTCTAGGTGCCGTTTGTTTGGAAACTATGCCGTCAACCGAACTGATAGAGCGCCAACCAGACTGCCATTTTACATTGGTTTCTGTTCAACCTGTTAATACTCATAATCGATCATCCAATGCGCCAAGGCTCATTGACAAGATTTCTTCGGGAAAGGTGGATTTGTCTGCTTTACTTGAAGATGTATTTGTTGCTGAGAATGTCGATGAAGCATTGTCGCGACAATCCGAGTTGGTTGGTCGTGAGTGTATTGTTACGCGAGACGGCGCACTAATCGGTTCGAATTGGATGAGTTTCGTGAGTCGAGGAGAAGTTGAAACGGGGGTGCTGGTTCGGGAAGAAGAAATGAATCAGTTGGAACAAAAGAAGAACGAAATTGAGGGTAGTGTCACGAATTTGGACGAAGCCATTGATGCACTGCTCCAGGAAAGAGATCAGCTAGAAAGTGTTTTTCAACAACAAAAATCTGGACTGAATCAGCTTCGATCTGAGAAGACTTCTTACCACAACCGATTGGGACGAGACGAGGCACGTTATTTGGAGGTGCAGCAACGAATAGTTCGACTGGACTCTGAATTGAAAGATCTTGAAGACACGATTGAGCAAGATCATGTCGAACTTGAAAAAGCCAGAGAGTTGTTGGAAGAAGCCGCGCGAAAAAGCGGAGATTTAGAGATTCAACGCGAAAGCATGGTGCATAAGCGGGATATTTTGCAAAATGGCGTCAGTGAACTGAAAGCGAAATTCACTGATGTTGGAGAGCGTTCTCATCAAAAAGCGTTGCAAAAACAAAAGTTTGAGTCTGCGATTGATTCAGTGAAGGAGAGCATTAAACGGCTACAACAGCAGTTTGATGTGGTGAATTTACAGCTATTTCAAATGACGGAAGAACGTGATGAAGTAAGTGATCCAATTGAAGAACTGGAAGAACAATTGCAGGTCATGCTTGATAAACGATTAGCGATAGAAGAGCGGTTTTCAATTGTGAGGGATGCATCAACAGAACTGGATAACCGGATATTGGAAGTTGGGCGTCAACGAACCGTCGCGATCTCACAAGTAAATGATGCCCGGGATGTTTTGGACCGGCATCGAATGTTGAGGCAGGAAACGTCAGTTAGAAAAGAAACACAGGAAGAAACGTTGGTGGGGCAGGGATATGATGAGGCTGAGATATCGGAATCAATGCCCGAAGACGGTAATGCACCCAAATGGCAGGACCGATTGACTGTTATAGAGGGCAAAATTCATCGCATTGGTCCTGTTAATTTGGTGGCTATCGATGAATTTAATGAAGAAAATGAACGGAAAGAATATTTAGATAAACAGCATGCTGACTTGGTGGAAGCGCTGGACACGCTAGAGAGCGTGATTAGGAAAATTGATAAAGAAACGCGAGCGAAGTTTAAGGAAACGTTTGAATCGCTCAATGCTGGCTTTAACGAATTTTTCCCCCGGCTATTTGGTGGCGGAAGAGCTGAACTCCAACTCACGAGCGATGACCTATTAACGGCGGGGGTGTCCGTAATTGCGCGTCCTCCTGGAAAAAGGAACAGCACGATTCACCTTCTTTCGGGTGGTGAAAAAGCGTTGACGGCCGTTGCTTTGTTATTTGCACTTTTTAAGCTAAATCCTGCTCCGTTTTGTATGCTCGACGAAGTGGACGCTCCACTGGATGATGCGAATGTCGATCGTTATTGCAATACACTGAAGGCCTTATCCGAAATTAGCCAGATTATTGTAATTACGCATAACAAGATTACAATGGAAGCGGCCCAGGTTCTGGTTGGTGTTACAATGGCTGAACCGGGGGTTTCACGAATGGTGTCAGTGGATATCGATCAGGCTATCGATATAGCGAACCAATGAGAGAGCCCGAGAAGATTCTGATAGTTATCTGTTGAGTTATGTACTGAAGAATACAAAATAGTGAGTCTGCAAAGCGCATTAGTTTTTCTTGGAATAGTTGTCGTGATCGGCATTTATTTCATGTCCAGTTGGCATGAGAAATATAAGCCCATGTTGGCTGAGAAAATTCGCGATAAGAACAAAGAACCGAAGAAAGTCGCTCCCAAATACGGTGGGAATCAACCGAGTTATGGTGGTGAAACTAAATCAAAAAGAAACCATTCGGGGTTGAATATATCCCGCGTGCCAGGTACAGGAACGAAAGCTGGCTGGGACGCTGCTGGGGAGGAAATGGCTCCGGTTGCAGCACCACTTTCTGGAAACAATCGAATTCAATCTAGGGAAGCTGTGATAGATGGATGGAATCCAATGAATGATGTGCCTACTCCCGTTAATCATATGGATCAAGCAGGTGTTCGGGATGAAACTGATCCTTTTAGTGATCACGAGCTTTATGAGGATGAGGCATACCGAGGCGAACAAAGCCTTTCGGTAGGTACGGTAAAAGAACAGTCTAGGGAAGGAATGGGAGAGGATATCAAAAACCGAAACGCACCTGATTTACCCGCTGATTTCGACGACCAGGAATTGGTGAATGAATTCGGATACCAACCTGTTGAGGGATTCGATAAAATTAGCCAAATTGACTATTGGGTCAAAATTTTTGGTGATCGTGATGTTGGGAGAGAGTCAGTATTGGGTATCTATAGAGATAGTATTTCATCTATTACCAAGCGAAGTAATATCTATGGTCTTCGATTACCGGATAACGTCTGGTGCGACCTCGAATTGGAATCAGAAGAGGTACGGTTTGGAGACTTGGTGGTCACGGTCCAATTAGCGGATAGATTTGGACCGATTAGCGAAAGCGAAATGACCCGTTTTTCTGTTCTGATTTCCAATTTATCGGAGAAAACAGGTAGGGGGTTTTCGTTTATGGCTCCTATTGAGAGCGCTATGGAGCAAGCGAACTCCATTGACGCCTTTGTCCGTTATTTTGATTCAGTATTCATTGTGAATATCAAACCTAAAGAATCAGCTTTTTTTGATGGCTCCGTCATAGATCGATGTGCCACCCAAATTGGCTTAGAGAAAAGCCGTCAAAACTACTATATTCGTAACAAACCAGTGGGTAAGCGAAATGTTTGCCTATACAGCTTGGCAAACATGAGTGATACGGGAGAGTTTGATTTCGGGGATATCAATCAACAGGAAATTCGAGGTGTCACTTTTTTTATAAAACCGCCGCAAATCCAATCCCCAGGCCCTGTCTTTGCTGAGATGGTTGATACTGCAAAAGCATTTGCATCGAGAGTAAAAGGGGAGGTTACGACGCCGGGGTGCGATGATTTATCGACAGAGGTGGTAGATGTAATTCGGTCATCTATCGAAGAGGTTGCCTTGAAAATGGGACAGAATGGAATCCAGTCAGGCAGCGAAGGGGCAATTAAGATATTTTGATTTATCGTGTCGTCGGCTTATCATCAAATTAATGAGCTAAAGGAGAAGCTTGAGTATCATAATTATCGCTATTATGTTCTAGACGATCCAGAAGTTCCAGACAGTGTATACGATAGATTGATGCGGTCTTTGATGAATCTCGAAGAGGCGCACCCAGAGCATCTCCTTGAAAACTCACCTTCTCAGAAAGTCGGTGGCTATGCGGTAAGGTCTTTTGCTGAAGTGGTTCACCGGCAACCGATGCGTTCTCTTTCGAATGGGTTCTCCAAACAAGAACTTGATAGTTTTGATCGACGAATACGGGAAGGCGTTGGTCAGGAAGAACGAGAGATTCAGTATGTGGCAGAGCCAAAACTAGATGGGTTGGCGGTTAGCCTTCGATATGAGAACGGTTGGTTGGTGCAGGCAGCAACGCGTGGAGACGGTAAGTCAGGGGAAAACATCACTCAAAATATGCGGCAGGTTTTAGGGGATGCGACTCAGCTAGCGGGGGAAGCCGTTCCTGAGGTGATCGAAGTTAGGGGAGAGGTTTTTATGAGTAAGCGGGATTTCGCCACACTTAATGACTTTCAGCGTAGCAAAGAAAGAAAACCTTTTGCCAACCCTCGAAACGCGGCGGCGGGCAGTTTGCGCCAATTGGACCCGGCAGTAACGAAGTCACGACCACTCAGTATATATTGTTATGCAATTGGAGAAGTGGTGGGTGTCAGTTTGCCTTCGACTCATTGGCAGTCGTTGCAATGGTTGAGGTCATTAGGATTGCCAGTGACCGAGCTCTTGGCACAAGTCAATGGTGTGGATGGGTGTTTGGAATACTACAACGAAATTTTACAACAACGGGATGATTTGCCATTTGATATTGATGGCGTCGTCTATAAAGTATCCCGACTAGACTGGCAAGATGATCTAGGTTTTACAGCGAAGGCTCCGCGTTGGGCATTGGCACACAAATTTCCAGCCCAAGAAGAAGTGACGATAGTTGAGAATGTCGAGATTCAGGTTGGTCGAACTGGGGCGGTTACACCCGTTGCGAGGTTGAAACCCGTGTTTGTGGGTGGTGTGACCGTGTCGAACGCAACCTTGCATAATCAACAGGAAATGGATCGGTTGGACATACACATTGGTGATTACGTGGTTGTAAGGCGTGCGGGTGATGTGATTCCTGAAGTCGTGTCTGTAGTGATGTCGCAAAGGTCTGAGGAAGTGCGCAAATTTATTTTTCCTCATAAATGCCCTGTTTGTTTTTCCCCGATTGTGTCCGAGGAAGGCGGCATCATCGCCCGATGCAGTGGTGGCCTATTTTGCAGTGCGCAGAAAAAGGAGAGCATTAAACACTTTGCCAGCAGAAAAGCCATGGATATTGAAGGGCTGGGTAACAAACTGGTCGATCAATTGGTAGAAGATGAGTTGATTGATGATGTGGCTGATTTATATGGATTGACCGTTCAGACAATAAAGTCGTTGGAGCGTATGGGCGAGAAATCTGCAAATAATTTGTCCCAGGCTCTTAATGCCAGCAAAAAAACTACTTTGGCGAGGTTTTTGTACGGGCTCGGGATTCCATTAGTTGGTGAGACGACAGCAGAAACATTGAGCCTCTACTTGGGGGATTTGGAGACGATTATGAATGTTGAAGAAGACCACTTGATTAGTATTCCGGACATTGGCCCCATCGTTTCTCGGAGCGTGGTCGCTTTTTTTAAACAGACTCACAATAAGGCTGTGGTAGAAAAATTAGTGGCAGCAGGTGTTTTCTGGCCGCTAGTTGAAAAGAAAATTGACAATAAGCAGAGCGTCTTTAGTAGTAAAACCGTGGTGTTAACGGGCTCTCTGTCCATGCCTCGAACCGAGGCGAAGACTTTGCTAAAATCTTTAGGTGCTAAAGTAACAGGTAGTGTATCGAGTAAGACAGACTATCTAATCGCTGGCGAGGATGCTGGATCGAAAATGGAGAAAGCGGAGAAGTTGGGCGTAGAGATACTGGACGAAGGTGAATTTATACGTTTGTCGTCTTTAGATGTGTTGTCATTCGCTGATGTTTCTAAGGAATAGTTCACGTTGATTTCATTGCCTAATGGCATTGAGAGCGATAGGGGGGGTGGCACTGAATGTGTGATTCTGTTCTATCTCAAAGATGGCTGCCATTTGTGTGAACAGATGTCCATTGAGCTCCGGGATTTTGTTGGTGGATCGGATTTTTGTTGTAACATCGTCATAAGGGAAAGGGATATAGAGGATGATTCGAACTGGTATGAGACTTTCCGTGAGTACGTGCCGGTATTGGTGGTGGGAGGAGAAGAGGTATGCCCCTACTTTCTGGATCGAGCCGAGTTGCATACCGCGATAATAAAAGAAGTAAAAAGACATGAATAACACCCTGCCAGAGTACAATTATGTGTAGAAGTTTAGACCAAATCTGACACCGTATTAAATCAATCCGAGCGAAGCGAGGGTTGATTTAATGAGAGTTACCCGTTTTGATGTAGTTACCAAACAATATCAAAACACAACGAGGTAACT
>WLWV01000126.1 GCA_012103395.1 Gammaproteobacteria bacterium
CGCCGATGGAAACACTCATCGACGGTAAAGCGATCTGGAAAGAAAAGTTTGTAAACTAAACTCTATCTGACAGACAGCTACTGATAAACGGGTAACTGTCAGCTCAAGTCTGAACTTCTACACATTACTGGTTCGGCTTTGGTCTGAACTTCTACAGGTTAAAGTACAAAGGTCAAACCTACGAATAGTGCACCGTACTAATCTCGGTGCTTTTTCTGGCTCATATCCTCACTTTTTGATGACCAGCTTGGCGTGAAGTGGCATTTGAAGGGCGGCTTCAGTAAAGCATGCGTCCTAATCCATTTGACCCAATTTAGCTCGATTACATCGAATTATTGAACTCATGACTGACTCAAGTACTGGCGCGACTTCCTTGAACCAGTCTTTAAGGTAGCCTTCTGAGAAAAACCGGCATATCATCGGTTGAACTTTCCGGGTCATAGCAATATCCATCGACATCAAAATCAGCAATACGTTCTTCCTTTCCAATTCGGTTCTCAATAATCCAACGACTCATCAAACCTCTCGCCTTTTTGGCGAAAAAGCTGATTATCTTGTACTCCCCGTTCTTCCAGTCCTTGAAAACCGGGGTTAATACATGAGCGTCTAAACTCTTCAGCTTCACCGATTTGAAATACTCATTGGAGGCAAGATTTACTAAGGTCTCACTGTTTATCGCCTCCAATTGCCTATTTAAGCCTTCACTAATTTGATCACCCCAAAACTCATACAGATTTTTCCCTCGAAGATTCTCAAGTTTTGTTCCCATTTCAAGCCGATACGGCTGGATTAAATCCAACGGCCTCAGTAGGCCATAAAGTCCTGAAAGAATGCGTAGATGACCCTGCGCCCATTCCCAGTCTTGATCAAAAATGGTAGCCGCATCCAGTCCCAGATAAACATCACCCTTAAAAGCTAAGGCTGCCTGCCTCGCATTACCCAATGTAAACGGTGTGTGCCAATCCAAATAACGCCCCATGTTCAATTCAGCCAACTTTGGGCTAATGTGCATCAGCTTCTCTAGTTCTAAAGGCGTATATTCAGACAAGATTCTAATTAGCTGCCCACTGTCTCCCAGATAATCAGGCTGAGAAAGCATTTCAGTACTAAGGGGGCTTTCATAGTCCAATGTTTTGGCCGGAGAAATAACAATCAACATAATACAAAAACCTATTTTAGTAAAAAATAGCTTGAGAGAACCCTAGCTCAATCAACTCATTTTCCTCTACATTCTATCCGACTCAAGGCTAGTCTTATGAAATATATGAGAAAACACTTCCTCGTAATCCTCAACAAAGTGAGCTTTAACACCTTTGACGATGTAGTCAGGTAGTTCATCAAAATCACCTTTATTGGCTTTAGGGAGAACCAGTGTTTTAATGTTCATCCGTCTCGCCGCTATAACCTTTTCCTTGATTCCACCCACTGGTAGCACCTGCCCGGTCAACGAAATCTCTCCAGTCATCGCTAACGCGTCTTTTATCGGTTTAGCTGTTGCCAGTGAAATTAGCGCTGAAGTCATCGTAATCCCTGCACTTGGACCATCTTTTGGGGTCGCACCTGCGGGAACATGAACATGAATCATGGCATCTTCAAAAAACGACTGATCGACTCCAAACTTCTCCGCATTCCCTAGCACAAAACTGTAAGCGATTTCTGCAGACTCTTTCATGACATCTCCAAGCTGACCCGTCAGTTTGAGCCCTCTGGAAAAAGTATGGCTTTTGGTGGCTTCTATATCCAAGGTTGCCCCCCCATCGCCGTCCACGCTAATCCAGTTACCACACCAACCCCGGTAATTCTGTCATCGTCACTGAAAATTGGCTTCCCGAGATACTCTTCCAACCCTTCAGGTTTAACATGGATGGGCAGTTCATCTCCCTTAAGTACTTTCATCACTGTTTTTCGAGCGATAGTACCTAAGAGCTTTTCCAATTTACGAACCCCGGCTTCCCGCGCATACTCGTCAGCTATACGTCGTATTGCCGCTGTATCGATTCGTAGTTGGCCCCGTTGCTTGAGTCCTGCTCGCTTAAGTTGGCGCGAAAACAGGTGCTTTCGAGCAATGGACACTTTCTCCGCCGCCAAATAACCTGACAATCTAATCGTCTCCATCCTATCAAGCAATGGGCTCGGGACCGTGTCGAGTTGATTCGCCGTACAAATAAAAAGCACCTTAGATAGATCAACACGCACATCCAGATAATGATCAAGAAAATCCTTGTTTTGTTCTGGGTCTAGCACCTCCAATAAAGCTGAACCCGGATCGCCTTGGAAAGACATCCCCATTTTGTCAATTTCATCTAACATGATGACCGGGTTCGCTGTTTCGCACTCTCTCAATGCTTGGATAAATTTTCCAGGCATTGCGCCAATATATGTCCGGCGATGTCCCTTTATTTCCGCTTCATCTCGCATACCTCCCAAAGAAAACCGATAAAACTTTCGACCCAACGCATTCGCAACAGATCGCCCGAGGGATGTTTTCCCGACGCCTGGAGGCCCCACTAACAACATAATTGATCCAGATATTTCTCCTTTCATTTTTCCGACACCGATGAATTCAAGGATCCGTTCTTTCACATCCTTCAAACCTTCATGGTCTTTATCCAACAACAATGCCGCCCTTTCCAGATCCAAAGAATCAGCGCTGTTTCTACCCCAAGGAACGCTCGTCAGCCAATCAAGGTAATTTCGAGTCACGGTATACTCGGGCGAGCCGCGCTCAAGTACTGACATTTTGTCCAGCTCTTCATCCATCCGCTTCTGAGCATGTTCAGGGATAACGCATCCTTCGAGTTTATCAAGCAAGGTATCGATTTCCGATTCACGATCATCCTTGGAGATACCCAGTTCTTTTTGAATAAATTTAAGCTGCTCTCGCAAGAATAGCTCACGTTGATGCTGGGTTATTTCGCCTTCAATATGTTGCCTAATTTCAGTTTGCGCGGTTGCTACCTCAATTTCTTTTTGCAATAAGACAAGCGCCTTTTCCATTCTAGGGAGTAATTCCACAGCTTCCAGAATTTCCTGCATTTCCACTGCATTAGCGGTAGTTAGACTAGCTCCAAAATCAGCCAATCGTGATGGATCACCAGTACCGAAGTAATTAAGATACATCTTCAGCTCTTCTCCATACAATGGATTAAGAGGAAGTAACTCCTTGATAATATTAACGATTGCAGTGGTATATGCCTTTAATTCAGTTGTCGGCTTGGGACTGAGCTCGGGTAAATAGCTAACTTGCGCCGTGAAGGGGCGCTTTTTCGACACCCATTTCTTAATCTTAAAGCGCTGCATACCTGCAAGAACAACATGGTATTGATCGTCATGTTGCTCCATCTGATGAATTTTGCAGACCGTACCCATCTTGCGAAAGTCTTTTGCTTCCACCAACTCCGGTCTAATGCCATCCGTAAACGCCACACCCACGACTCGATGTCCTGACTTTTGAATGGCTTTTAAGGTTTTCCCCCAACGCTTAGCGTCGAGAATAATGGGCAGAACCTGCCCTGGAAAAAAGGGCTTTTTCTCTAATGGTAAAAGATGCAAAATGTTAGGGAGCACATCTTCAGGGCGGGCTAAATCGGTAACCACTTCTACGGTAACTTCTTCGTTCATACTTAAGCTTTAATGCAACCTGATTGGTATTAGGGTTTCGTGGATAAGTTGCTGGTATATGGGGTTAAGATCATAATTCCCAATGGATAGAGAAAAAATGTCCTAAGGCGTAAACCGTGATGAACGAATTAAGCCCAGCCCCTGCATTACGACATTACTATTTTTAGGGTACTAGTGAGCGGATGAGAAAAACCTCCTCCGCCTATTTGTTCACAATGCAGCCATTCTCAATACCCACGATTCGCTCCATCTTCCTTGCCAAGTTCATGTCGTGGGTGACCACTATTAGGCTGGTATTAAATTCACAATTCAATGAGAGCATCAGTTGGTGGATGGACTCTGCTGTTTTGGCATCAAGATTCCCTGTGGGCTCATCCGCCATAATGCACTTGGGCTTCGTCACTAAGGCTCTGGCCATGGCAGCACGTTGTCTCTCCCCTCCAGACAATTCCCCAGGCTTATGAGTCATCCTATTTTCCAATCCTACTTTCACCAATATCTCCTCTGCCTGTCGAAGAGATTCATTAGCGTCCTCCTTACGAATCCACAGTGGCATCGCCACGTTCTCAAGTGCCGTAAATTCTGGCAACAGGTGGTGAAATTGATAGACGAACCCCAATGCACGATTACGAAGATCACCACGAGCCGATTGAGACAGTCGATTTATATCCTGTCCGTCAATCACTATTCGACCTGCACTAGGCTCAGCCAATCCACCTAAAAGATGGAGTAGCGTACTCTTCCCTGAACCTGATGTCCCTACTACCGCGACCTGTTCACCTGCATTCACCGAGAAATCTATATCACGTAGTACATCAACAGTTAATCTTCCCTCTGAGTAAGTCATCGAAACATCCACACATTCGACAACGGGTGTCAGTGGATTTGCGTCCATACTTTGATTTCGGTGTTGTTCGTTCATTCGTATCTCAAAGCCTCCGCAGGTTGCACCCTAGAAGCCTTCCAGGCCGGATAAATAGTCGCAAGAAAACTCATCGATAATGATGCAAGAACAACGCGAGATACGTCAGCCCAACGCATCTCAGCAGGAAAATCACTGATAACATAAACGTCAGAAGGAAATAGTTCAGTGTTAAAAAATTCTTCGATAGCAGGAATGATGGTTTCAATATTCATCGCAGTCAATACACCCAACCCCCCTCCTATTAACGTACCGATGACGCCGATAACAGTTCCTTGAACCATAAACACTTTCATCACGCTCTTGGGGCTTAATCCCAAGGTTCGTAAAATCGCCACATCCGATTGCTTATCCGTCACAATCATCACCAGTGTCGATACAATGTTGAACGCCGCCACTGCAATAATCAGCAACAGCACAATGAAAACAACACGCTTCTCGATTTCTAGGGCACGAAAAAAATTTGAATGCTCCAATGTCCAGTCCCGTACGTTTCTT
Source organism: Gammaproteobacteria bacterium (assembly GCA_012103395.1). Classification (GTDB taxonomy): domain Bacteria; phylum Pseudomonadota; class Gammaproteobacteria; order Arenicellales; family Poriferihabitantaceae; genus WLWV01. Next base: position 5,042 of record WLWV01000126.1, read on the forward strand.
TTGCCCTCAAACTGCTGGGAGAGTTCATACCTAACCCGTCTGGCCTGGTCTACGTCATTCAGCTTTAGCCTTAGACCACTGACTTTTCCTTTAACACTCAAAAGCTTAGCAGCATCATCAATGTGAATCATGGCAATCCCACTGTCATACTCGTACATTTTTATCTCAAACAGACCAATCACTGTGAACCGTTTCAACCTCGGAAGCAAACCTGCTGGAGTGACTCGCCCTTTCGGAGCCAATACGGTCACTTTTTCACCAAGGGAAACACCGAGATTTCGAGCGAGTTGTTTGCCTAGAATGATACCGAAGCTACCGGATGTTAGCGCTGCCGGGTTTCCCTCAACAATGTAATCTAATACTTGGGAAACGCCCCTTTCTCGAGGTGGATCAATTCCTCGAATAAGCGCTCCGGTGACTTGGCTTCCTTTTGTCAACATCCCATGTCCGAGAATAAATGGGGCCTGCGCCGACACTTCTGGGTGTTGGGCGACAATAGAAGATGTTCCCTGCCAATCATCGAGGAGGCCACCATAGCCACTCACTGTGACGTGGGAAGCGACAAACAGAATGCGATCCCTTAAATCCGTGTGAAATCCGTTCATAATCGACATCACCGTAATGAGCGCCCACACACCAAGAATGACACCAAGCATCGACGTCATCGAAATAAACGAAATAAAGTGATTCCGCCTTTTGGCTCTCGTATACCGTAAGCCAATAAAAAGTTCGAGTGGTTTAATCATTAATCACTGTGGCCCTGTGTGGTCTCAAATTCGAGCACTCTCACCTTTCAACTCACTACCAGAACAATATCCAGACCCGGTAAAATGCAATGTCGGCTATCCCTCAAGTCTCATGTGTGGAAACAATAATACATCCCGAATTGACGAACTGTCTGTTAGCAACATAATTAATCGATCTATGCCGATACCCTCACCGGCAGTTGGGGGCATCCCATACTCAAGGGCTCTAACATAATCAGCATCATAATGCATTGCTTCGTCGTCACCTGCATCTTTTTCCTCTACCTGCCTCCTGAAACGTTCTGCCTGATCTTCAGCATCATTCAATTCCGAGAACCCATTGGCTATTTCTCTTCCAGCCACAAAGAACTCAAATCGGTCACTAATGTCATGCGCCGTATCGTTACGACGAGACAAGGGCGACACCTCAACCGGATAAGCTGTGATAAATGTTGGTTCTATCAATCGATCTTCCACTAACTTCTCAAAAACCTCTGTTTGCAACTTACCTAGTCCGTAAGATTCCTTCACTTCGATACCAAGGGTGTCACACAGGGCTCGAAGGGAAGACAAATCAGTAAGTGTTGCAGTACTCAGATCGGGATTATAGTGAACAATAGATTCCAACATAGTTAGCTGTCTAAATGGTTTCGAGAAATCAATCTCCGTACCCTGGTATTTCACGATCTGTTTCCCAACCACGAGATCACAAACCCCCCTCACCATTTCTTCGGTAAGATCAATTAGATCCCGATAATCTGCATAAGCCCAATAGAACTCCAACATGGTGAATTCGGGATTATGTCGTGTACTGATACCTTCATTCCTGAAATTCCGGTTTATTTCAAACACCCTTTCAAATCCACCCACTACCAGACGTTTGAGATACAGCTCCGGTGCGACCCTCAGGAACAGCTCCATATCCAATGCGTTATGGTGCGTACTAAACGGTTTGGCCACTGCACCTCCCGGGATAGGATGCATCATGGGCGTCTCCACTTCAAGAAACAGACGCTCTACCAGAAATTGCCGAATAAACTGAATAGCAGCAGCTCTCTTCGTGAATACGTTCCGACTATTCTCGTTCACGATCAAATCTACGTAGCGCCGCCTATATCGAGTTTCAGCGTCTGTTAATCCATGAAATTTTTCTGGCAGGGGCCTAAGCGATTTCGTCATCAACCTGACAGCATCAACTCTTACGCTTAATTCGCCTGTTTTTGTGTGAAACAACTCACCTTCCGCAGCAACAATATCGCCAATATCGTATTTTTTGAACGCTTCGTTATAAACACCTTCGGGCAGATTGTCCCTTTGTAGAAACAATTGTAAGCTTCCGGTCATATCCTGAATGTGGGCAAAGCTGGCTTTGCCCATAATTCGTCTAGACATCATCCTTCCGGCCACTTTTACTCGGATAGCACCGTTAGCTACTGTTTCGATGGCGTCAGCATATGACTTCGCTAAATCAGCAGCAAATGCATCTCGCCTAAAATCATTGGGAAAGGGATTACCTGATACCCTCAAAGCCGTCAGTTTTTCTCGTCTTTGCTGGATTTGTTCGCTTTCTTCACTCATGGCTGGTGATAAGTCTTTGTTTTATACTTAATAAAGATAGACGATAATCGAATCGCCCTAGAGGTCCACATATCGCACATATTTTAGACAACTGACGACTACGGGAAATAAATTATAGTCCAGCCTTAAGACTCGCTTCAATGAACTGATTGAGAGATCCATCCAAGACCGATTGGGTGTTGCCTGTTTCAACACCCGTTCGTAAATCCTTGATTCTCGACTGATCTAATACATAAGAGCGTATCTGACTACCCCACCCTATGTCCGACTTACTGTCTTCCTCAGTTTGCTGAACCTCTTTGCGCTTCTGCATCTCTGCTTCGTATAATCGCGCTTTTAACATCGACATTGCTTCTGCGCGATTTCGATGCTGCGACCGATCATTTTGGCACTGTACCACAATGCCGGTAGGCTCATGGGTGATTCGAACAGCAGAGTCCGTCCTATTAACATGCTGCCCCCCTGCCCCACTAGCACGATAGGTATCCACTCGCAAGTCTGCAGGATTAATTTCGATATCAAAACTATCGTCAATTTCAGGATAAGCATAAACCGAAGCAAACGAAGTATGGCGTCGACTCCCCGAATCAAAGGGGCTTTTTCTTACCAGCCGATGAACACCCGTTTCAGTTCGCAGATGACCATAAGCATATTCGCCGGTCATCTTAACCGTAGCACTCTTAATTCCGGCAACATCACCGGGGGATTTCTCGATAATATCCAGCGCATACCCTTGGTCCTCACCCCAACGCAAGTACATTCTTAGCAGCATATCAGCCCAGTCCTGCGCCTCGGTTCCACCAGACCCAGATTGGATATCAATGAAGGCACTACTTCCATCAGCCTCACCGCTGAACATTCGCCGAAACTCCAGTTTTTCAAGCCGCTCTACAATACTATCAACCTCCGTTGATATCTCTTTTATGGTCTCTTCGTCATTCTCCGTTTTCGCAAGCTCAAACAATTCAAGAGAGTCTGTGATATCCACTGATAACCGATCCAATCCGCCGACAAAGCCATCAAGACTAGCGCGCTCCTGTCCGAGCTTTTGAGCCTCTACTGGATCATCCCAAACCTTGGGGTCCTCCAGTCTCAGATTAACTTCTTCTAGGCGTTCTTTCTTATCATCATAGTCAAAGAAACCCCCTTAACGCAGTAACGCGTTGGTTGGCATTAGATAGAGATTCCGAGAGTTCGTTTAGAGTTGGCATGACATATCTTTTCACTGAACATTTAACGAGGCGAGGATACCCAATTTCTCAATCGAATGACATAGCAAAAACGGTTTAGCCCATCTTAAATTCCCAACCATAATTGACAATAATTACAACAATCGGTAGAGTCTGGAACCCATTCATTGCCGAGGTGGCGGAATTGGTAGACGCGCTAGCTTCAGGTGCTAGTGGGCATTAGCCCGTGAAGGTTCAAGTCCTTTCCTCGGTACCAGAAAGTTTCCCCTTCTTTCCAACATTGCTCCAACCTTTCCAGCCAAACCTTTCCACCCAAGTACAGCTGAAACATTAAGGATCCTTTTTGTAAGGATATTCAGATTCTCACGATGCTCGATCAAAGCTTCGCACGCCAAGAACCAGCCCAGCCATGACTAATGCCAAAAGCAGTAAGTCCGAAGACAGCAAGCATTATTTTCGCCATATCCGAAGGGCTAAATAAAACGTCGAATAGAACATAAAAACAGTTTTACTTAATCTCCACCACCACACAACCATCTGCACTATTACTTTCAATAGATTGGTGGGCATCGGCGATATCAACCAGTGGAAAAGTGCGAGCTATTCGATGTGTCAGTTGTTTCTTTTTCAGTGCCCGATAAATGTCTTCAATCGCATGGTTTTTCGCTTCGTCGGACATATTGTAGACCAATACCATTTGAACGCTGATATTGTTGAACATCATAGGATAAAAGGGCAAAACAGGTTTTGGATCGTGGGAAGACGAATACGTGGCAATGGTACCCGACGTTTTTAATACCTGAATACTTGTTTCAATGTTATCACCAAATTCGACTTCAACGATTCTATCCACACCTTTCCCTCCTGACGCTTGCATAATCCGATCCACCAAATCAGCCTCTTGATAGCTGAAGACATGATCTGCCCCTGATTCTTTTGCGAATCTACATCGGTGATCATTCCCAGCAGTTCCAATGACAGTTGCCCCTGATAACTTTGCCCATTGGACAGCATAATGCCCTACTCGACCAGAAGCACCCGTGACAAGGATCGTTTTACCCGCAACATCACCATCCGAAAAAACGCAACGATGGGCTGTCATCGCAGGAATTCCCATGCATGCACCCACGGAAAAATCAACTAAGTCAGGTAATCGTGCTGCCATTTTTTCTGGTACACAAATATACTCTGAGGCTGTTCCCCAATGTCGGCCGTATTGCGCCTGATATACCCATACGCGCTCCCCAACGCGTGAAATATCTACCCCTTCACCAACTTCTTTAATGATACCGGCACCATCACTATGGGGTATGACAAAGCCTGCGATATCCAACCCTGTAGATTGTAAACCCCCTCGTTTTTTCACATCTGAAGGATTAACGCCTGATGCGTATATCCTCACCAACACTTCTCCCGCATTAGGCTGGGGCTTTTCCCGGTCACCAATGATCATGACATCACTTGCATCCCCAGGTTGTTCGAACCAAGCTGCTTTCATTTTTCGCTCCTTAGCATTACTTTCACCCAACTCAGTAGACATCATCGCGGCAATCGATTAGAAAACGCAAGGTAGTGTACCCTGAGGTCTGTAATTTATTTCTTTAGCGATGTTCGTTTGGCTTAGGCGAAGTGAGCGTAGCGAACGAAGCCAAAGCCGGTTTTTCTGGATTAGGTGTTGAATGTTGAGCCATCAA
>WLWV01000010.1 GCA_012103395.1 Gammaproteobacteria bacterium
AGAGTTACCTCGTTGTGTTTTGATATTGTTTGGTAACTACATCAAAACGGGTAACTCTCATTAAATCAACCCTCGCTTCGCTCGGATTGATTTAATACGGTGTCAGATTTGGTCTAAACTTCTACAAATTAGGGTAGTGAAAACCAGAATGAATCTACGGCTAAAAAGTGTCTTTTTGAGGCTAATGGTATTGGGGGGGCTGTCAATTGGTATGCTTGCGTTCCTTTATGCCCAGCAAATCAGATTGCCAGCGAACATTAGCATCGTGTTAACGGAATCCACAACGGACTCCATCAAAATATACTACAACATTGGTCGAGGTTGGAATGAGGAAGATTCGACCAGTACCAAACTGTCTGGACAAAAGGAAGTTGTCAAACTGGGTTTACCACTCAAACAAATTGATCACTATCGAATTGATACGGCGGCAGGAGATGCTCGTATAGTGATGAATCAGCTTTGTTTCGAATCAATGCTGCGATCGATCTGTTGGAACGCCCGGGAGTTGGCAGACAAGATGGTGCCCTTCAACGGGGTGGTTAGCTATGGCCTTGTTGAAAATGGACTTGAGATAGTCACCTTAGGTAATGATCCTTATTTTGCGTTTGAGGGCAATGATACTTTGTATCACAGCCAGGTAGCCAAGCCTGGAAGACTGGCCCTAGTGGTATGGTCCATCATTCTAGCAGGGCTGCTATATATCAGCTGGCTGTTGTGTCAATGGCGTGGCTTTTCAATCATAAAAAGCGCATACCGCACGGCAAGGGAACGAGGGTTCGCAATGGGAATTGGCCAAGCGAGCATGGTCTTTTCTCTTCTGTGTATCGTTATTGCTCTGTCCTGGGTCGGAGTTTATGAGCTAGGGCCTTGGGTTTATCTACCGCTTATTGTTCTGGTTACGATCATTGTACTAGTTGGAGCAGGGTCCGAATTCAGTCCGATGGGTTATTTGAAATCGATATTAGCGCAGCTAGGAAGTCAGAATGTCAGTCGATACGAAGTTCTATTGGTTTCACTACTGATTATTCTGCCTTCGGTGTTCTTTTTGCTGATGACTTGGAATCAGGAATTTCCCAATATTGGTGATCATGAATATCATCGAGGCGCGAATAAACGTGCTTATTACGAGCTTAGACATCACTACATGCTTTTGTCCTTCTTAGTGATTGGCTTAGTCATATCGGTAATGGTTGGAAAAATCTGGCTGTACTGCATCCTTGCAATCGCTTCGCTCGTCTGGGTAGGCAGCTCAATTGAATTGCACTCTATCCTTTATCGTTATCCCGGTGGGGGACGATTCATTAGCGCGCCCCTAATTCGATTGGCGTTAGGTGAGTGGCTGAGTATATTTAACGCAAGCAGATTGACCAATTTTGCCAGTATTGTGATGTGGCTATTGGTGTTGAGACCATTACTGATTGGCAAATGGCCCAGTATTTCCATTCTACCTTTTGCCTTGATGCTGTTTTATCAGGCCGAGATGGTCTACTTTTTTACCTCCGTTTATCTGGAGCCTTGGGCCTTGATATTGATTGCTCTGACATTAGAGTTGTTATTGGTTAACCCAGGTAAAAACGCGTATCTGAAAGCCTGTCTATTGTTGGGAATGGCGGCAATTATCAAAGAACCGGCAATCTTTTTTGTACCTTGGTTTTGGTTGGCGGGAAGGCCTTGGGCGAAAGGTCTTACGCATTTCAAAAATGCGGTGCTAGTGGGAATCGCATCTATACTTCCGTTTATTATTTACTATCTCGTTAGGCAGGAGCATGGTGTTAGTCGATACAAAAGTATTGGATTCGAGTATCTATTTTCCGAATCATGGTGGACAGAAATGGGCTATCGGATGTCCTTCCATTTGGGTACTAGCGGATTGATTCTGATGCTTGGGGTCGCGTTACTATGGTTGTATTTCTTGGTGAAAAAGCGTCATGGAATTGATCGGCTATCTTTAGTTTGTATCATCGGCGCATCAATGACCGTGTTTTTTATGTTCAATTTGGATTTCAGTGGGCATACTTATACCGGCTATTTTCGATTCTACCTTCCGATGTATGTGCTGATGATTGCACCGGTATTACTATTGAGTTTTTCTACGAAAAGGAGAAAATCGAGCAATTCTTTCGTTGGTTTGGTTTCACTGTGTGTCGTCATTGGACATGGCCCCAAGTTGTTTGATTACCTATCATTAACTTTCTCTCATGATGCGGCAAGAAACTTTACAGAGCACTATGATTCCCCGGTATTCCTGCCCATCCGGGCGCTGGTCGACAAAGCCGAAAAAGCAGGAGCACTAAAACCGGGTGTCGCTGAGTTTATTCACGTCAATCATGTTACTGGTTGGAACCAGCCAGAGTCTGGATACAAGGACCTTGATCGACGATATGATCTTCGTATGGAAGGGCAATATCTCTGCGAGTGTTCTGATGAGAATGCCGTAGTGCTTGCTCCTTTTGTTTACTATACCGGTTTGAATAAGCGATTATTAGACCCCGAAGCAGAAACAGTCGATCAGCTACCCAGAGAGTTCATTAAGCGATGGGACCAAATGCGATCAATTAGAAGTCAATGCCTTGCTTCTCTGAAAAAAACATGCGATTTTTACGCACAGGAAGATGTAAAGGGTGAGGCGGTTGGCGGTATCGGGATACGCTATTAATTGTCAGAGTACAGACCAAATACTTTGCTTACTGGAGGGGCTGTCGATTTAATCGGTGGCTCGGATAAACAAACATTGCTAAAAGAACATGGCACACAGCAAATTTAATAAATTCATCACCACTACCATTGCCGCCGAGATCAATAGGTTCAGCAAGTACTATGATCTCGTAATGCAGATAGCACCACTTGAAGATGACAAACAACGTTTATTGGAGGAAATCCAGTGTAAGGAGAAAACCACGGTTGATGGAATTGATAGTATTCACAGTGGAGAGGCTAAGGCAAGAAGGGTGCTATTGCTAAATGGAAACCTGAATTATGAAAATGATATTGAGCCACAGCTCAACGCGTTGTTCGAGAAAATGTCGAGATCTGATCGCGTTGTATGTGTTTTGTTTAATCCATACTTTCGCTGGCTGTATCGTCTGGCAGACTTAGTCGGACTCAGAAAAGTGAGCCGGTCAGTGACATTTGTCACTCGTTCGAACATACAAAACCTGTGCAAATTATGTGGCTTTGAGGTAGTGAAGTTACGAACTACCGCGTACAGCCCGTTCAGGTTATGGGGTGCCGGTGATTTCATTAACCGTATTCTCCCAACGATTCCGCTTATCAAGTGGTTATCGATTGCCACGGTGGTGGTGCTAAGACCCATTAAAGTGTCCGAGGACCGACCCTCTTTATCCATTGTCATTCCGGCAAGGAATGAAGCTGGCAATATCGAGAATGCACTAATTAGAATGCCCGAACTGGAGGGGGTCGACGTTGAGGTGATTTTTGTTGAAGGAAACTCGACGGATAATACCTGGAGTGAAATTCAGCGAGTTGTTGCCATGGAAAAATACAGGAAATACTCCCTTGTGGCACTTCAGCAAACCGGGAAAGGAAAAAAAGATGCGGTGATGCTTGGCTTTAATCAGGCTCGTGGAGAATTGTTGACCATTCTCGATGCTGATCTTACGATGCCCCCGGAGAGCTTGCCGAGGTTTTATGAAGCGTATCGAAGTGGCACAGCGGATATGGTTAATGGAAATCGATTGATGTATCCCATGGAGGATGAGGCGATGCGATTTTTAAATCGACTCGGAAATCTGTTTTTTGCCAAAACCCTTAGTCGAGTACTGGATATCTCAATTGGTGATTCGCTATGTGGTACTAAGATGATCAGTAGAGAAGACCATTATCGTTTCCTTGCTTGGCTTGAGGACTTTGGTGAGTTCGATCCATTTGGCGATTTTCAGCTGCTATTTCCATCGTCTGATTTGTGTTTAGGTACCGTGGATATTCCCATAACCTATGGTGCAAGAACCTATGGAAGTACCAATATCGATCGTTTCAGACACGGATGGATGTTGTTGAAAATGACCGCCCAGGGTTTTATCAAAATTAAGGCAGGTGCGGTGGCGAAACGATCATCGGGCTAATGACGCAAAGATAATGATGCTAGGGTAGGTAACGAAAATCAGGGAGTTTCACCATCTCGACCTTATTGAAATTGAATATTGAGCAAAGGGTACAAATGATTTATTTTTAGAGATGTACCCACGGAGTCATCGAAAAACAAGAGCTGGCGTTTAGTGCAACAAATAGCCGGCCTCTTACATCAGCGCCTATGTCTTACTTCCTTACGGTGTACGGGTCTCATTTTTATCATGGAACAAGAGGCCTTCCTTATTGGGTGATATGGGTTTAGTCCGAAGCTCGTGATTTTCCAAAATAATGGTCAAAGAAAAAAACGGCTCCGGCAATGACGAGAACTAGGTGTAACGGCCAGGCAGCGATGGCGTATCGCATCAGTCCCGCTTGTAACGACGCTGTTAGGAGAAAATAACTTTGGACCATCACGGCGACGAGGAAAAGACTCAAGCCAGCGCTGGGTAAGGGGCGAAACCGAGTTAGGTACTGTTTAAGGCCAAGAAAAATAATAAGGACATTTGCGATTGCAGCGATGGCCAAAAAGAGTTTGATGCCGATAAAGGTCTTGGGGTTTTGAGGTTCGGGCCGGTATGGAATGATTTCGTCCGGGAGATCGGGTTTCACTAGTTCAAGCTTCCGATTGTATTCCCTGATCATATTTTCTGACTGTAGCTCGGCCAACGCCCATAACCCATAAAAGTTAATCATCACGTCTTCCAGATACCCCGTGGGATCCTGTTTGATAATGGAATAAGCTAGCACGTTCAGCGCCTGTCCCTGACCGGATTCTGGGATATTGGATTTCTGCAATACCTCGGGCATTTTTCTGAATCGTAAATAGTCGTAGATGTTTAGAGAAAAGACAAATTTCTCGTTGATGCTGTGCATGTGTTGAGTTCTCGCCTTTCTTGATTGTTCCGTTAAGGCTAACCAGTGTTTTCCGGCGGTTGGGTAGGGGGTTTTCTGTGCATCAAACTCGGAAAATACAAGTTTTCCAGTAAGTTGATTCCCCATGAATGAACTCGGAATCCAACTTTGATGAACGCTGAAACGATACAGTGTACCCGCGGATAAGACGAGAGTAATTCCCAAGAAGATCAGCGATGTGCGCTTGAAAAAGGCATTTTTTGACAAAAGAAATTGCACCATCAGAATCACGGGTATGCAAACCAATGCCCAGGACACTGGCTTAATCAGAATGAGCCAAGCGACGAGGCAACCGATGAGGAAAGGACGGGCTTTATTGCTGGTTTCATCGGGTTTTAGTATCAGCCCGGTAAGTAGCATTAATGAGCTGAAAAAAAGAGATTCGGTGATGAGCGAAAAGCAATACTGGACAACGGCGGGGTTTGCACCTGTTCCTACTAACAGGGCTACCCCTGATACAAAGGAGGAGGTGAATCGCTTCAGACTGATTGACAAATAGAGTAAAGTCGAAAAAAACAATGCGAGTTGCAACAAAACAACCAGTGACCAATCCAGTTGGAAAACTTGAGTAAGTTGAAGGAAAAAAGGATATCCCGCTCCCCGGTACGGGTCGAACCGTAGGTAGCTTGTGGTGTCGGGAACCCGAAGAGGGTAATCAGAGGGGAAAAACACCCATAAGATGAGTAGCGCAATTGCTACAAGGCCAAGTACATAGTTGCTAATTGTATTATTAGAAAATGCTTGGTCAACATTTCGTGGATGATGAATAAAGGGAGTCATGAAATCACTCCCAGAAGAGGAAAGAAAAGAAACTGGGGAAGCATTATCAGGCTGAAATTTATTTGTGGCATATGATGGGGTATTTTATACTCGTGTTTCCCTTGCCTGTACATTGGTCTGCGTAAATATATCATGAAGCTTTCAGCCATTATTCCTTGCTATAATAAAGCCGCGACTATAGATATGTTGTCAAATAGGGTTCACGCCTCACCTTACCATGAAAGGAGGTTGATGGTGTTGTTGATGGCTCCACGGACGACATTCGTAAAAAACGCTCTAACGATATCGCTGAATTGGCAGATCACTTGGTTTTTTCCATAAGTATAATCAAGATAAGCAGAACCAAGGTAAAGGAGCGACCTTACAAATCGGTATCGTACATAATATTGGAGATGCCGTTTCCCCCTCTGATGCAGATCTGGAGTACGATCTGAATGAAAATCCTGTTTAAATGAAATCGATCCTGAATAGTAAGGCAGATGTGACCCACGGTTCGCGATTTATTGGCTCTGGACCCCATTGCGTGTTTGACTTTTGGGGTTGCTATTGAACATGGTCGGCGATTCGCATCTGACGAACATGGAAACATGTTATAAGGTTACGCGAAAAGAGATCACGGCAAAATTCGCAAAATTAAGGCCGAGTGTATGAGGCTGAGATTAGCTATGATGGAAGGATGGAGTGAGTGTGATTTGGATTGCAATTTGGGGAAGCGAGTTTCTATCTGAAACGGCTTTTTATGTCTACTTTGTGGACTTCAAAGCCATTGGCTAATAATGATCGTCTGTTACCAAACTTGGAAGGGGATGTTGTTTCGTGAATAATCAAACGGTTAATGTGGTTCTGTTCTCTGGAGGGAGAGGGTCATCGGTACTCACCAAGCAACTACTACACCATAGCAGTGTAAATCTAAGTCTAATTATCAATGGCTATGATGACGGCCTGTCTACTGGCGAGGTACGGCGGTTTTTAGGAGATTGTCTTGGACCTTCTGATTTTCGTAAAAATGCCAGCCGTGTCGCGATCGAAAAACGCAGCTGTGAACAGGGGCTGATCGAGCTGCTGGATTTACGTTTGCCTGTGACGGTGAATGATGAACTGGTTGCTGCGATATTAGGATTGTTAACTGCAAAGCCCGTTGAAAACGCCACTGTTTTTTTTGATTCCTTTTCACGACTACACGATTCATTGCGAAATGAATCAAAAAACCTCTTGGTAGAACGCATGCAGGCATTTTGTGATGAACTGGAAAACCAGCAAGAGGGTTTCGATTTTTCCGACTGTAGTATCGGCAACCTAGTTTTTGCCGGTAGCTTTTTGGTGAGCCAGCGAAATTTTAATCAGGGTGTCGATGATTATGATCGTTTACTTGGGTTAGAAGCGGGTTTGATTCTGAATGTCACGAAAGGGGAAAATGCGTTTTTAGTCGCGACCAATGAAAACGGTGAGTATCTGGAAAGTGAGGCGGACATTGTTGACGCGGGGAAACGGAATCATATCAAAGATATTTTTTTACTGGATGCACCGATCCAGAAAGAAAGTCTGGAAGCGTTACCGGTCAATCAGCTTAACAAATTGCTTAAACAGCGCGAAGCAGATATTCATCTTAACGAACAGGCTCAGGATGCGATATCGAGAGCGGATCTGATTATCTATGCGCCAGGGACGCAACACTCTAGCCTCTTTCCATCTTATTTGACGCCAGGGCTTGGGCATGACATTGCGAAAAACACTCAAGCATTGAAGTTATTGGTAACGAACATCGAGGAGGACGCAGAGATTCCTGATTTCAATGCTGTTGAAATTATTAATAAGGCGGTTTACTACCTGCGCGAAAAGAACGCCAGAAGCTATCCGGTTTCATCATTACTTACTCACTACCTGGTTAACTTGCCGGATACCAAAACCAGAGATGATGAGAAAAACTATATCCCTTTGGGGAATATGGAGCAGATTGAGGACCCCCGTCTGATAAGAATAGGTAACTATGAAGATCAAGAAACCGGGAATCATGATCCTGAGAAAGTATTGTCCCCATTCGTCAATGAAATTCTAGCAAAGAAAGCTGCGTTGTCGGTCGCTGTTTTATTAACTGAAAATAGCTCTGTTAACAAAACAGTGCAGACGGTTTTGGAGATGGCTCGCTCCAAGCTGCAATTCCCCTACGACGTGACGATATATTACCAAGGTGTGGAAATCGATTATTTCCAAGAAGTTGACTTGCCATTCAAGACTTCCCATGTGGAGAATAAAGGCAATGAATTGATGTTAAGGGCAGTGCTTGAGAATAGCCACGATTACGTGTGCTTGATGGAGTGTTCGGGGATGTATCATGGGTACGATGTGATTTCTCTGATTTCTAACCTGAATCAACCTAATGTTGATGCTGTTTGGGGAAGTCGTCGCTTATCAGCGTCAGATATGAAAGCGTCCTATAAATTTCGCTACCGCCATCGCGTGTCACTCGGTGCTGTAAGCTATATTGGAAGCTACATGCTTAGTTTGAGCTATTTGTCGCTCTATGGACGGTATGTCTCAGACACCCTGTCTGGACTACGTGTTGTTAAAAGTCACTTTCTTCGAAAAAACCAATCCAATTTTGAACGGGATAATTTCAACCAGTATCTGCTAAGTGATCTACTTGATAGCAAAGGCAGGGTTTTCGAGGTGCCAGTTGACTTCCTCCCTATGTCTCCGAACAAGGTTAGGCGTACCAGTATTTTACAGGGCCTGAATGCTTTTTGGGTGATTATGACCCAACGCATGAAAAGCCTACTTTGACTGCCGCCAAAATTTAAGCGTAAACAGGACTAATGGCCGATCATCTGGGGGGTATCAGCGGAGTGGTGTTCGACATGGATGGAGTGCTTGTCGATACATCTCCTTGCCATGAGCAGGCCTATAATCGGCTTATGACGAAACTGAAACTTCCCGCTGTGGAGTATGAACAGTTGGCTGGGCGCAGCACTAAAGACGTTGTTGATCAGCTTTGTGGCCACTTGTCTTCGCAAGCACGCCAACAGTGTGTGAGTTATAAACAAACCGAAGCTCTGAAGCTGTTACGAACTGCGGATATTGTATTCGCCGATACCGTGTGTTCCATCGAAAAATTGCATAGAGCTGGATTCAAGCTGGCATTGGCAACTAGCGCCTCAAAAGCCAGCGCCGGTCTGGTTCTTGATCGGCTTGGCGTGAGCCATTTGTTTGAGGCCGTGATAACCGCAGATCACGTCAAGAAAGCGAAGCCGGATCCAGAGATCTTTTGCCGAGCGATAAAAGCCTTGGGTCTAGCGCCATCGGCATCCCTAATTATTGAGGACAGTGTCGCAGGTGTTAGAAGTGGTCTGGCCGCTGGTGCAAGGGTGGTCAATGTGCGCAATCGAATCAGTCACATTGAACATCCTAGTTTTTCTGGATTTTATGGTGATCTCACGGAAGTAACAGGATTACTAATGGGTCGAACTTCATGAATGTAATGATTATACCCGCCGCGGGCAGAGGCACGCGATTGGACTATTCGGGTCCTAAACTAATGTTTCCACTGGGTGGTAAGCCACTGATTAGTTATTTATTGGTACGATATCAACCGTATGTTGATCACTTTGTGATTGTGATCAATCCCAAAGACGAACAGGTGGTAGAGAATTACCTAATATCGACTGGATACAGTTATGAGTTTGCCTATCAAGCAGAAGCGACTGGAATGCTGGATGCGATTCTCGCTCCCCTTCCACAACTAAAAAATAGGCTCGGTGATGCAAAGCCGGACCAGTTGTGGATAAGTTGGTGCGATCAAATTGGTATTACGCATCAAACTGCTTTGGCTATGCACCAGTTGTTTGATGACACTGACGAGCCTTGTCTGATTTTCCCCACCATCGAAAAACCACAACCTTATATCCACATGCAACGGGATAAGTGGGGTGAGATTATTCATGTGATGCAACGAAGAGAAGGTGACGACATGCCCGAGATCGGAGAGAACGACTGTGGGCTATTCGGATTGAGTGCTACCACCTATTTTGACCTGCTGCCTCAATTTTCTGATTGGCTCGATACAGTATCGTCAGTGGACAATTCAAATACCGAATCGGGGGTTGGAGCGACTACTCACGAGCGCAATTTTTTGCCTTTTATTTCATGGATGCGGGGTAAAGGAACGGTATCAACTTATCGCGCTGTGGATAGTACGGAGTCCATTGGTGTCAATACCGTTGAAGATGCTGAGCAGTTGATCTCGGCTAGTGGTGGCGTATCACAAACAGCGACAAGTAATCGATGAAACAGGACACACGGGGCGAAGCCTAGAATGCATAATAAAACACAAACACTGTCCATTGTAATCCCAGCTTACAATGAAGCGAATTTCATTGGCGTCTTGTTGGAAAAAATAGCGGAAGTCAATCTGGCTTCTTTGGGATTGGAAAAAGAAATTATTGTAATCAACGATTGCTCTGCGGACCAAACAGCAGAGATTGTAAGGAGGTTTGATAATGTAATTCTGCTGGAGCATACCGTAAACAGCGGCAAAGGCATGGCAGTAAGAACTGGGTTGGACAAAGCAACAGGAGATTTTCTAATTATTCAGGATGCTGATTTGGAGTATGACCCTGAAGACTATATCCCCATGCTGGAACCGCTCCTGAGCAACAAAGCGGACGTAATTTACGGCAGCAGATACATGAAACATCCAGAGGCTGGAGTGATAAAAAACCTACTAACGGGAAAGCACCCTGAGCAGTCTTGGGTTGCGTATCTTGGGGGTCAGAGTTTGAGTTTTGTGTCATTACTTTTCACTGGTCGGTTTTTGTCGGACACAGTAACGGCTTACAAACTCTTTAAATCGCCCATCATTAAAAACCTAGCACTTGAAACCACGGGCTTTGAACTTGATCACGAAATATCCGCAAAAGTTCTTAGCAGTGGTCACCGTATAATGGAAGTTCCCATTTCCTATTTGCCTCGTACCGTTGCGGAAGGGAAGAAAATTGGCCTGAAAGACTGGTTTTGTGCAATTAGGACATTCTTCAGATATCGAAATGGTTAGTCAAACACTAGTATGGCCGTCGGTACAATGCTAAAAAATATGAAGTGGTTGTTTGTAACTTTGGCTGTGATGCTGGTTACGCGGTTAGGGATTTGGTTGGCCTATGGTTTTAATGAAGCCCTATTTCTTCAACCAGACAGTCATGATTATGTGTACTTAGGCAAACAGCTTTTCGAGGAAGGGCTGTTTCCAAGTTTCTCGCGAACTCCGGTGTATCCCTTTTTTCTGGGCGTTTTGGATAGCGTTTTGGGATTTGATGTCAAAGCAATCATACTGGTCCAAATCGCTATTTCTTTGTTGACGGCCTGTTTTGCCTGGCGAATACTCAACCAGTTTAGCCCCGATTCAGTGAAAGGTGCAGCGAATGATTATCATCAGCATGGGTATATCGCCTTTGCGTTGATTTTCGGGCTGGATTTCGTCAGCGCTCAGGGCGCCAACTATCTGCTATCAGAAACGATTTTTACTTTCCTGATCGTGGTCGCTGCAAACTTGGCCATGGATATTAAATACCAGCGGACTGCGGGGTGGTCAAAAGGCATTTTATGCGGGGTGGTGCTTGGTTTAGCCACACTGTGTAGACCGATAGCTATTTTCTTTCCTTTGGTGGTCATGGCCTGGGGGATCTTGGGTGGGTTGCCTGCTAATAATGGCAAACCCCGGAGGTGGGTCGCTTTCGACAGGATAGGCGTGTTCGGTTTGGTGTTTGTTTTATCAATGTCATTTGCTGCGGTTTGGATGATGAGGAATCAGGACAAGACAGGGGAGGCTTTCTTGACCACAATTTCATCCATTAACCTATACGAGTATCGGGCAGCGTGGAATATTGCCTATCGAGATGGTCGATCGTTTGATGATGTGCAAAAGGAATTCAGAGAGAGGAAACGTGCGATTCAACGCGCCGAGAACCTAAATGTTGGTGAAATGGCAAAACGGATGGGTAGTGAGGGCTTGCTATTGATCAAAGAAACACCGGTGGAAACGATGGTTCAGGGAGGTTTGGGTTTTATTCGATTGTACTTTGGTGTTTTTGGTTCAGCGATTAATGATCTCTTTCTAGTGTTGGGTTTCTCGAATGAAAGTAAGGGTGGGTGGCTTGTAAAGATATTCGTGTTGTTCCACGTTACGTTGGTGTATGTTGGTATTATGGGCTTATTCATTAGCAGGCTCCGCAACAGTGCCAAAAGAACCGGGCAGATGGCTAGGGAAAACGCCATCCTGATTTTTTGTGGATTGATTGTGGGTTACTTCACGCTGTTATCCGTTGGGATCGAGGCGTATTCACGATTCCGAATTCCCATTATGCCGCTGCTTGGTATTCTGTCAGCGCTAGGCTGGTCCTATTTGTTGATGTCGGCGTGTCGATTCCGAGCGGATAGTTTTTGTCAATTGGGTATTGAGAGGTCAGGTTCAGATCAGTCAAGTTCAGAGCAACTAGGCTCAAGGACGAATGACTGACAATAATCGTCTTGACGGTACTGGCTCATCGCCCCCCCCCAAAGTTAGTGTACTGTTGTGCGTATACAATGGTGGCGCGTACTTAAGTAAATCCGTTTTTAGCATTCTTAATCAATCTCTTAAGGACGTTGAACTAGTTCTGGTCGATGACGGATCAACGGATGGCGCCGTGGTAAGTGTAGAGGCTGTGAATGATCCTCGCGTTCGTGTTATCAGGAAAGCAAACAGCGGTTTGACTCATAGTTTGAATGTGGGTATTAGGCACTGCCGTGGAAAATACATAGCGAGGCAAGATGCGGACGATGTGTCACACCCCGAACGACTGAAAGCGCAGTTTGCGTTCATGGAGAGTAATCCGGCGATTGGTGTATTAGGCAGCTCGGTCGAGTTGATAGATGATGACGACGATGTTATTGGCGAATTGAGGTTCGATCAATCCTCTGATGAAATAGCGACTAGCCTAATCAAAACGAATCAGTTTGTGCATGGTGCGCTTATGTTTCGTAAAGACATTCTAGATCAGGTGGGAGGATATCGTGATTCGTTTACCTATGCGCAAGACTATGATTTGACGTTGCGTTGTCAGGAAAAAACTCAGCTTGCGAATTTGCCGGGTAAGTATTATTCATTGAGGTTTGGTAATCATCGAATATCAATTGATCATGCCGAAGATCAAAGAGCGTTTGCTAATATGGCTCGAGTGTACGCCAGACAACGTCGTAATGAGGGGGTTGATGACTTGCAGGTGGGGCGTTATAAAGGCGATTTTTTAGTGTTTCTGGAACAGGGCGATGAGCCAGCGAATCAATCGAAGATAATGTTGTATCTGTATTTGCGTTCTGGGCTAAAAAAGAAAATCAGAGTGTGTCTCAAGTCATTGCTCGCACAGTCTCAGCCACCTAGATCTCGTTTGAAATACCAGTTGAGTTACCTAGTTTCGTACCTGCCATCCCGGCTAATTCGCCAGATCTATGCTGGCATGGACCGACTGCGTTAATTAAATCAGGCAATGTCATCCCGCCACCTCGTCATGGTTATCAGTAGTCTGCGTTCCGGTGGAGCTGAACGAGTGGCGAGCACTGTTGCGAATGCCTTTGCGCAAAAAATGCGCGTTACCATTGTCTGTCTCTCAAACAAGGAAGATGCCTTTTATTCACTGTCTGGTGATGTGTCGGTGATGTACCTAGACCTACTATCGCCGCAATCTTCAGTGATGGGCGCGGTGAAGGCCAACGTCTACCGAATCAGAACGATGAGAAAAACAATCAAAGACCTTGAGCCTGATCTGATTGTGTCGTTCATGCTGGAAACCAATGTGCTTATGTTTTTGAGTCAACTTGCCGTGAAAACGCCGTTAGTTGTTTGTGAACACACGGATCCAGAATTGGTTCAACACAAGTTACCATGGAGAGTATTGCGCAACTTAACCTACCGTTTATGTGATCGGGTGGTGGTTCTTAACGAATACATGAAAAGCTGGTTTGAAAAATCCGGTAGTCGCCGGGTCTGTGTGATTCCGAACCCGATTCAAGTGGGAGTCAATGACAACGTTGATTTACAGACTCCAAAGCCCTACATCCTTGGTATGGGGCGTTTGATCGCTAGCAAATCGTTTGATCGGTTAATAGAAGCTTATGCGATGACAAGGCAGACGTTTCCCGACTGGCATTTGGTGATTGCTGGCGATGGTGGTTTGAAAGAAGTACTACAACAGCAAATTGTCGCACGGGACTTAGAAGGGTATGTCCATTTGATCGGTAACACATCTCAACCTCAGCGTTGGATGAAACAAGCTGAAATTTTTGCTTCTACATCAAAAATTGAAGCATTCCCAATGGCAATATGTGAGGCGATGATGAGTGGATTACCCGTTGTGGCCGTGGCATATAATCCCGGGGTTGAAACACTTATCCCAGCTACCGCTGGGTTCGTCGTGCCTCAAGATGAGAAGCCTAATCTCGGCTGTGAGCAACTGTTCGTTACGGCGTTGGAAGAATTGATGGGTGATGTAGAGAAAAGAAAGCGCATGGGGAAGCAGGCAGCGCAAAGCGTTGAGAAGTACGCAGTGGCGAATGTGATTAAACAATGGGAAGTGCTGTTCGATGAGCTCGAAACGAATACGTCACTTCTGCATTCTACGAGTAGCAGGAAATCATGAAACTAGCTCTGTTTATCCCAAGCCTCGAGGTCGGTGGTGCAGAGCGCCAAATGATCCTACTGGCGAAGTCCCTGATGGAAAATGGGCACGACGTCTCTCTTTGGTGTCTGCGGGAGACAGGGGCTTTTGTTGCTGAAACCAAGGATTATGGTATCCCCGTTTTCAATGTGGGCAAAGGTGGCCGATATGATTTGCTTGGTGCGGCAATTCGCTTGAGAAGAATTTACCAGCAAGCGGCGCCGGATGTGATTGTTTCCTGCTTGCCTTCAGCCAATCTGTATGCATTATTCGTTCGACTGTTGAGGCCCAAAATTATCGGTAAACAGCCTCGATTGATATGGGGGCTGGCGTCTGCGAAGTTGCCTGTCGGAGAATACGGTTGGTGGGCAAAAATTAGCTATTGGGTGCAAGCCAAAAGCGCACGATGGGTGGACAAGGTGGTGGTGAATTCGGTGGCAGGCTGGGAGTCAGCGCGGCAGGAAGGGTATCCGGTGAACAAATTGCAGGTTATTCACAACGGCGTCGATATGCAACGGTTTATGGCAAACTCACAGGACGGAGAAAAGTGGCGAAAAGAGATGAATATCCCAACTGAGGCCGCTCTGGTTGGTATGGCTGGTCGCTTGGACCCGGCAAAAAACTACGAAGTGTTTTTACAAGCATGTGAAATCGTTGCCGTCAATGATGACAGGGTCTGGTTTGTTATCGTCGGTGGTGGCGACAATGAATATGCAACGGAACTAAAAGCCAAAATCGACAATCACCCTTTGTATGGACATCGCCTTCGTTACAAATCCAATGAAACGAATATGCCGGCAATGTACAGTGCATTGAATTTAATGACTCTGACCTCAAAATCCGAAGGGCTGCCAAATACTGTGGTCGAGGCTATGGCATGCGAAACTCCCTGTGTGGTGACCGACGTTGGTGATTGCCGGTTGGCGGTAGATCGTTTCGGTGTTGTTTGTGAGGTGGGCGATGCACAGGGGATCGCAGAATCATGGTTATCAATAATTTCTTCCAAAAAATCAAATGAAGCGGCCAACAGCGGTGCCAGAAAAAACAAAATCTGGGATTTTTCTGGTTTAAGAAAATACATGGATCAGACATTCAGTTTGGAAAAAATGACCAAGCAGTTTGAGGACGCCTGCACTGAAGTACAGCAACAAGGAAAACGCGGTGGATAGCTTAGCGGGTTGGCTACTTGCTATGGCAAGCTTTGTCGTTTTTTGGGTAGTACTGCCTAAGTCGAATCGAACACCAATCATTGTGCTAAGTGGCATTTTCGTTCTTCTCGCCCACCATCTTCTTTCGTTTGTAAACATTGCCTATGGGCCCCTGATTTTCGCTAAATCTGATGCCTGGGGGTTTCACTTGTTTGCCGCCAAGTTTGCGGGTGATGCTGAACAACTGGAATGGGCCATTGGTACGCCCATGTATAAGTCCCTACTGCTAATTTTGTATGATTGGTTTGGAAAATCGCTGTGGCTTGGGCAAAGCTTTTCAATTCTGTGTTTCAGCATTTCCGCAGGGCTTTTGATTCGTGTACTTCGCCTTTTGGAAGTTAACAATATGGTAATCCTCGCTGGGGCAATATTGATGTATGGTTTAACTCCGAGTGGACTGATCTATGGTTCGATTACTCTTCGGGAGCCTTGGATGACACTGTTCTTTATGTTGGGTAGTTTTCTGGCTATTCGAGGCATACAAAATCAGGCAATGATGGATATATTGATTGCCTGTTGTTCTTGGATGATCATGGGGTTGTTCCACCAGGTGATGATGATCTATGGGTTGGTTGGCGCAGCTGGACTGATACTTTTGCATGGTGTTATGACATGGCGCCAACAAACTGTTTCTGGGGCCAATGGTTGTTCCGATGTTTTTTTAAGTCGTATCTCATTTCTACTGTTGGTTATTTTTCTATTTACATTCGGATTAGCAATTTTTTTCCTATTACCTTCAACGGGTGGAGACGACTATTTCGCCATGATTTTTGACTCTATTCCACAATCAGTGGCTTTGTATCGAGAGGCAGGGGAGTCGAGCAATCCCACTACAGGCTATAGGGCATCGTTCTCTTTTGTTGATTGGATAAGCATGTTGTTATCGTTAACGCGTTCTTATTTCTATTACATGGGTTGGCCGGTAACCGGCAATTACCAACTAATGAGTACATCGGTGCTCATGGTAGGAGGGATATTACGTATGTTGGGCATCGTGTCCGTAATTGTAATATGGTGCAGCAGGAAGGGGAGCGAAGAGGAACATTACCGATATCTGCTTCTATTGCTAGTGATCTATGTCAGCCTGACTTTTCTCTGGAACGTTGGTACTACTAATCATGGTCAAGCGTTGCGCCATCATATGATGACTGACTGGATATTGTTATGTCCTATCGCCATGTTTTGTCAACGAACATGGTCCCAGAGAAAAACACGATCCATTGCAAGTGTAAAGGGGCCAAACTCATCCCAGACCATCGAATAATGACGACTGGAATTATCATGCATGTCATCACCGGGCTTAACGTGGGTGGTGCAGAAAAGATGATGGTGAGATTGTTGAAAAATACAGCCCATCAATGTGTAGTGGTGTCCCTACGTGATGAAGGTGTGCTGGGCGCCGTGATTAACCAGGCCGGTATTCCAGTTCATTGTCTTCACCTTGCTCGCAACGCATCTATTTGGCGTGGACTGTCAAAACTAAATAACCTGATCGAGCGTTATCAACCAGCCGTAATTCAAAGCTGGCTGTATGCAGCAGATCTACTTGCAGGTTATGTGGCGGTGAAACAGAATATCCCAGTGATCTGGAATATTCGGCAGAGCGAAACAGGTTGGGTGTCGAGCCAAAAGCACATCGCACTCAATCAACGAATTAACGCCAAGGTGTCGAGTAAGTGGCCATCCTCAATTATCTATTGCGGTCATGAAGCCAAAAGACGCCACGAACAAATCGGTTATCAATGTGAGTCAAGCTATGTGATCGCAAACGGGATTGATACAAACCGGTTTACCCCCAATGACGAGGCACGCGGTCGCTTGCGACAGGCATGGTTTGGAAACTGGCAGTTGCGTGATCAGACGATGTTGATTGGTATCGTTGGGCGATATGATCCATTAAAGAATCACCGTCGATTCCTACAGGTAATGGCGTCTTTGAAATCCCGCCTGGAAAAGCCTTTTCGAGGTGTAATGATTGGCCGTGGAATGGATAGCGAAAACCAAGAATTGCGGTTGATGATTGAACAGCTGGGTTTGATTGACAGCTGCTATCTTTTGGGAGAACGGGATGACATTGAAGACGTTATGAATGCACTGGATCTGGTGGTGCTAACGTCTGATAGTGAAGGCTGGCCGAATGTTATCGGAGAAGCAATGGCTTGCCAGAAGATTTGTGTCTCAACCAACGTTGGTGATGTGCCCGAAGTATTGGGAAGTACGGGATTTGTGGTGAGTGTGAAGGATCAGAAGGGGCTTGTGGATGCTTGCGAACAAGCACTGGGCTTATCCTTTAACGACAAAGAGAGTATGGAACATCAGGCTAGAGACAGGATGGTGACCCAGTTTTCCCTTGGTAAAACGGTAGAACGATACGATCAGCTGTATTGGTCTTATCTCTCTTCGCGGGTGGCTTAAATGTGTGGAATAACCGGCATCATCGATCTGAGTCATCAAACGGATGAGCGTGGGCTAAATGAAACAATTAAGCGGATGAACGATGCGCTATCGCGACGTGGCCCCGATGACGAAGGCGCTTGGGTTTGCGGTGAGGAGAAGCTCGCTTTGGGGCAAAGACGGTTGGCTGTTTTGGAACTATCCGAATTGGGGCATCAGCCTATCCTGTCGTCATCCAAACGTTATGCGATGACCTTTAACGGTGAAATATACAACTTCGTCGAGCTCGCTAATGAGTTGCAAAAGTATCGTAATGATTTTGCACCAAGCAGTGACACCCAGGTTTTGACCGCCGCTTTTGAACAGTGGGGTTTTCATGGCGCCGTAAGCCGACTTGAAGGAATGTTTGCCATTCTTTGTTTTGATCAAAAGCAAAAAGTACTTCACCTTGCACGGGATCGGCTGGGTGAAAAACCGCTGTACTTTGGCTGCCACGAAAACAGAATGTTGTTTGCATCAGAATTGAAAGCGATGCATGGGGTGTTTGATGTTAAACCCGATGTGAATCTTCAGTCGTTGACGCTTTTTCTGCGTCATGGTTATGTTCCTGGACCACAGAGTATTTATCAGAATATCTTCAAATTGCCGCCTGGAACCATGCTAGATATCGATGTGAAAGGTGTTCGTCGGTATATAGAAAATCCAGCGCTGTTGTTGTCCGCAATGACCGCTTACTGGAAATTACCGGTGCACAAAGCGAGTGACTCTGGTAGGAAAATGAATCAGGTTGATTTTGAAGTCCAACTGCAGGGTGTGGTCGAACGTCAAATGCGGTCAGATGTTGATTTGGGTGCTTTCCTGTCCGGTGGCGTGGACTCTTCCACCATTGTTGCATTGATGCAGCGGTCAAGTAGCGAACAGGTGCGGACGTTTAGTATTGGCTTCGAAGATGAAAACTTTAATGAAGCCCCTTATGCTAAAGCAGTTGCTGAGCACCTCAATACGGATCACCATGAACAGATAGTGAGCGCCAAGGAGGTCATGGACATCATTCCCGATTTGGCACAAATCTATGACGAACCTTTCGGTGACTCGTCCCAACTGCCAACGATATTGGTCAGTCGCATGGCGAGAGAACATGTTACTGTCTGCTTGTCTGGAGATGGGGGAGACGAGCTCTTTGGCGGTTATGAGCGTTACTATTGGGCGGAAAAGGTCTGGAGATGCTGTGGTTGGATGTCTCAGACGTCACGAGGAATTGTGGCTAGTCTGCTAAAGTTGATTGCAGCCGCTGACAGCCAGGTTTTGCCGAATGGCATTCGCCAGCATCTCGGCAAAATTCAACGTCTAGCGGCGTTACTTCCTGAGAGTGACCGCCAGCAGTTCTACCGTGGGCTTATCTCATCGCATTGTAATCCATCGAGGTTTGTATTGGGTGGGAGTGAACCTGAGTATGCGTTAACTCGCCCAGCACTGTCTGGGGAGCCATATCTCCATCAAATGATGTTTCTTGATCTGCATAACTACCTTCCGGATGACATCCTCACCAAAGTCGATCGCGCTAGTATGTATTCTTCCCTTGAGCTGCGTGCTCCGTTGCTGGATCACCACATAGTGGAAACCGCCTGGCAGTTGCGATCTGATAATGGGGATTACCAGACTCACAGCAAAGTGGCGCTACGTACAATACTTTATCAGTTGGTGCCGAAATCATTGATAGAGAGACCCAAAAAGGGATTCGCTATTCCGCTTAGAAATTGGCTTCGCGGCCCTCTCCGCCAATGGGCGGAAGGTCATATTAATCCTAGCCGAATCAAGCATGATGGTTTTCTTGATAGCGATCGGGTAATGAGCGTTTGGAATGATTTTCAAAATGGTAAACCGGGGGCAGAGCACTTTCTCTGGAATGTGTTGATGTTTCAGTTATGGTATGAAAACTGGCGAGAATGAAACCTGCGTCTTCAGATTTAATGGGCAAGAAACAGAGTGCTGCGCAATTTTGGGGCAGCGCTGTGGGTCGAATCATACCCAGAGTATTTCATTCATTAATCATCATGGAGCCGAGAAGGGCAAGACTGTGGAGTTAAGCATTGGGATCAGGGAATGGTTGATAGGCAGGGCATGTTAGACAGATCCACCACTCAGAGGCAGACCATTGTGGTGTGCCACAATACTTCGCGCTATTTGTGGCTACATTATGAACAAGTTTTGCGAGATCTCTCGAAGCAGTATCAGCGAGTTGTCTGTGTTACCCCTCGTGATGGAGATGAGGGAGCATTCGAAGAGGCGGGGTTGGTGTATGAGCCTATTTCCATTCATCAGCATGGTCTGAACCCCTTGCAGGAAACAAAATTTATCTGGGATCTGTATCGAATATATGAAAAATACAAACCCCATGTGGTACTAAACTTTAGTATTAAACCTTGTCTTTACGGCAGCCTTGCTGCAAGACTTGCTGGGGTCAGGCTAATTGGAAATATGGTGACTGGGTTAGGGTACGTTTTTTTGACGAAAACCCCATTGGCGAAAGCGATCCGATCAATGGTGACGATGTGGTACCGTTTGGTGTTGCGAAAGCAGGATTTGTTCTTCTTTCAGAACCCGGATGATTCTGCACTTTTCAAACAAGCGGGCATTTCCCGTTTATGCCGATCCGTTACTTTGCCTGGAACGGGTATTGATACCGACCACTTCTATGGGAGGCCGGAGGTGCCTGAGAAAGGGAAAACCCGGTTTTTATATATCGGTAGGATGCTTAAAGATAAGGGCCTAAAGGAATACTACTTGGCCGCGTTGTCTCTGAAGAAAAGCTATCCAGAAATAAAGGTGGGTTTGTTGGGTCCTTTGGATCGTAACCCAAGTGCAATTCATAAGGACGAAATTGATCAATGGCATGACGAAGGAACCATCGAATACCTTGGCGAAACACGGGACGTGCGACCCTATTTGCTGCAGTCGAATGTGTTTGTGTTGCCCTCATATCGAGAAGGGTTGCCGAGGTCTGGTTTAGAAGCAATGTCAATGGGTCGCCCCGTGATCACGACGGATGTGCCAGGCTGTCGAGAATTGGTTGTGGATCAAGAAAATGGATATTTGATTGAAGCTCGCAACGTGGAACAATTGGCAAAAGCGATGGAAGCCTTCATTCTAAAACCGGCGCTTTGTAATACCATGGGTGCGGCATCTAGAAAACGATGTTGCGCATTTTTTGATGTTGCGTTCGTTTCCGAGCGAATACTTGAGCGACTAACAGAGCCAGATCAGAAAATATCAGATTCATGAGCAATTCCAACACTCGGTTATTCTGGATAAGTGTGTTAACGCTTACTGACGCAATGCTCCTTGTCGCCTCGTTCTACTTGAACAGCTATTGGGTTTATGGGAGCTACAAAATGGGTAGCGCCTTCGGCCTAGGTGTCATCATTTTGATCTCTTTGTTATCAGTTTATCTGTTCAGTGGGTATGTTATTCGAAGGCAATTGTCCTTCATTCACATCCCGGGAAACATGAGTATTGCCATACTGTTCTCCGGCGTTGTGATTACCGCAATTGGATACGTTACTCAGTTGATTCAAACTGACATCTACTTTTGGCGAACACAGTTTATCTTTTCTATGCTGACGTTTGGTTGTTGGTTGGTGATATCAAGGGTTTTTCTGAGGATATTGATCCAAAAAGTTACCACTGAGCCTATTTGGGGGGTGATCGGTGACAAAGAAAACGGAGAGATTATCGCGAAGGACTTCAAAGTGATCTATGGTGAAGGGCAGTTTAGGCGTTTCGATGATCTCAACCATGTGGACAGCGCCGCTTTACGAGGTGTGATTATTTTGCCCGATATGATTGATGACGCAATCGCCCACGAACTTATCGCTATTAGGCTGGGTGGTACGCGGGTTTTTAATGTGGCGGAGTTTTATGAGCGGTTTCTTTATAAGGTACCGTTACAATTTTTGCGTAAAGTGTGGTTTGCCACCAGTGCAGAGTTTGGTTTGATTCACCACGATATTGTACTTCGTGCGAAACGGGTTGTGGACATCATATTGTCAGTTATGCTTCTGAGTACACTATTCCCTATGATGATTTTGGTTGGTTTGGTCGTTTTTGCCTATGACCGAGGCCCTGCATTTTATAGCCAGATTCGAGTGGGAGTGAACGGTGAGCTATTTCGGGTATACAAATTTCGTACCATGGTCACGGACGCTGAAAAGGAAGGAGGGCACCAATGGGCGGCGAAAGAAGATAATCGGATTACAAGTATTGGTCGGGTGCTACGAGCAACCCGGTTGGACGAGTTACCTCAATTATGGAATGTGTTGCGTGGAGACATGAGTTTTATTGGTCCGAGACCAGAACGTCCCGAATTTGTGACTGAGCTGGAAAAAGCGATTCCCTTTTATCAGTATCGCCACGTGGTAAAACCGGGCTTAACTGGGTGGGCGCAGGTGATGTACCCCTATGGCGCTAGTCAGGAAGACTCAGAAAGAAAACTTGAGTATGACCTTTATTATATTCGCCATTTTTCGTTGATGCTTGATGTTTTTATCGTACTAAAAACAATCAGAGTCGTGTTGTTTGGTCGGGGCCGATAAATGTTATTCGCACTGTTATATGCCTTTTGTCTAATTATTCCCGGTTGGACAATACTGTCACTGTTTCGAATCACGGGCATCGCTAACGGGTATTTATACCCAATTGCTTCATTAGGCTTTTTTATTGGTTTGAGTGTTCTTTTCTCTTTGGCTGATTTGCCTGTTTCCTGGTTTTCCACGAGCTATTTTCTATTTGTGTTCTGTCTGCTAGCGGTCGTGTTAGGCCGTTTGTTTCCAGTACTTGGCCGAGAGGTGGATTGGTCGCAGATAACGACGGGCATAGAGTGGAAATTCATCCTACCCTCAGTAGTATTGGCCGTATCGTTGTTTTATGCGATTACTGTTGGCCCCTATATGGAAATCCCCGGTGATCCGTTATGGCATATGCTGAAAATTGGGAATGCAGTAGAGCATTGGAGTACAAGTGAGATTTGGGCGTTCAAAATAAAAAAAGAGGTGCTAACTACCCCGAACTATCACTGGTACCATTTCTGTGGATGGCTAATTAGTTTAACTAAAACCAATTTTCAGCAGGCTATGAACAGTATTTGGGTTGTGAACTTTGCCACGTTTACTACTGCGTTTTACTGGTTTGCCATGCGGTTGTTCCGGGACACTAAACTCAGTGACTTGCAACGGACTTGGGCGGCGATATTAGCCGTGGTATTTTTGGTTTTGCATTTTGGTATTGGGCCTTTCAGTTATGTTCGTTATTATGTTTTTGCACCATCCTTTATGGCACTAATTGGGTATTGGTCGGTACTCATTGTGATCTGGGATTTTCTTTCAGGGCGAACCGGTATTTTGAAAACGGTTTTGCTTGGTGGCTTTCTGTCGTTTGCAACGATGTTGCTGCACCATCAAGAAGTACTATTCATTGGGGTAATGGCCGTTCTCCTGACGGGCGCAATGTTTTGGCGTTGGTTGTTTTCCGGAACTGGTTATCCTTGGCAAGACTTGGGGCCAAGACTGAGAAATAGTCGGTCGGCACAAATCATCTGTGCTTCGTTTCTTCTCGTGATCGTGGGATATCTGATACTTCATGGGTATTTGTATATTTCACGAGTTCGCAACTACGCTTTGGAAGGTGGCTGGCTGATGCCGGTTAGCCAAACAGCTCCAATTCTAAAACACCTTTTTATCCTTAAGCCAAGTGGGCAGTTCTACCAAGTGTTGACAGTTTGGGGTGTATGGGGATATCTGGCTTACTTTTTGCATGCGCGAAAGGTCGCATTTCCTTTGGTGGTTGCTGCGGGAATATGGTCACCGTTATGGACCGTGTTTAATCCAGTGTTCATTGATTTTTTTCTGCGGATGACTTACCCCGAAGTGGTGTGGCGATTAGTTTACATCGTGCCCATGGAACTGGCGTTAGCATTGCTTGTGGTTACTTGGTGGGCTGATTTTTCAATGAAAAAAATCCAATCCTCCAAGCTTGGAGTGATTATCTCGGGATTGTTTATCATTCTCTCCTTTACCTTGTTGTGGCCATTCAATACCAGTTTCGTCAATAACCAATACGACAAATTTGGAATGTTGAAATCAGTGAATGAAGATATGGATCAGCGATTGTTGAATGATCTAATTACTCACCTAGAACGGATTTCCAAAACTCAAGTATTAACTGATCAGATAACCGGCTATGTCGTCAATGCATTTACCAAGCATCAATACAATGGACACAAGTTCTATGGACACGGTGCGTTAAACACCAATCGTACGAATTACAAACTTGAAGATTTTGAATCTTATGCTGACGGATTATTGGTGGTGAA
This sequence comes from Gammaproteobacteria bacterium, assembly GCA_012103395.1. Lineage (GTDB taxonomy): Bacteria > Pseudomonadota > Gammaproteobacteria > Arenicellales > Poriferihabitantaceae > WLWV01. The sequence continues at coordinate 24,432 of WLWV01000010.1, forward strand.
TCAGCGACGAGGATCGGTGAGTAAAACAGGTCGTGTTTCCGGCCATTGGCCCACTAACGTTCGGTTGTATTCAGATTGGTATAGCCAAGATTTTCTGGTGTTTATAAAAAATAACTCAGACTACTTTGAGCTAGTTGAAACCTTGTCGGACATATCGATTTATCGTATCCACCTTTGAAGTTGATTCACGGAATAAATTGTCGATGACCAACTCAAACCCACGTTATCTCAAGTGCTATCGGAGTCTGACAAACGGCAAACGTTAGGTTTGTTTCGTTTGAGCTTACAAAGGGCGTTCTATCGAAGGTAGCGCTAGGTTAGTGAAAATGGCCAACCGTGATTCTGCATCCCATGGTTATCATTAATGGCATTCTTTCATACGCCGAGGGTGTCTGCTCCAGGGGAGGTACACATGAATGGATTCAGGTCGATGATAGGCTGGCAGATAACCGATGGGATTGATCGAAATGCTAAGCTTGGTGGCGAGATTTGTGAATCAACTCATTGAAAAATAACAATATTTACATTTTCCAGTTCAGGGTTTCGCTGCTTTACGGACTAGACAGTATTCCTCTGTCAGATTACAATTCGTGCCTCTTCACTGCTCGCGTGGGTGGTAGAGCGTCCATAGAATCAAACCGATCGATTGGGGGCGCCAAAACCATAAGTATTTACAAATATTATCGGAATCCGCAATAGTCCTTGGCAAGTCATCATGAGTATTAAAATTGGAATAATTGGACTTGGATACGTGGGCCTCCAGCTAGCGGTAGCGCTGGGCCGTCGATATAATACGATCGGGTATGATCTGAGTCAGGCGAAAATTACCGACTATCGAAAGGGTATCGATGTTACCGGAGAAGTTTCTCCTGATCAGTTTATCGAAGCATCCCAGTTAGTTTTTGCGGATGGCCCTGAGGAACTGGCCCAGCTGGATGTTTATATTGTCGCTGTCCCAACACCGGTTGACGCCTCGAATCGCCCAGATCTGACACCATTGGTTTCCGCTAGCAAGACCGTTGGTGGGCAAATAAAGAAGGGCTCCATCGTTGTTTACGAATCCACTGTTTTTCCAGGTGCAACGGAGGACGTGTGTGTGCCTGAGCTTGAAAGAGCTTCTGGGTTGACGTGGTTAGATGATTTCAATGTGGGCTATTCGCCGGAGAGAATTAATCCGGGTGACAAGGAACACACCTTGACGAGAATTGTGAAGGTAGTGGCCGGTGACACCCCATTGGTATTGGATCAATTAGCTGAAATCTATGGTTCAGTGGTCGATGCAGGTGTTCATCGTGCGTCCAGCATTCGGGTCGCAGAGGCCGCCAAGGTCATTGAAAATACACAACGGGACTTGAATATTGCTTTCGTCAATGAATTGGCGGTTTTGTTTGATCGTCTAGATATTGATACTAATGAAGTTCTGGATGCGGCGGAAACAAAATGGAACTTCCTGAAGTTCAGACCGGGACTTGTGGGAGGGCATTGTATCGGTGTCGATCCATATTACCTTACTGACAAGGCGCAATCTGTTGGTTATCTTCCTGAAGTTATTCTCGCCGGCCGCAGAATCAATGGCTCAATGGGTAAGTTCATTGCTGAGAAGACGATCAAAGGGATATTGTCATCGTCGGGAAATTCGGTTTCTCGCGAGGTTGTTATTTGCGGTTTAACGTTTAAAGAGAATTGCCCAGATTTGCGCAATAGCCAGGTGATAACAATTATCTGTGAATTACAGGCCTTCGGTTTCAATGTTTCCGTTCATGATCCTGTGGCGAATACCTCGGAAGCTCGTCGTGAGTATGGTGTTGACCTCAAGTCCTGGGACGAATTACCCAAGGCAGCGGCAATCATTCTTGCGGTTCCTCATGCGGAACTGGCAGCGCATAGCGTTAAAACTTACGTAGAAAGAATGTTGCCCCAAGGGATTTTTATTGATGTAAAAGGCATTAAGTCGAAAGAAGAATTTAGCCAGGCTGAACGAAAATACTGGTCACTATAGACTCGGAGTAAAAAGAGAAAATGCGCGTACTAATCACTGGAGCAGCAGGTTTTATCGGTTCTACCTTGGGCCATCGATTGCTAGATCGTGGGGACACGGTAATTGGTATTGATGATCTGAATGACTACTATGACGTTAACTTGAAAAAAGCGCGCCTTGCCCGTTTGCAAGATCGTGACAACTTTTCTTGTTCACATTTCGATATTGCGGATCGGGAAAAAGTGGCGGAGTTGTTTTCCAATAATGAAATTGACACCGTGGTAAATTTGGCGGCACAAGCTGGTGTGCGTTACTCTATTGAAAACCCACATGCTTATGTGGATTCAAATATTGTTGGCTTTTGTAATATTCTCGAAGGTTGCCGACACAATGGCATTGAGCATTTGGTTTATGCTTCTTCTAGTTCGGTTTATGGCGCTAATACTAAGTTGCCCTTTGCTGAGACGGACAATGTGGACCACCCTATTTCATTGTACGCTGCAAGTAAAAAGGCTAATGAGCTAATGGCCCATTGCTATTCCAATTTATACAATTTGCCTACTACCGGTTTGCGATTCTTTACCGTTTATGGCCCTTGGGGTAGACCGGATATGGCGTTGTTTCTATTCACAAAGGGAATTCTGGCTGGAGAGCCAATTCCAGTTTTTAATAATGGAAACATGATTCGAGATTTTACTTTCGTGGAAGATATTGTTGAGGGTGTTATGCGGGTAATCGATCGGGTTCCCGAAAGTGATAATGAATGGACGGGCGAATCACCAAATCCAGCGACGAGTAAATCGCCTTATCGAATTTACAACATCGGAAACAGCGCACCGCAAAATTTGATGCGCTACATCGAAGTGTTAGAAGAAAACTTGGGCGTGAAAGCGAATTACAATTTTATGCCCATGCAGCCAGGAGACGTTCCAGCTACTCAAGCCGATACCAATCGCTTGCAAAATGACACTGGTTACAAACCGGACACTACCATTGAGACGGGAGTGGCCAAATTTGTTGAGTGGTACAAAGGATACTACCAAATTTGATTTCTAGAAAAACTAACCGAGTATTCCTATGCGGTTGATGTTACTTTTTTCGTTTGGAACGACCTTGGATACTTGGGTTAAACAAGGACTTGTCGCCCGGGAAAACCGTTACTATTCTCTTTTTAATGAATATGATGTCGATGTTGAGTTTTTGACCTATGGTGAAAATGATCAACAGCATCAGCCATACCTGGGGAAAGTAGGGATACTGCCAAAAAAAAAGATCAATCATCTGCTGATCTATGCCGTGCTGGCACCATTTTTACATTGGAAGTCTTTTAGAAAAACGACGATTTTTAAATCTAACCAATCCCAGGGATCATTGGTTGGCCTGCTTGGACGAATTTTGGTTAGAGGATCAAGATTTGTGGTTCGATGTGGTTGGGTACGAACCAAGGAAATGATGATTAAGGAGCAGGGGCTTCAAGGATGGCGTATGAAAAAAGCGCTGTTTATGGAGTGGCTTGGGTTTCGTTTTTCTGATGCGATTATCGCTGTGACTCCTTCTGACGCTCGATACGTTTCAGAGAATTACGGAATTAGTCCGAGAAAAATCACAGTCATCCCCAATGCGGTAGATGAGAAACTGTATTCCTACGAAGATCATCCGGTATCAGTCAAGGAGAAACTTAAAATTGTATTGATTGGTCGATTGGTACAAATGAAAAATTTCCAGGGAGTACTGCACGGATTGGCAAAGCTTAATCGACCCTGTGAAGTAACGGTTATTGGCGATGGGCCATATAAGGTTGAGCTTGAGAAAATCGTGTTGATGCACGGTCTGGATGTCAACTTCCTTGCCAATGTTGGAAATGATCAGATTCCAAAAATATTAGCGAAACATAATCTATTTATGATTATTCAAACTCACGCGTCAGGAATGCCTAAAGTTATTTTGGAGGCAATGTCTGCTGGCCTATTGACGATATCGTCGAATATTCGAACTCATCGAGAGTTGATCGAACATGGCGAGAATGGGTTCCTTTGTGAACAGAGTGGGGATGATATCGCTCAATGTATGCAGGAAGTCCTCGGATTGCCTGATGAGACACTTAACGCGATTCGTAAAAAGGCTAGGACTGATGTTGAGGAGCGCTATAGCATGACTGAATGTGTGAAAAAGGAAATGGCCTTATACAAATGCTTGTTGAAAAAGTAACTTTAAAACTAAACACAACCGATGTTTAGAAGCCTGACTAATCGTGTTCTTCGGCTATTCGCTCGAAATATGTCGATATCCACAGAGCGAATACTTTGGCTCACGCTAGAGCCCATTAGTCGATTCAAATTCGGAGTTTGCAGCGTTTTCAGTTTGGGTGTTCTGAGTGGACTTCTCGAAGGACTGTCTGTTGGACTCATTGCATTAAGCGTGGTTGTTATCACAGGGGAAAACGAACAATGCTCTGCGCAAATTTCTGGTGTGGTCGATTTTTTAGGATTAGATTTGTGCGTTGATTTTGACAAGGAGAGCATGTTTATTTTGCTTTTGCTGTTAGGAGCTAGTGGACAGGTTATAAAAGCGTGCGTGCAGTATTTGACACAAGTTGTTAATGCCTATTTACAAAGCAAGGTCGTTTTCTATCTCCAAACTCGAGTGATGGAGCATATCATGAGTCTTCATTATCAGAGTATCAGTCAGTTCTCTGCTGGAGATAAACAATCTCTCCTTGGCCATGCGGCGGCTCCTTCAGTGGTTTTGACAGCCATTAATTCCATCATCGTAACGAGTTGTACATTTTTGGGTTATTTCGTTTTACTCGTGGGTATGAGTTGGCAGTTATCGGTATTCTCCTCAGTCATATTGATTGTGATGTCTATTGCTATCCTGCCACTATTAAGACGGTTGGGACGAGTTGGCAAAGAAGTGACGAAGAATGGAGTAAAGTTGGCAAAAACCTCTATCGACTATCTGCTTGCTATCAAGCTGATTAAGCTTTACGGGAATGATCGAATGGTATTGTCCACGATTAAAGACATCCTTTGGAGAGGAAATAAATTAAAGCGTGATGGGGCTATTATTGTCGGTTTGTTAGCACCGTTGCAGGAAACGGTAATACTTTTCATTGGTGTTGGTGTCTTACTGGTTGGGCACTACCAAATACTTGCATCCATTTCCCAGCCGTTACCTACTCTATTGGGATACGTTATGGTTTTATATCGCTGTGGCGGACGGTTTGCTGAGTTGAATATTATTCGAGCACAATTAGCTAAGGTGGCACCGATGCTCGGGTATGTGGCAGAATTTCTACGTGTAGATGATAAACGTTTTCAAAGAACAACAGGAATAGAAATTCCTAACGACTGGAAGGCAATTACTTTGGATAAAGTTTGTTTTCGGTACAGCGAAAAATCAGAAGGGGTTATCAATGATGTGTCGTTGACTATCTCGCGTGGAGAGAAATTAGCCATAGTCGGTCGATCTGGATCAGGGAAATCGACCCTTATTGATCTTATAGCAGGTCTAAACGACCCTAGTGAAGGAGAAGTCAGTATCCATGAGGTCCCTTCTGGGAAAGCGTTGCCTGCATCTTGGTTTTCCTGCTTTAGTGTTGTTTCTCAAAGTGATCTAATTTTTAACGCAAGCGTTAGAGAAAATTTGTTATTTGCTAATCCGAACGCGTCTGAGGAGCAGATTATCGCAGCGTGCAAAATCGCCTATGCTCACGAGTTCATTAGTGAGATGGCGGATGGATACGACTCACCGTTAGGAGAAAGAGGGCTGAAAATATCGGGCGGACAAATACAGAGAATTGCGTTAGCAAGGGCTATTTTGAAAAACTCATCGGTGCTTATTCTAGATGAGGCCACTAGTGCATTAGACGTGTTATCTGAAAAAAATATTATAAAGGCAGTGTATGGATTGGACCGTGTCAGGACGGTTTTGATGATTGCCCACCGCCTTTCTACCGTTGTAAATGCTGATCGTATCATTGTTCTGGATCGAGGTCAGATTGTGGACCAGGGGGTTCATGCTGATTTAAAAGACAGGCCGGGATTGTACAAAGAGATGTGGGATACGCAATCGAGCAATGAATGGAGTGGATAACGGAGCAAATAGCCTGCTCATCGTTGTTAACCCAGATCAATAGATTAGGAGTGATTTAGAAGCTTTGAAATATGTCATGAGACCTCAGCATAACTGCTGCACTTGAAAATGCGTTGTTAAAACAAGCTAAAAATGCTCATTTATAAGTATAAGCTGCGCTTTTTCGCCTGTTTTGCCTAGCCTTTTCTTCGCTCGCGACGTTATGCTGAGGTCTCGTCGTATTGGGAGTTTGCAATACTACAAACAGTGTTTCACACTCAGGCGGATCGCGCACTCTCAGGAAAGTCTTAAAATGAACTCACCAAACGAATGTCATGAAGGTTTCGGTAATTATTACTAACTATAACTATGCCAGATATCTCGGCAGAGCTATCAGAAGTCTATTAGATCAGAACTACGAGAAATCAGACTACGAGGTCATTATCGTTGATGATAATAGTAGTGACCACTCTTTAGAGGTGTTAAAAAGTTTTGGTGACTTAATCCGAACAATCGAACTAGAGACGAATGTTGGATTGTCCGAAGCCCGTAATATTGGAGTGCGCAACGCTCGGGGGCAGTATGTTGTTTTTGTCGACGCAGATGACTATGTCCATAGCGATTTGCTATGGGTGCAACAACAGTTCCTCAGTTATAACCATCAGTTTGGAGCGGTCTCTGTTGATTATGTGTTGGTGGACGAATCGGAAAATCATGTTGAAAGAATCAACGCTGAACAAGTGCCGATTGCTTGTGGTATTATGTTTCGTCTCGACTCCCTTGTTAATATAGGCTTATACGACAAGAAGTTTCGAGCCCATGAAGAACGGGACCTAAGGATACGGTTTCAGGAAAGGTTCGAAGTCTACAATATCATTCTTCCCCTTTATCGATATCGCCGGCATGAGTCGAATTTGACAAATGATCAAGAAAAAATGTCTGTATATTCACAGCTGTTATCTGATAAACACGGTCTTGAAAAACCATAGCTAATTGCTTCCTCTCAAAATGATTGAATTTGAACAGCTGTTGAATGCCCAAAAAATAGGGCAGATACCCGACCCCTATTTGATTGCGGAAGCTGGAGTGAATCATGAAGGTTCAATGGATTTGGCAAAACAACTTATCGATGAAGCACAAGAAGGTGGCGCTAATGCCATTAAGTTTCAATCCTACAAAGCACATCTAATTGCTTCCAAAAATAGCCCCGCCTATTGGGATACTTCTAAAGAAAAGGCGAAAAATCAATATGAACTCTTTAAGAGATATGATGCTTTTTGGAAACCAGAATATGAGGAACTGAAACGACATTGTGAGCAAGTAGGTATTGAATTTATGTCTACCCCTTTTGATCTTGAGTCAGCCAACTTTTTGGATGAATTGGTTTCAGTTCACAAAATATCTTCTTCCGATATCACGAACCAACCCTTATTAGAAAGTATCGGAAGTAAAAAAAAGCCAATTCTGCTTTCTACAGGAGCAGCAACAATATCCGAAATATCGCGTGCAGCAAGCTTCCTTGAGAAGTACGGTGCACCGGTATGTTTGATGCATTGTATCTTGAACTATCCAACACCAGACAAAAATGCAAATCTCGGTATGATCGTTGATCTTAAAAACAGGTTCCCTAATACGCTAATTGGTTACTCTGATCACACACTTCCTGGGGATATGGAAAATTTGCTATTAGCCAGTATGCTTGGCGCAAGCGTCCTTGAAAAACATTTTAGCCATGATAAAACCCTGCCAGGGAATGACCATTACCATGCAATGGACATGACGGATCTTAAACACTTCAAAGCTAGAGTAAGGCGAGCTCAAGAAATCATTGGATCTTATGAGAAAACACCGCTTAGCGAAGAAGGAGAATCTAGGAAACAGGCTCGACGAAGCCTAGTTTCAGCTCATCCCATCGCCATAGGGGAGACTATTACTAAGGAATCACTAATATCAAAACGACCCGCTCATGGTATTTCACCATTCGAAATAGACAAGATAGCTGGGACTAAGGCGAAGATTGCGATAGAGGAAGACACGATAATTAGTTGGGATATGCTGTCAGTCTAGTGACAAAAAAAGCGCACAGGGTTGGATCCTTGACCCTAAGGTATCATCAGGAATTCGTTGGGGTCTTCTCTGTGATATTGATGCGATACTGTTCGGCTTTTAGGGGCTTGATCTTTTCAGTAGTGGTGAGAGAAGCAATGGGGTTGAAACGGTTGCTTTCTAGGGCCTGCAGTTTTCGCTAGATACCTGACACGAGTCTGTGTTGGGAACGCGCAGATTCGTCAGTGAAATGGGAATTCCAATCTAGAAAAGAAAATAGTATCGAAAAATACATAAGCAAAAGTCCATTCGGCAAAACCCTATTTATCGCGTAACCCAAAAATGCTTAGATTGTGCAACCCTACGTCTGTAACTTCGGTTTAGTTTGAGTCATTATTGTCGTTCCACACGATATATCGCTTGTCGGCATTGCTCCATTCATCGTCAATCTCAACGAGAATGGCACTGACAAGC
>WLWV01000127.1 GCA_012103395.1 Gammaproteobacteria bacterium
GCTTGTCAGTGCCATTCTCGTTGAGATTGACGATGAATGGAGCAATGCCGACAAGCGATATATCGTGTGGAACGACAATAATGACTCAAACTAAACCGAAGTTACAGACGTAGGGTTGCACAATCAGCATGGGCTCCCAGCCAACTAGAAACAAACCTTACCGAAAATTGACTTGGCCCTCAGTCATTCATGGTTCATCAATATGATAGACAGTTTCACCTTGCAAAATTGTCGTTAGGATCCGTGTCTTTTTAATCTTCCGCCAGCTAAGATCAGTAATGTCCTTTTTCAGGACAACGAAGTCAGCCGATTTGCCGACCTCAATACTGCCTGTTATTGAATCCAAACCGAGCGCTTTCGCACCATTGATCGTCGCCGCTTTGATTGCGGCATGAACATCAGGCAGACCTTTGGACTTTTTCAACTTTACTGATTGAGCAATGGCGACCAGTGGATTTAAAGGGTTCACCGTCCAGTCGCTGCTGAATGTCACATTTGCACCTGTATCATAGACGTCTCGCATAGGCATCATTGTCCGTGATCGACCATATCCAATATAGTCTGTTGCCCAGTCGGTGTACTCAAAAAAGCCAGCGCCAGCTTGAAAGTCTGCATCGACATCCAAAGAGGCAAAACGGGGAATATCCTGATCATCAACCATTTCCAGATGAGTCATACTGTATAGCTGTTTTGAGCCATTCCTACGAGACACCTCAATCGCATTCAATGCTTCCCTTACTCCACCGTCGCCCAGGGCATGAATATGAGCGCCGAGATTCACCTCATCCAGTCTCTTTAGCCATTCGACCAAGTGGTTTTCTTCAATGTAATTTAGGCCAAGCGGCAAGTTTTTCTGCCAACTAAAATCGTATGGCGATAACAATTTCGCAGTACCAAAATGCAAAATGCCATCACTGTAGAGCTTCACCTGATTCAAAACCAGAAGCCCCTCAATTCCATCCGTGGCCACTTTACCCAGAAAACCAAGTTGTTCTTCCATATCGATGTCAGGGTAAATCCATGGCCGCTGCGCGGCACGGATAATCAAATCATTATTTTCCCTGGCCGATTGCCAAACGTCATACCATCCCCTTCGCCAATATAATCGTCCATCACCAACGGTAGTAATTCCATAGCTAACCACTTCAGCCATACCGCCCATCAGGCCCAGATAATTACCTTCAAATGGGTTTTTCCGGCTATTCCACGCCATTTCCATTATGATGTCACCCGCATTATCAAATAAGACACCATTCAATTCACCCTGCGCGTCATACATCAATCTTCCCCCCACCGGATGCTCAGATTCACGATCAAACCCTGCCAGCGACAAGGCCATTGAGTTCACGATCATTGAATGTGAAGACTCTTCCATGATGACCACCGGATTATCAGGAAAAATGGTATCCAAAACCTGCCTTGGGTTTGTGTTCTCATCATTACCCATCAGCGTTTCAAATTGATGCCCATAACCGGTGATCCATGTGCCTGGATCAGGGTTTCGAGCCTTGCATTCTTTGAGATAAGGAATTTGTTTCTTGAGGTGCTTATCAGATAACAAATCACATTCATTTCCAGCGGTAAACACGCCTTCGAAGACGTGGTTGTGAGTATCTATAAACCCAGGCAATAACATCTTACCCTCAAGATCGATAACCTCTGTGTCCTCGGATATGTACTTTTGAACTTCCACGTCATCACCAACGAAAATAATTTCACCGTCACGAACCGCAACCGCCTGGGCCCGGGGTAGCGCTTCATTCACGGTATATACCGTCCCACCGGAGATCACGAGATCTGCCAAGCCGTACATCGAATCCGCAAAGGCTAATTTGGCGGGAATCAAGGCACACAAGACAAATAGTTCCAGAAGGTTTAAGCGTCGGATAGCAAACACTCGTCTTCGATTTTTCATTTCGTTATTTTGCATCTCTCTGTTTTCCTCATTGATGAACGAAATGCAGATAAGGCACTAAATTAACCACCGCGATTCCACTTCGATTTCACCTGTGGCGGTCAATGTACTGGCGCCTCCCACACTCACAGACCTCACCTCGCCACCCACGACAGTTGCACTTGCCTGCATTTCGCTTCGACGCCCCATGGCCACACCTTGCAGCACGCTCAAGCAAAAATCACCATCAAACATCCCACTATTTTTTGCGGCAATCCCAACGAGTGTTGCGACCGCACTGCCTGTGGCAGGGTCTTCTTCAATTCCCAGTGCCGGCGCTGACATACGAGCGTAGAGTTGTCCTCCGTTCGTCAGTCCGCCAGAGAAGAAGAACAAATTGGGTGACCATGCACCCGACAAATACTTCTCCCATTTCGCCCTGTCTATCACAGCAGCATCCACGGCTTCTTCGGATGACAACTGGGCAAAACAAAACTTTAATCCGACGCTTCCATAACACCCATCAATGATCATTGATGCATCAAGTCCTAGCAGCTGAGCTAGTGCAGACAGATCCGGTTTTTCATCGGGATAATCCAACGCTGTTGTGTTGGTTAACATCCCCGTCAACACCTCATCACACTGCTCGGCATTCACCTTGGAATCAAGGTTCTTGACCTCCACTGTTATTGGACCAATATTCTCTTCTAGGATTATTTCCCGAGAAGAAGTATGCCCACCGTAGATTAATCCGCAGGCGGTTCCAACTGTTGGATGGCCCGCGAAGTCGACTTCTGCCATGGACGTAAAAATACGCACCCGAGCGGTCGCCTTATGATCCACCGGAGGAAAAACGAAGGTGGTTTCCGCGAAATTAAACTCCCGCGCGATTTTCTGCATTCCATCCGTCGAGATTCCTCGAGCATCAGGGAGCATCCCAAGTTGATTCCCGCCAAAGGGGCGCGAGCTAAAAACATCAAGGATATAAAACGGATACTTCATGATTTTACTTTTGTGGTCTTATTTTTGTGATCTTGTTTTGGAAGCCTCTACGAACATCTGAATCAGGCAGATTAAGTGGATTCGTCGGCATACACACTGGACCAGCGGGCACCTATCTGATCCGAGTCAAAACCATCTGTGGTGATGATGCTCTGGACAAGAATGGATAATGGCCTTTCCATTTTGAATGAGTTTGGGGTTTCCACAATAAAGAATTCGAACATATCAAGAAATAACGGATGTCATTGTCGTCGTGACATATCTAGGAGTCCCCTGCAGTCCTGTTTAAGACGCCTATTTTATGCCACTATCCACTTTTCATTCACGCTTTTCACCTCCCATTTCGACCTTTTCCGGGCAATCTCTTCTGGGCAACTTCTGCATGATACTTTCTTAAATGGCAACTTCTTTGCTAAGTAGTTTAAGCTCAAGATCCATCGGTATCTTTAGCCTATTGGGCTCTGTTGCATTACTCACGGGTAGCGACAGTATCATTAAATGGCTAAGTCCTCATTATGCATTGCATGAAATCATGCTTTTTCGAGCAGGATTTGCACTGATCATCATAATGGCCATCGTTTATATTGAAGGCGGAATACAAGTTTTACGAACACGCCGTCCTGTCTTACATGCACTGCGAGGTCTCTTATTTGTTTTGGCAAATATGTTCTTTTTTCTTGGACTAGCCAATATGCCGCTAGCAGATGCCGTCGCGGTATTTTTTGCTGCCCCAATTTTTATTTGCCTGTTATCAAAACCCATACTCGGCGAAGAGGTGGGGTTTTATCGCTGGATGGCAATCGTCGCAGGCATGGTCGGTGTGATCATCATGCTACGCCCAGGGCACAGTACGTTTACGGTTTCAGCCGTGCTTCCCCTTTTGGCCGCGTTTACTTATGCATGCTTACAAATGCTCACACGAAAGTTGGGGGGTATCAGAAAGAGCTTCCACTCTCGCTTTTTACATTCAGATAATGTTCATCCTCGTTTGCACTGTGTCCGGACTCATTCTCGGCAACGGCCGCTTTAGTGGTTCGGATAATGTATCACTAGAATTTCTTCTAAGGGCATGGACATGGCCCGAAAATCACCATATTCTGATCATAGGATTATGCGGGTTATTAGTGGGTGTCGGAACCTACCTGCTATCCTAGGCCTATCGGATCACAGCCGTGTCCGTGGTGGCACCTTTCGAATACTCCGCAATGCCATTCGCTGTCTTTTGGGGATATCAGCTTTGGGGAGATTGGCCAGATTTAGTCGCTCTTGCGGGTAGTGTACTGATCATTTCCAGTGGTTTAATCATCCTGTTTAGTGAGAGAAAAGCCCCATTAATGAAATTCAGATAACATCCGAGAAAGAAACGACAACAGACAATAGATAAAGACTGTCTTATCTAATACCTAATCGATGACTATTCGAGCACATCCTGGAATTCCAAAACCCATTGCTTCACCGCTTAAGTTGAAAACACAATGAAGTCAGGTACATTAACTGTGACCAACAGGATTCACCACTAATGAACACCTCTGCATTCAGAACAGCTAAGATCTGAAACCATGAAGAACTCCGTCACTGAATCACTTATTTCAGCACTAAAGGAAAAAAGTAAACACGCTTTATCCCCTAAGGATATTGGCTTTTTAAAAGTCTATTTCCACCGACTATCGGGACAGGATTTCAATCTCAAGCAAGCGCCGTCTTTTAAGAAAATCGCGTTTCAGCACCGAGAGCTTGGACGGATTCGGCGACCAGGCAAAACGCTCATCACGATCTCCAATGAAGGCGGGAACGAGGCCAAAGACACATCGGGCAAGGGCAGTGTGGACACCATTATCACCATCGTCACCGAAGATCGCCCGTTTATTGTTAATTCGGTGGCGATGAAACTCAACAACATCAATAAAACACCCCTCAGCCTTCTACATCCCATTTTCTCCGTTTCCAGAGGACGCGATCATCACGTTATTGACATCGAGAAGTATCATGACAAGCACAGTGAATCGTTAGCTAAAACGTCAAGAAAAGGAAAATCAGATGTTAAGTTGCTCATTGAGTCCTATATTCAAATACGCATCAGTTATACACCAGAGTCCGAACATCGAGCGCTATCAAAAAAACTAAAAAAAGTCATCGATGATATCGCCATTGTCTATAGGGATTGGAAAGCAATGCGCCATCATACCGCTGAATTGGCCATGCTAGTCGAGTCCGATCGAAAAGGGCCTGTTTTCGCCGAATATGGTGCATTTTTCGATTGGATGACTCAAAACCATTTTGCCTTTTTGGGCTATTGTGAGCTAGAAGTCACTCAACAGGGAACAAAAAAAACCACCTTATTGGATAACACCTCATTACTCGGGGTGCTAAAAGCAGTCGGAAAAAACGAGGGAAACGATGTTCTGGAAATACTTCCCCCTATCATTTTTAGTGCAACGTCACCCGTGATCTTCACCAAATCAAGGCAATGTTCGACCATTCACCGCCCCAGTCACATGGACTGCATTCTATTCGATCACGGCTTCGAGCCCGCGTCCAAATCCAATGATGCTGAACCAATAAAACGCCGCAAAGTCAGCTGTATTCTGGGTTTTCTTTCCGGTTCTTCGGCGATGTTACCAACCCCATCGATCCCGCATTTAAGAAATAAAACAAATTATGTACTGACCCAAAGTGGATTAAGGCCTGGTGGATACGGATACAAACGCCTCAGAACCACATTAGAAACCCTACCCAGAAGTAAGTTATTCCAAATGGATATCAAGAGTCTCTATAGCTTATGTATGACTCTGCTTAATCAGGAAAGAAGAAAAACCCGGGTGCACCTGCATCAGAATCTTTGTGGCCACTTTTATTCCTGTCTGGTCTATATCCCAAAGGACTTATTCAACAGTGGACTACGCCAACGCATACAGGACTACCTTAGTGAGCAATTGGATGCCTATGACGTTTCTTTTGATGTCTATTTTTCAGAATCGATCCTAACTCGAATACACTACATCATCCATCGCTCAACCCCGGCGATAAGGACCGTCGACCATCTAGCACTTGAAGCAGATATTCAAGAGATGGCTAAAGACTGGGACGAACAGCTAAATGAAGCTCTAAGGGTGCAATACGGGAATGATGAATTTATTCCTTTGCTGGAAAAGTTTAGAAATGGCTTTGGCAGCGCCTATCGTGAGGACTTTACAATAGACACCGCAGTCACCGACCTAGCCATTCTACCCTCGCTCGCGGAAGGCAAACTTCATGCCTCACTTGGTCACTCAGTTCATGCCGCTGAGACGGATACAAGCCAAGCCAGTTTTAAGATTTATTCACTGCAACGCTCGATACCGCTATCCGATGTTTTACCGATTCTCGAGAACATGGGAGCAAGGGTACTTGGAGAACGGCCTTATCAAGTCAGCACAAAAAACGGTGATGTTTTCAAAATTCATGACTTTGTTATCGTCAGAAAAGACGGGGGGGATTTTGATTTTCAGAAGAATTCAACGTATTTTGAATCTACCTTTATTCAATGCTCAAAGGGAAAAATAGAAAATGATGGATATAATCAACTCACTTTATCAGCCAATCTCGATTGGCGCCAAATTAGCCTAATCCGGGCCTACTATAAATACTTAAAGCAGATCAGATTACGTTACAGTGAAAATTACATCATCGACGCATTGGTCAGCAACCCACAGTTAGCCCTCACTATCAGCCAACTCTTTGACGCAAGATTCAATCCCCAGAACCAAACCACCCGTCAGAAAGTAAAAAAAGGCGCTCAATACACACCAAAGAGGGTTTCCTCCCTAGTGTCGAAGATCAATACTCAACTGGAAACAGTCAGCACCATCGACGAAGACCGTATCATTCGGGCTTTAATTGATGTTGTCAATGCCACGCTAAGAACTAACTACTTTCAGCTCGACGAACAGAATCAATTCAAGTCTTACATTTCAATCAAACTGGATTCGGGTTCCATCCCACGCATTCCCGAACCCCACCCAAAGTTTGAGGTTTTTATCTATTCACCCAGGGTAGAGGGTGTCCATCTTCGTGGTGGCAAGGTTGCTCGTGGTGGATTGCGTTGGTCAGAACGCCCAGAGGATTTCCGTACCGAAGTGTTAGGTTTGGTTAAAGCGCAAAGAGTCAAAAATGCAGTGATCGTGCCTGTCGGTTCCAAAGGTGGGTTCGTTGCCAAAGAATTGCCCACTACAGGCCGAGCAGATATTCATAGAGAAGTGATTGAATGTTATAAGATTTTCATTAGCGGCTTGCTGGACATAACGGATAACCTCATGGGCGACAAAGTCATCCCTCCCATTGACGTTGTTCGCTTGGATGTAGACGACCCCTATCTCGTTGTCGCCGCGGATAAAGGCACCGCCACCTTTTCCGACATCGCAAATGGCATATCGCAGGACTATGGATTTTGGTTGGGTGATGCATTCGCTTCCGGTGGCTCAGTGGGCTACGACCACAAAAAAATGGGGATTACGGCCCGAGGTGCATGGGAATCGGTGAAACGACATTTTCGTGAACGCGGAAAAAACATCATGACCACGAATTTCACCGTGGTTGGCATTGGAGACATGGGTGGTGATGTGTTTGGTAATGGCATGTTGCTATCTAAACACATTCAATTAGTCGCTGCATTTAATCATATGCATATCTTCATTGACCCTAATCCAGTCGCAGCATCGAGCTATTTGGAAAGAAAGCGATTGTTTAATTTGCAGGGGTCTTCTTGGATCGATTATGACGAAAAACTCATTTCACAAGGCGGAGGTCTCTATTCCAGAGATCTGAAGTCCATTGAAATATCAGCTCAAGCCAGTGAAGCGCTTGGCATTCCCCTTGCCAGTTATACCCCTAATGAATTAATCAACCTGATTCTAAAATCACCCATCGAATTACTGTGGAATGGTGGCATTGGCACCTACGTAAAAGCGTCAACGGAGACCCATGAAGATGCCCAAGATCGCGCGAATGACGGTTTACGGGTCAATGCGAATGAATTAGGGTGTAAAGTGGTTGGCGAAGGGGGAAATCTGGGGATGACTCAACTCGGCCGAGTCGAGTTCAACCAAAGTGGTGGACTGTGTTATACCGATGCCATTGATAATTCAGCAGGTGTGGATACCTCAGACCATGAAGTCAACATCAAGATTCTACTCAATGCGGCAATGCAAGATGGCAAGCTATCAGCAAAAGAGCGAAATGCCACCCTTGCCAAGATGGAGAAAGAAATCGCCCGACTTGTGCTGAATAACAATTACATTCAAACACAGATTCTGAGCGTTGAAGCCACATTTGGTGTCCAACACTTACTACAACACAGCCGTATCATCACGATCCTTGAAGAAAAGGGTCAGCTTAACAGAAGCTTGGAATACCTTCCTGACAATCAGACATTGCAGGAGCGTAGAGAAGCTGGAACATCTCTCACGAGACCGGAACTAGCGGTATTACTTTCTTATAGCAAGATGGATCTATACCAATCACTGTTGGATAGCGATCTACCCGAATCTCACTATCTAGCGCCAGAAATCGTTCGATACTTTCCGGTGTTACTCGGTGAAAAATATCCGCAGTTGATACAAGTTCATCGATTGAAAAAGGAGATTATATCGACACAGATTGCAAATGAGCTGGTCGGATCCATGGGGCCTTCCTTCCATCTACGACTGTCGGAGCTTACTGGCGATTCCGCAGAGAAAATCACTCGCTCCTACATCGCCGCGCGAGACATTCTCGCAACAGAGCCCCTTCGACTTTCCATTCAGTCTTTGGACAACAAAGTAGAAGCGAAATTACAGTCAAAATGCTTACATCAAATGAGTCAGGTCACCGAAGCATCGATCGTATGGATCCTGAGAAACACGCCAGAGCAGTTTGATCTCCAACAATTGGTAGATCGATTCGACTCATCATCTAAGGCACTGAGCACAAAAATCGAAAATTCGACTTCACCAGTGATTATTCAGAAACACGAATCACTCTCCAATCGTTGGCACCAACAGGGTCTACCCAAGCCACTTGCAAAACGATTCGCCACCTTTACGTTGCTCAACCGAGGTTTGGATATCACTGATATCGCGATCAGAACAGACACATCAATAGAGGCGATTCTAGATATCTATTTCCAATTATCAGAACTCCTAGGTTTCCACTGGCTGCAAGAAACCATCGAATCACTGTCGGCAAAAAATGTCTGGCATGAAAGAGCTCAATTTAGCCTTGGCATCGATCTTCGCACAGCTCATACTGACATCGTCATCAACGTCCTGAAGACAGATGAATCCGCGTCAAGTGCGCTAAGAAAATGGCGTTCGAACTACCACGAGGAAGTTATCGCTATCAGAGATATGGCTGAAAACATGAAAGAAGAGGGTCAACCTGACTTTGCCATGTTGTCCGTCGTTGTCAGTGAACTTAGTCGCCTTCGTTAACTTATCGATCATTACCGATCTACCAATAAATCCGATTATTCAATCATCGAAAAATGAACGAAAAACGTTTTAAGATTCAAACGCGAGCACTTCATGCTGGGCGTCAACCTTCGAGCCAACGCGGGTTAGTCAATACGCCTGTTTATCGCGGTTCTACCATTGTGTCTGATACCCTCGAGGAACTTCGATCAAAAACCATTGCCGACCGAGAGATTGGTGCCATGGTTTATGGGAGGTTTGGCACACCCACCACCTTCGCTTTGGAAGATGCTATCTCGGATCTCGAGGGGGGGTACGGCGGCCTATCTGTCTCTTCAGGTCTCGCCGCCGTCACCACGGCGTTGCTGGCTTTCGCCAAACCAGGTGATCACGTCTTAGTCGCTGACACGGTCTATGGGCCAACCCGCGGATTTTGCAATCGGATGCTTTCCAGCCTCCAAGTGGAAGTCGAATTCTACGACCCCATGATGGGCAGCCAAATCACCCATCTCTGTAGGAGCAATACCCGATGTATTTTTCTTGAAAGCCCAGGATCGTTAACCTTTGAAATTCAGGATGTTCCTGCGATCGTAGAAGTGGCAAAGTCAAAAAATATTGTCACTATCATTGACAACACTTGGGCCACACCGGTTTTCTTTCGCCCCCTTGAATTAGGTATTAACGTTTCGGTCATCGCGGCAACCAAATATATGATTGTGCAACCCTACGTCTGTAACTTCGGTTTAGTTTGAGTCATTATTGTCGTTCCACACGATATATCGCTTGTCGGCATTGCTCCATTCATCGTCAATCTCGACGAGGATGGCACTGACAAGC
>WLWV01000128.1 GCA_012103395.1 Gammaproteobacteria bacterium
TTGTCAGTGCCATCCTCGTCGAGATTGACGATGAATGGAGCAATGCCGACAAGCGATATATCGTGTGGAACGACGATAATGACTCAACCTAAATCAAAGTTACAGACGTAGGGTTGCACAATCTTCTAATGAAGAAGCGAAAGAGAAGTACCCCGACGGATGGAAAACCGTTAAGCCTTATTTGAGAATCGTTAAACAACCCTCTGAGAACTAGGTTATGGATACCTGTTTTTTAACCTTTATCTTTGGCTGAAAACTCCAGGGAGAATGTAACTAGGGTCGGTGTCGTAATGATCCCAAAAAACAGGATATGAAACACCCGACCTAGCCTGACAGTATAGAATGATGAACTATAGTGATCAGGAGAAAGTCGTCGAATCCCCTGTCAGCCATCGCTTTGGCGTTTCCAGGCGGGAGGAGTATTAGGATTATTACGACACTGACCCTAGTTATAGTTATCGTGTTTAGCCTGTCTCTTTATCGGCCTTTGAGTTTCATCCAAGAGGGCGAATACCTACCGCATTGCGCAAATTAGTGAGGAGTTCTTGGCTGTGGGTTCGGGCGCGTTCGGCACCTTTTAGTAGGGTGGCTTCGACATGTTTTGGGTTGCTGATCAATTCGTTATAGCGTTCTCTTGGGGCGGACAGTTCGGTGTTGATTAGTTCGAACAGTTGTTTTTTTGATTCTCCCCAGGCAATTCCGTTTTCGAATTCTTTTCTCATGTAAGTGGTTTGTTCTGGTGTGGCGAAGGCTTTCCAGATTTGGAATACGGCGGAGGTGTCAGGGTCTTTGGGTTCGCCGGGTTCCTGGAGGTTGGTTTTGATTTGGTTGATTTTCTTTTTTAGCTGTTTTTCCGTGACAAATAATGGGATGGTGTTGTTGTAGCTTTTGCTCATTTTTTGCCCATCCAGACCTTGGAGAACCGGAGTATCCTCGTCGACTACGGCTCGGGGTAAGACGAGGTGTTCACCGTAGATGTGGTTGAACCGTTGAGCGATGTCACGGGCCATTTCGACGTGTTGAATTTGATCTTTTCCCACGGGGACATCATGGGCTTTGAAAACTAGGATGTCCGCGGCCATTAAGACGGGGTAGCTGAACAGGCCCATGGTGATGCCGTAGTCGGTGTCTTCGCCGCTATCTGTGTTTTTCTGCACTGACGCTTTATACGCGTGAGCACGATTCATTAATCCTTTGGCGGCGACGCAGGTTAAATACCAGGTCAGCTCGGCGACTTCGGGGATGTCTGATTGACGATAGAAATAGGCCGTTTCGGTATCTAACCCAAAAGCCATCCAGGTCGCAGCAATTTCCAGTGTTGATTGATGAACCTGTACCGGGTCTTGGCATTTAATCAGCGCGTGGTAGTCTGCGAGGAAATAGAAAGATCGAGTTTCATCATCCTTACTCGCGTGGATAGCGGGCTTGATTGCACCGATATAATTCCCGAGATGAGGAGAGCCGGTGGTGGTGATGCCTGTAAGAACGGTTTTCATGAAGGTGGGTTGTAGGGTTCGGTGATTTTCGTGAAAGACGATATTCGTTTTTAGTTGGAATTCGAAAAGCGACGACGGTTAAATGCATCGGCCTTGCGAATTTAGTTTGGTCCCGATGATACTTGATAAAGACTAGTTTGACTTGGGTTGTGGGCTATCTAATTTGTGAATTGCAGACGACCATCTATCTTCCCATTTATCGTGCCGCTCCATTTCCCTCATGGGATCATAAAAAATAGGCGAAAAGCTGGGTGTAGATATCAGCCTTTACCGGTGCTGAATGTGCCAATAACCACTTAGGGGTAACTCGGTTAAATTGCAGAAACTCTTTTTCTACAATCTCTTGTGCATTGGGGATAGGGCCGTTGTAATGGAGTAGAAACCAGCGTTGCTTCTGCCCTAGAAAAGTGTGATTGTTCTCCGTTAACGGCCTGCGCAGTCGATAGTATAGCCATTGCGGATGTTGATTGATGAGTGTTGCTTGGTTTTTCGAAATCCCAGTTTCTTCAAGTAGCTCCCTCCATAGCGCCTCTTCTAGAGTTTCATTTCCGTCAACTCCCCCTTGGGGCATCATCCATTCTCCGGGATAGTATCGTGCTTCTCCGGCTAGTATTTCTTCATTGTCATCGATGAGCATGATGCCAACGTTTCTGCGGTAATCGGATTCGTTCATCGGTAATAGGGAAGGTTTAGCTGGTGTAGGGGGGCAGTGAAATTCTATTCACGTCTAAACGGATGGTCACAGTGGCTTCGCGAGCAATTTGGTGCTTTTTTACGGTATTGCGTATGGAAAGCGAAAACATAAACACGGGGTCCTCAGTATGGTGATGGATTTAGTATATGGGTGAGCATAACCTGAAATCGATGGTGTGAAAATTCTCCACTGTGGGTTTGCGAAAGAAAATTATTCTCGGGATTTATGACTGTAGGTCCGTTTTCAAGGGTAACAAAATTTGGGTAATGCACAATTTGCGGTATTATAGCTTGTCAATTCCAAAGTAACCGACATGAAATATCAAAACATTTTAGAAGTCATTGGCTCAACCCCCATTGTGCAGCTAAATCGCCTAGGTAGTGAATTGAGTGTTGTTCCCGATGGACAGGAACAAAATCGCTCGTCTGGTAGTGGGTTGTGGGTCAAGTTGGAGAGTTTTAATCCCGGCGGCTCGGTTAAGGATCGTCCTGCATTGAAGATGATTGAAGATGCGGAAGCCGATGGTCGACTAATGCCAGGGGATACGATAATAGAACCGACTTCCGGTAATACGGGTATCGGTCTTGCTATGGTGGCTGCGGTGAAAGGTTATCGTTCTGTTTTCGTGATGTCAGAAGACATGAGTGAGGAGCGTAAACTGATTCTAAAAATTTACGGGGGAGAGGTGGTTTTAACTCCTGCGGAGAAAGGAACCGTGGGAGCCATCGAAGAAGCGAAACGGTTATCCGCAGAGAAAGGTTACTTCTTCATTGGGCAGCATTTTAATCAATCCAATCCAGAATCTCACAAACAAACTGCAGAAGAAATTTGGGCAGACTTTGGTGATTCTTTGGACGCTGTTGTTTTGACCACAGGAACCGGTGGAACCATATCAGGATTGTCCCGATACCTGAAACAGTTTAATCCTGATATTAAGATCGTTGCGACAGAGCCTGCTGACTCACCGATTCTGAGTCAGGGGATTGCTAAGAAACACAAAATCATGGGAACAGCCCCGGGGTTTATTCCCGATACATTGGATCAATCGGCTTATGACGACATTCTTCAGATCACCACCGAGCAAGCTTATGAGACCACTCGATTGCTTGCGACCCAAGAGGGCCTGTTCTGCGGTATTTCGTGTGGGGCGGCAACCTATGGCATGTTGACGTTGGCCAAGCGTGCGGAATATCGAGGAAAAACGATACTGGCGATCTTGCCGGATACTGGAGAGCGCTATCTAAGCACTGATTTGTGGTCTTAATTTTGGGTGCTTTTTGCGTTATTTTTGTTGACGTTGATTAAACTGAAATCTATCCGCATAAACTTCACCAATTTGTGATTCAATTGCTCTTTCAGGTTCTGGTCATTATTTGACCAGTAATTCAAACGCTAAGCCGATTGGGAGCGTTATCCATGAGTCATGTTTTTCCAAGATTTGCAAATCAGAATTCACCAACGGTTGCGCGGGGGCAAGGCTGTTATCTTTATGATACGAATGGGAAAGAATATCTCGATGGATCGGGTGGTGCCGCAGTGTCCTGTCTTGGGCACGGTGATGCCGAGGTTAACGCAGCCATCGAAGCGCAACTAAAAGCGGTTGCCTTCGCTCATACTGGGTTTTTCACTAACCAGCCCGCAGAGCAACTGGCCGATCTCTTGGTTGAGCACGCACCAGGTAATCTGGATCGAGTTTATTTCGTTTCAGGTGGCTCGGAAGCTGTGGAAGCGTCGATAAAATTAGCTCGACAATATTTTCTCGAAATCGGGCAGCCCAATCGTAGAAAAGTCATCG
Source organism: Gammaproteobacteria bacterium (assembly GCA_012103395.1). Lineage (GTDB taxonomy): Bacteria > Pseudomonadota > Gammaproteobacteria > Arenicellales > Poriferihabitantaceae > WLWV01. The sequence continues at coordinate 3,986 of WLWV01000128.1, forward strand.
CTCGATTACAGAGTTATCATGGCAACACGCTGGGTGCGCTGGCGGCAGGAGGGAATCTTCTTCGCCGAGAACCGTTTGCTCCATTGATGATCGATACTTCTCATATCTCGCCCTGCTATCCCTATCGAGGATTAAAAGAAGGAGAGAGTGAATTAGAGTACGGCCATCGCGTGGCGGACGAACTTGAAACGGAAATTCTTAGACTGGGCGCGGATCAGGTGATGGCTTTTATGGCTGAACCGGTGGTGGGCGCAACCATGGGAGCGGTGCCTGCTGTGGAAGGATACTTTAAGCGTATTAGGGAGATTTGCGATCGTTATGGGATACTGCTAATTCTTGATGAGGTGATGTGTGGCATGGGGAGAACGGGACATCTGTTTTCCCACGAAAAAGATGACATCAACGCAGATATTGTGACTATTGCAAAGGGGCTAGGGGCGGGTTATCAGCCCATTGGGGCGATGATTTGCACTGAGCAGATCTACTCGGCGGTGGAGCAGGGCTCAGGGTTCTTTCAACATGGTCATACCTATGTGGGGCATCCCGTGGCATGCGCGGCGGGTCGGGCCGTGGTGCAGGCGATATTGAATCGGGGTTTGTTGAACAACGTCAACGAGCAAGGTAAAAAACTGCAAAGGGCACTTCACGGTAAGTTCGATGAGCACCCGCACATTGGGGATATTCGGGGCCGAGGCCTTTTTGTGGGCGTTGAGCTAGTGCGCGATAAAGAAGATAAATCCACGTTTGACTCGTCTTTGTCTGTGCATAAGCGATTTAAAAAGATGGCCTTTGAGGCGGGCTTGATTTGCTATCCCATGGGAGGAACCATCGACGGAAGACAAGGCGACCATGTGCTGCTCGCCCCTCCCTTTATCATTAGTGATGATCAGATTGATGAATTGGTGGATAAGTTTTCTATTTCAATGCAAAGCGTTATGGCCTCTTTGGGATAAGGCCTCCCGATAGAAGTGAGAGAGGATTCCGGTTGAGTATCAGACCGATTAGTGACTGCTTTGCAATATTGTGTCAACAGCAGCAACTTCGGCATTTCATCACCACTGGATCAAGGGTCTACCTCTACCCCCGACTTATTGGTTAACATAATCAAATTATGACTGTAAATCGAATTGTTGTTAACTTCCCCATGGGTGATGGAAAACAGGCCAAGGCTTTTTATCAGCAGGTGCTCGACCTTGATGTGGTGATGGATCAAGGTTGGATTGTCACTTTGGCATCACATCAGGTCTCCCACCCGCAGTTGTCCATCATGTCTGAGGGAGGGGCGGGCGCTGTCATTCCGGATGTGTCCATTGATGTTGATGATGTGGACGCGGTGTATAAAAAGGCAACAATGTTTGGCGGTGAAATCGTTTACGAGCTACGCGATGAACCATGGGGAGTACGACGCTTTTTCGTTCGAGATCCGCTTGGGAAGATACTCAATATTATGTCTCACCTATGACTGTTGGGTCGCTTTTATTCGTGATTTTGGCCAAGATCCGAATTAGTGATCAGGATATTGATGTTATTACTAACGATGGTAATGGAGAAAAGTGCCTTTAGCTTAAGCGACTTCTCTGCTGTTATTTCACCACTAAAGAACGGAAAGACAAGCTAATGCGGTGTCCAGCGGTTTTTGTTTTAGGAATACCGTGCTGCCAATCCAATTGAACTGCGTCATCCATATACATCCCCGAGCCAGGTTGCAAGGCATAATAACACTTGAGTGTCGGGTCGGCGGTGTTTCGAAATGCCATTTCTCTAACCACTCCTAATGATACGATGGTAACCCCGGTGTGCTTATTCATGTCCATGTCTTGGTCTGAGTGGTAGCTGATGTAGTGATTTCCATCGGGATAGTTGTTGATCAAACAGCTATTGGGGCGATACCCAAAACGCTCTTTGATGCGGTTGCACAAGGGAGTTAAGAAGTCAGGTAAGGTATTGTATTGATAATTTTTGCCATCGGAACCATAGGACACGCCAAACATTGCGGTTTTTCTAGATTTAAATTTCGCATTCCAGTGAATGTTCGCAGATAGATAGCAGAATAGCTCGTCGTGATCGGGCAGGAAGTGATCCACATAAGTGACGGACGGCTTGATCGGCTCCAAGCTTTTGAACAGGTCTAGCTGATGGGAATGGAGCATTCTTGCAATGGCTTAAGAATAGTGATTGGGACAGTATCTATTTTGACAAAACTGGGTTTCGACTAAACGAGGTAGTCTTCTTCCAAGGGAAACTCAGATAGTAATACAGGACCATCCGCTTTTAGCCATATCGGCTGTTCAAGTTTCACTCCTTCGTGACCGTGTAACTCACCCACGTAACATTCGATGCACACTACCATGTTTTCTTCAAAAACGCCGTCATAAGCACCCCATTGTTCATCTTCCCGATACCAGATTAACGGATACTCAACGCCAAGCCCACAGCCATGAGCGACGTCTGCGTAGCGGTTCGGTAAGCAGTTGCCAGGCAGCTGATAGGCGTTGTCCGAATAGTCCAAAAAGCCCATCCCAGGTTGAAGCAAGGAGAAGTTATGTTGAATTAGTTCATGGGCAAGGTTATAGAGCCGCTTTTGGGTGTCGTTTGGTTTTTTATCCCCGACGACCCAGCTTCTTGAGATGTCATTATAAAACCCCAAAGGGCCAATCATATCGGTATCAAAAGCGAGCATGTCCCCGTTTTCAATTACCCGGTCTGAGGTTTCCTGAAACCAGGGGTTGGTCCTCGGCCCACTGGTTAATAATCGGGTTTCTGGGTATTCTCCGCCACGATCAATGGAACCCTTTATCATCAACCCCATTGCTTGGGATTCGGTCATACCAGGTTCCAATCGGGCTTTCATATCTGCAACACTCTGTTCACAAGTCCGAAGCGACATTGTCAAGGCCGCTATTTCTTCCACTGACTTAATGGACCTCGCGCGGTCCATAATGGGTTTTCCGTCGACTAAATTGACATTCTCCCGTTGAAACGCGAACACGATTTCAAGATCCGCTCGATCAATAGCGATTCGTTCCTTTGCTACTCCGGAGTCCGCTAGCACGGACTTTAGATCGGCGGCTAGGCGAGTCGAGATTTCCTGACTACGGTTACCGACAATGACATGGTCGGGTGAAAATGCGGGTCTGATTTCATGGATGTGATTGAGGTGCTTAGCTAAATGCATCGAACTTGGTAAATCAAACAGTACGATTTTCCCACTCTGTAGAATCAGCGCATAACGACAGATATTATGCATGGTCCACACCTGCATATTTCTGCTTCCTGTGGCGTAGCGAACGTTCACCGGGTCAAATAGAATGATCCCGGCGCAATCATTTTTTTCTAACCAGCAACGAATCTGCCCAATTCGAAATTGTTGAATCGAGTCCAGCGCTTCGGGTTCTATCATATTGATTAGCCTGATTTAATTGACGCTATTCTTGAGCTGCTCATATGATCGCTGATAGGAGCAGATCAATGAGATTCCGACTAACTGTATTGTCGTTTGACATGGGTGTCCCATTTTCGCTCAAACACAATATTGTCGTTCTCATAGGCGGTGAGGCTGGCTTTAATATAGAAATTCGATTGATCGCAGGTTAATTCAGTGACTGTCTCAGTTTTTACTTTCCAGTCATCTCGTTGTAAAAATTGCATACCCTTAATGACTGACTTTGCGCTGTTAGGATCATTGGGGTTAATCTGATGGCGTTCATGATTGGTTTCATGTTTAATCAAACCGTGTAAATTGCTCCTTGTCTTGCCGAAATCATTGAGTATTTCCACTTCGGTGACTTCGCCAGCGATGTCTTTCGTCAATCGGCGATAGCTGTCAGAGGGCTGTAACACCTCGTGGTCATAAGGCTCACAGATGAGTGGTTCTGGCAGAGTCACTGATTGGCTTCTTGTTTGATCGAAAATCGGAAGTTCGATAAAGCTATTGGGGCTATGGATGGTGAAGGTGGTATCTTCGCTGGCCGGCCAGATCAGTGGCCAGTGAGAAGTCGCGATTGAAACCCGAATTCGATGGCCCTCGGGGATTACGTATCCGCAATCGTCTAATTTGAACTGAATTTGTTCTGTTTGCCCAGGGATCATGGGAACGGGGTTTTCATGTCCATTGCGATGAGCTAGGTTCAAGACACCGTAGGTGATCAGCGTGCTCTCACCATTGGGTGCGACATCACAGACTCGAACCGTAATGTGGCCGCTAGTGTTATCTGCTGCGACTTCCAGGTGCACAACCGGTGAACCAAAAAGGGTCAGCTCTCCGGATATGACATCGGCGTTAAACGTTAGTGAGCGGGCATCATCATCCTGCTGATCCGTGGGCCAGTCTGGTCCAAGCCACATAATGCAATACTCGCCGCCGTTGACACCGGTATCTTGAGGAGATTTGATGGTGTAGTAAGCGTCTTCTCCTGTGGCTTGACTCAGTCCTTTGGGGCTTAAATAGAACTTAACAATATCGATGTTGTTGGAGGGCCAGCTAGTTTCACCGATCCAATGCCCCGATCTCGCTGGATAACTGGGTTTAGGGGCAACGCTGTCCATGAGATAGGCACGGTACAACGGTTCATCCATAACGCCATTGTCAATTCCTTTCAACCAGTAATCCCACCAACGAAGTGATTCTTGGAGAAACCCAACCTGTGGACCCGGCACAGCAAAATGCGGATATTTGTGCGCCCAAGGCCCTGTAATGCCTTGCCTTGGGCACTGAAGGTGTTCCAGCATTCGTGGTATGGCATTGCTATATGCGTCATGCCAACCGCCAATTAAGAGGGTCGCCGCGTCTACATCCGCGTAATTCTCGTCGATAGAACCGTGTTTCCAAAACTCATCATGGTGAGGGTGTTGTAACCACTTCTCCAACAGCAATGGCGTGTTTTCCAAGCGATTCAGCCAAACCTCTTTCCAATCATCAGGACGCAGGGCGGCATCTGGTGGCCGAGAAGAATAAGAGAACATGGTGGAAGCCCAACCCAAATTCTCCATTAGCAAAGCACCACCTTTATAGTGAATGTCGTCAGTGTATCGATTGTCCGTGGAACACAGTGAGATGATGGCTTTTAGCGCCTTAGGTTTTCGTGCGGCGACCTGAAGCGCGTTAAATCCACCCCAAGAGATACCCATCATGCCAACATTTCCGTCACACCAAGGTTGATTGACCAACCATTCAATGACCTCCAATGCATCATCCTGCTCCTGCAGCAAATACTCATCGTGCATTAGTCCATCTGAATCACCATTTCCCCGGATATCCACTCGGACCCCGGCGTAGCCGTGCCCGGCAAACCAAGGGTAGGTCATGGTATCTCGCTCATGGGTGCCGTCCCTTTTGCGGTAGGGCAAGTATTCCAGAATGGCGGGAACCGGTTGGTGGTTCTCGTTTTCAGGGGAGGCTTGATCGGGTAACCAGATTTTGGCTGCTAGATTGCAACCATCAGCGAGTGTGATCCAGGTATTTTCTATTTCTGAAAAACGCTGGGGATAGGTCTGGACAACTTTCATGTAATGGCTCCGATATGGCGTCTATAACCCGAGAGTAGAGGGGACTGAGAACAAGAGACCTCAGCATAACGTCGCGGGGGAAGAAAAGGCTAGAAAAAAATGGATCTAAAAGAGAAGTTAATATGGATATTAATCTCGATAGATGAGTATTTCGAGCTTATTTTTCACAACACGTCTTCAAGGGTGGTAGTTAAACCGAAGTCTCAACCGTTCAAACCCTTTTCGAAATCCATCTTTGCGTTGCCCCATGATCTAAGTCCATGCTCTAGGTTGATGTTCAAAGGCAACATTAGCTGAACTGTTGGACGAGGAGGGGTTGTTACTTCCCCGGGGTTGCGATCATAAACCTAAGGAGATCGGTTTTTACCCATCTTTCTTTGCTACTTTCTGGATTCAAAATGGGAGTGAAAATTAGAGGAAGTGGGGAACAAAAATAACATTGAGCTGAAGCTTCCTTAATCTAGGGTAGTGTACCCTGAGGTCTGTAATTTATTTCTTTAGCGATGTTCGTTTGGCTTAGGCGAAGTGAGCGTAGCGAACGAAGCCAAAGCCGGTTTTTCAGGCTTTAGTATTGAATGTTGAGCCATCA
>WLWV01000338.1 GCA_012103395.1 Gammaproteobacteria bacterium
GATGGCTCAACATTCAACACCTAATCCAGAAAAACCGGCTTTGGCTTCGTTCGCTACGCTCACTTCGCCTAAGCCAAACGAACATCGCTAAAGAAATAAATTACAGACCTCAGGGTACACTACCGAATCATGCTTCCATCTACGCCAAAGAGCAGGGCGCCGGTAGGATAGATTTAATGACCGCACATAGTAATCACTCGGGCCAGCGATTGTACGAGAAGTTGGGTTATAAGTGCGTGCTGGAGAATTTCTACAGCTATTCATTACCTCTTTAAAAAACGAACTTTATGGGAGGCAGTTATTAGCTATTCAATTTGCCTCCTTCTACTATGGCCCCTCGCTCTCTAAGCGATGAAATTGACTGCACTTTTTTGGATTCGATCCTTGGTTCTTCGAAACGAGACTAGCTAATATGGTTCTCTATCCATCTATCTGAGGCAGAAAAATCGAATCTTGGATTATTATCGCCTCCCTTGCCTTTCTGGTAGCGGGTACCATTAAGGGCGCTTTGGGGATTGGCTTGCCCATTGCTGCGGTGGGATTGATGACCCAATTCATTGATCCACGGGTGGCAATGTCGTTAATGGTATTTCCAATTTTAGTCTCAAACTCTTGGCAATGTTATCGTGCAGGTGGGTTTTTTAACACGTTAAGAAAGTATATTTTGTTCGCGGCCATTCTTTCGCTGTGCCTGATAATTACCACTTACTTCACAGCGCAAATTTCCGCTGATTGGTTGATTGCGTCGGTAGGCATGATTATCGTTATATTCTCGTTAACAAATTTATTCTACACCCCTCCTAGGATTTCAGCTCGAGTGGATAAACTGGCTCAATGTGTCGGCGGTATGCTGGCAGGTATCATGGGGGGGCTGACCGCGGTCTGGTCACCTCCTATCGCTATTTATCTAATTGCTAGGGGCGTTGATAAGGACGACTTCGTTAGAGCTACCGGCTTTCTATTCCTTGTAGGCAGTATTCCTCTATGCATTGGCTTTTTCCAAAATGGGCTAATGACTGAGTCCTTGGCGGTAGTCTCAATCGGCATGATCATTCCTTCATTGATCGGGTTTTCATTAGGCGAAGTGATTCGCCGTAGAATAAAACCGGAAAGCTTTAAATCTATAGTGCTCATCTGCTTTCTGGTTATTGGTACAAACCTTATCCGAAAAGCATTTCTAAGCTGACTGCTCCTTCCCGAGGCAACTGCTAATCAGTGTTTCAATAATTTTTTTCTAATCCTCGAAGGGGTTTTCTGTGACCTTCTCTTCGAAAACCGCCCCATTCCAAATTGACAAATTCTGGCAGAATGTTCCACAAGGGAAAGAGGAGTTAGCCATGAAGAAATCGAAGTTTGCCGAAGAACAGATCGTATTTGCCCACGTCAAACAGAGACGCGGGTTTCGGAGGCCTATCGCGAGATGGGGATAGCAACAAGCACACTATACAACAGGAACAAGAAATACGGCGGTCTGGGCGTATCGGAATTTCGAAGACTGAAACAGTTGGTCGTTGATTTAAGTCTGGATAAGCAAATGCTCCAGGAGGTTGTCGCCAAAAAGCGACAAAATCAACCAGAAAACGCACGCTAGCCAACTAGTTTTTGCCTTGGGTGGCGCAAGAGGGAAGATAGAAGCTTGGCGGATTGATTTAATACGGTGTCAGATTTGGTCTAAACTTCTACACATAAAGTCGGTTTACTGAATCTGGCTGAAGAGCTCGGAAACGTTTCTAAAGCCTGCAAGGTGATGGGATTGTCGCGCGATACATTCTACCGATACAAAGCGGCGGGATTGTGCAACCCTACGTCTGTAACTTTGATTTAGGTTGAGTCATTATCGTCGTTCCACACGATATATCGCTTGTCGGCATTGCTCCATTCATCGTCAATCTCGACGAGGATGGCACTGACAAGC
>WLWV01000129.1 GCA_012103395.1 Gammaproteobacteria bacterium
AGTTACCTCGTTGTGTTTTGATATTGTTTGGTAACTACATCAAAACGGGTAACTCTCATTAAATCAACCCTCGCTTCGCTCGGATTGATTTAATACGGTGTCAGATTTGGTCTAAACTTCTACAAATAAGTTATCTAGCCTACCCACCTAAGAAAAGCTCTCCTACCTTGGGGTTATTCAGCAAATCGTCTCCCTTGCCAGCAATCGCGATTTCCCCTGAGACTAGAACGTAACCAATGTCTGCAAACTCAAGTCCTTTCTTTGCATTTTGTTCAACCATGATGATGGTTTTGCCTTCATTGTGTTGCAGATCGTAAAGTATCTCAAACACCATATCGATGAACCGTGGCTCAAGACCAATGGATGGTTCGTCTACCAATAATACTTCTGGATTCATCACAAGTGCCCGGGATATTTCCAATAGTCTCCTTTCTCCCCCGGACAATACTTTCGCTGAATGTTTCCGGCGAGCAGCCAGCCTTGGGTATTTATCGAAAACCATTTCCGCAGCCTGCTTCGCTTGAAGCTGTTGATCTTTTAAAAAGCCACCCATCCAAAGGTTTTCCTCAACGGTCATACCCGGGAAAATTGACTTGTCTTGCAAAATATAAGCAATCCCCGCTTTGGACAGCTTTTCATTGGGTGTCAATGCGGTCACATCCATTTTCTCTTGCTCATCACCAATGGTAATTTTTCCGGAAAAAATGTTGTTAAATCCAAATATGGCATGCAAGATCGTTGACTTACCAGCGCCGTTTGGACCTATCAGGCAAAGCGACTGCTTTCTACCTACCCGCAGGTTAATGTCATGGAGGATTTCCATCTTGCCGTAGCCGGCCCGTAAGTTCTCGATTGAAACAAAAGGTTTTCCACCTGCGAGAGCATCCAGTTGATCAACGTCAATGACCTCTGCCATCTCGGCTGCCTGCCGAGAAACCTCCTCAACCGAAATAACGGCATCCACACTACCGGATCCATAACCTCGGATGCTCTTCTTGACGTCTTCGTCAGTGTTTTCATTACTCATGACTTTTATGCCTCCTGACCAAAGAATGAAGAACGGTGCATCAGACTGGTATTAAATAGGTTGTACATTTGCATTAGTGCGCTCCAAGGTATGCATCAATTACCCGAGGGTCGTTTTGAATGTCGTCCGGGGCCCCTTGGGCTAGCATTTGACCATGAGAGAGGCAATAAATTTTATCCGCCATGTTCATGATTACCCGCATATTGTGCTCAATGATAAAGAGGGTAATACCAAATTCCTGATTAGCGCGAATCAAGCGGTCGATTAATCCATTAATGAGAGTTGGATTAATGCCGGCGGTGGGTTCGTCAAGCAGCAATGCCGCAGGCTCATTCATCAATGCCATGGCAAACTCCAGCAGTTTTTGCTGGCCAAAAGATAAGGAACCGGCCCTCAAAAAGCGTTTTTCATACAAACCAACAAACTCCAGCAAACGATCTGCTTTTTCGTAATCAGATTCACTGTTACGATTAAAAGCATCAAGAAATTTCATCTTACGGTGCGGCAACGAAATCAACATGTTTTCAACGCCGTTCATTGCGCCATAAATACGAGTTTGCTGAAAGGTACGAAGCAGCCCACGTCGAGCGATCTTCTGCACCGGAAATGTGGAGATTTCTTCGTCCTCAAATTTGATCGAGCCTGCGTCAATGGGATGATAACCAACAACCGAATTAAACAGCGTAGTTTTACCCGAGCCATTCGGTCCGATTAACCCCGTAATTCCGCCTTTCTCGACGGTTAGAGAAATATCCTCATTCGCGACAACACCACCATAGGACTTTGAAACACCCTGAATTTCAATAATTGTACTCATTGGGATACCTCAGCTTTCTTATCGTCAAGACGAACCCCAAACCACTCTGGTTTACGATGCGCTAAATACCCCATCACTCCATCTTGGAAATACACCACTGTTACAACAATGAGTGCTCCCAATGCAACCCACTGCCACCCCAGAAAATAATTCCAGGTCACTTCCTTAAAAACATGGAAAAGTATGGCACCAATAATAGGACCCCAAAGTGTTCCTTTGCCACCGAGCAAAACACACACCACCATGAAAATACCCAGATTGATAGTCTGGTATGCTGTTTCTAAAGGTTCAAAGTGAATGAGTTGGAAAGCAGAGATACCCCCCACCACTCCGACAAAGAAGGCCGACATCGCCCAAGTAGTAAGCTTGTATCTAAGGGTATGAATACCCATTGCTTCCGCTTTCTCTTCATCGTCACGGATAGCATTGATCGCAGCACCAAAGCGTGTGGAGTACAGCCATTTCAAGAAGATAAAGAGAACAACACCAGTGACGGCAAAGAGAAAGTAAAACAACACTTTACCAGTATCTAAATCACCCGGATAAACGGGTAGAGCAATACCTTGCCCGCCTCCGACCCATTCCCAGTTAGACACGAGCTCACCGGCCGCGATAGCAACGCCCAAGGTACCGATTGCGAAATACGGCCCTCTTAAACCAAACGTTACAAAACCGATCACTACCGCAATTATCGAGCAAAACACGCCCGCACCCAGGATTCCCAACAACATACCAAGAAAATACTGTTGGTCGGTAAACTTGTAGACACCCCCACCGAACGCATTGGTATATGCGCCCACATCATAGGCAAGCGCAATAGTAACCACCGCGGCCACATACATCCCGGTTCCATAAAAAACGATATTTCCCAGAGAGTTATACCCCATTTGTCCACCGGTCATATCCCAAGTCATTGCGACAATGATCATTAACCACAACGCCGCCAGCTGGGTTCGAAAATCCGGAAAAATAAAAGGCGCGACAATAATAAACGCCAATATCAGTCCGTAAAAGATTACTGTATTCTTTTTCATATTAAATTCCGCCACTCCATTCGACAATTATTGCAAGCTCTGGCGCAGTCGGCGTTGCTGGATCAATCGATAAAGTAATACCGAGATCAACAAAAGTACCGCTATTGCCTGTTGGTAACCAATGCCAAAAATATGCGCACCATATTGTTCTAGCGCACCAATCCCTAAGCCTGCAGCGATAACACCGGGAAGGTTTCCTAGTCCGGCTGCGGTCACTATCACAAATGCCCTGACCGAATGAGTGATGCCATAAAAAGGTTGTATGATCCAAACCATCACAATGATTGCTCCCGCCGCGCCACAAATTGCAGCGTTCAACGAGAATGTGAACGCATAAACTTTTTCTGTGTCAATGCCCAGAACCCGAGCGGCTCTGGCGTCCTGCGCCGTGGCTCGAATTGCTTGTCCCATACGACTGGACTTCATAAACAGGATCACACCAATGGCTAATGTTGCTGCCATCAAAACGCCAATCAGTTTAGCGACCGGTACATCTATCAAGCCATCGAAGAAATACAGTGTTTTATAACCCAAAGCCACACTTTGAGTATCAGAGCCAAACATCAAATTCAGAAGTTGCGCCATCATGATCGCCAAGCCAAACGTCGCAAGTAATGAAGTAAAAAGATCCCGTTCAATAACACGGGAAATAACCGTTTTATATATGACCCAACCAAGGCCCCAGAGAACAATAAAAGCGACGGGGACTCCCAATAATGGTGGCATACCCTGCTGGGTCATCCACCAAGCAACATACCCTCCGGCGATAACAAAATCCCCTTGGGCGAGATTCTTTACGTTCATTACTCCCCAGACCAAAGCCAGCCCATATGCTGCGAGTGCAAACAAAGCACCAATCATCACACCATCCAAAATGATCTTCAGATTGACGATAGGAAACTCGGCGAGTAACGATAAATTAATGAGTATCTGATCCATAGCGCTGGCATATTCTCCGGAAAGGCAGAAGGCTGAAAAAAACTGTGATCTTAAAAAAACAAAACCGGATATCGTATTGATATCCGGCTTTTTATTAAAGCACCTGTTTACTTTTACTGTGCTTTACGTGGCCAGTTAAGAGGGTGGGATGCAAACGCTGAAGGAGCAACCACGTTGTATTCGCCGTCTTGAATCTGACGAAGTACCATTGGTTTAGCGATATTATTACCTGCTTCAGAGAACTTGATTTGGCCATAGAAGGTAGAAAGATCAGTGGCTGCGATGGCATCTCGCACCACGTCTTTATCAAGACTTCCTGCTCTTTCGAATGCGTCTTTAAAAACATAAACGGCAGCAGATGCCTGAGCAGTTTGATAAGGCACTTTCTTACCTTCGTATTCGGTGTAGTTCGCTTTGAACTCAACTTCATACTCAGCAGCAGTACCAAAAATACTGTCACTGTAAGTCAAAGTTTCAGCCCATTGAGTTGAACACAGAATATCATTGGCGGCGGCACCAAACTTACCCACAACGTCAGCAGCTTCACAATGTGTCATCGCCACCATTGGTACGCTTAGGTTTTGTTCGCCAATTTGTCGAACGGCTGTTGCTGCTCCCTTAGAGTGTCCACTAACAATCAACACATCTGGTTTTAGCAACTTCGCTTTAGTCAAGATAGCGCTCATGTCAGAAAGGTCACGAGGCAGTTGTTCATCAATAACAATCTGCATACCGAATTTTTTAGCGTCTTCAAGCACACCTGCTCGAATGTCCAAAGAGAAAGGGTCGTTCTCAACCGCGACTGCGACTTTTACGTCAGACGCTTTGCCCCCAGCCGACTCCGCTTTTTCTGCAGCCAGCGTGATAGCAGACGCAAGGTATTGCTCCGAGGTAGATAGCACTGCGAAAAGATATTTGTATCCTTTGTTAAACAATGAACGCGAGGCGCCCTCTGCTTCAACCATAGGGATTTGGTATTTCTCCGTTACCGGTGCGATCGCTTTGGTTAGACCAGAAGAGTATGGGCCAAGCATATACTGAACCTTATCCTGATTGATCAAACGCTCCGCCAGAGTTGCACCCCGGTCTCCCTTTGATTCATCATCATAATAGATCGCTTTAAAGTTGTAACATTTATCGCCAATTTTCACACCGCCGTGTTCAGCGATCTTCTTAAAAGCAAACTCATAACCATTTTTGGCATGAATACCGTTGGTTGCATATTTGCCGGTCAGCGAAATGGCAGAGCCCAAGATCAGTTCTTCGCATTCCTGCGCCACACTGCCCTGAGACATCAACATGCATGCGCCGGCCATCAGTCCGGTTAGTGCCGATATTTTTTTCATGTAATTATTTCCTCGGATTGGTTTTGCAAAATACGCAATAGCATTGTCATCACAATTAGCCCAATAGTATATACAGGTTTCGATTTCTATTTCAATATATCTCGAATCTCGCAGGGCCTCACTACTTTCCAGAGCAGCACAGAAGACACCTGAGCGAAGGCCCGCTTTTGCAAAGTCATGTTTCTCACTAATTATAATGCCTAGCAGCCCTACTCATTCGGACGACAAAAAAGGCGCCCAGTGCTGTCATGCCCATCAAGGTATATATCAAGACATTCCAGTCATATCGCTGGTAGAGTAACGAGGGCAACCAGGAACCCAATGCTCCACTCGCATAGTAGATCGAGACATATAGGCCATTAACCACCCCTTTATGCTCTTTTGCAAAGTAATTCACTAGACCGGACAAGGTTGCATGAATAAAAAACATCCCCGCTGAAAAACTCAACATCATGATCCAGATAATCTCTATTTGCTCAGTGAGGTAAGCCACTAACCCCATGACATTTAGCCCCAGCCCCCAACACAATGCCCGCCCTGCACCGCCAAAAAAGTGGACGATTTTTTCATTGTAAATGGCAATTGGCATTCCTATGAGATAACCCAAATAGAACAATGATATGTCGAAGCTCCGAATGCTCGGCTGAATCTGTGTGAGACGAAATGGTAGTAAGTTAAGCATTCCAGAAAACACAAAAAAGATAAAAAATATCGCCAGATATCCGTTCGAAAAAAACGGTGTTTTGAGCACCCGCGTAATGGAACGACGATCCAAACGAGCAAAGTTCAAAACAGCATCAGCGGCAATGTGCCGCAGGAGAAAGAGAGACAGTATCAACAGCATTGCCGTAAACCCAAAAATCCACTGCCAGCCCATCACATCCGCAATCAACCCAGCAAACAATCGACTCGAGAACCCGCCAAGTATCGTGGTTGCAATGTACCAGCCCATCACTTTGCGCACGTTTTCGCTGCTCGACATGGATGAGCAATATGTCATTAACGCAGTAAAAATACCGGGTAATAGGCAGCCCTGGATAAAACGCAAGCTGAGAAATTGCCAGTAGGACGTTGCAAACAAAAACAGGAGCTGATTAATCGCTAACAAACCCACTGCGACAAACAACACACTCCTTGCTGGAATCGCTTGAAGAAAATAGCCATAGATAATGGGTGCTATGGCTAAAGGTATCAACGTCACCGTAATGAGCAAGGTAGCCTCATTTGCTGAAATGCCCAGTTCGGAAACAAGCAGGGGCAATAAAGGCTGTGGCGTGTACAGAGTGCAAAAAGAGAAAAAGGTAGTACACAAAACAACAAACAGGTTTTTCTTATCCATTAAAAAAGCGCTCATAAATACAGAGGTTTTTGCGGTCAGTAATTAAAATCGGCTTCCTTAGCAAGCTCTGATTTCAATTTCATGGCATCAGATGTTGGAGTATGAATCACACAGATGAAATCCATGCAAAAAGTACAGTAGATGATTTTCTTACCAATGGGTTAGACTAACCCTAGCAACGCTACCCTAACAAAGCCACAATGACAAAACCATTATGATAAAAGAACTCATTGATGCACGATATGGATTGCCACTGTCTGGCCATATTCCCACACAAGATACAACCACCGGCAGCGAAGGACATCTCTCCCAACCCCTAGCGGACAATGAAACATTACGAACCATTCTGCAACACGCTTCGGCGAGGAAATTCGAGCCCGAAGCTGTCCCTGAACCATTGATGCAGCAGTTATTCGCCACGGCATTTTCTGCACCATCAAAGTCTGACTTGCAGCAGGTCAGTGTCATCCGCATGATCGATCCATCGCAACGTAATCGCATCGTTAGGGACAACCCTAAAATAGCTTGGACCAAGCACGCGCCACAATTCATGATCTGGTGTGCTGACAACCGACGAATTCGGCAAATCTGTGAGACCAAGAAATATCCTTTCGCTAATGATCACCTCGATTCATTCATGAACTCCGCAGTGGACACCGGCATTGCGATGCAAACTTTTATCATCGCCGCCGACTCGGTTGGACTCCGTTGTTGCCCAATCAGCGAAGTCAGAAACAGCATTGAATACCTATCCAAGGAACTGGACCTGCCTCCACATGTTTTTCCCGTAGCGGGACTGTGTGTTGGCTGGCCGCTGGAAGAACCATCAATCAGCATGCGTTTGCCATTGGATATCACGGTGCATACCAATCAATACAACGATGATAGTCTCTCCTCCAAGGTTAAAAGTTATGACCTTCGACGTGAATCCACCGATCAAACACCCACAGAGAAACAACGACAGCCAGAGCGTTTTGGCCTTGCGGAGGTTTATGGTTGGTCGGAGGATCATGCAAGGCAATATTCGGAACCACTCCGAGCAGACTTCGGTCGCTACATTAGAAAACAGGGCTTCGACTTATCGTGAACATCATCACTCAACCCTCGCTCAATAACTGGTGCATCAATGAGAAAACACCTACATCAACACCCCTCATGGGGACACCTTTACCCGACAAACTTGTGAATTGGTAGAGATGCTCAAACGTTAATTCTGTTCCTAACAACGCTTGTCGAACAGTATGGCAAACCACGACCAGATCAGGCACCGGACATTGAAGCACCGCGTACGGCGCCCACGGCGGCCAGGATAGCCCCCACGATATAAATCGAAAGCCCAATCAGTGTCGCAGTGGAATAGTCCACACGCCCCTCATATAGCTGTAAGGAGAACACCACGAAAGGGCCCAACGCCGTCAGCGCACTGAGTGTCAGGGTGGAAATCATTGGTACGGCTTTTTGCAAGAGATACAATGGCGGAACAGTCAGTAAAAAACCGATCACAACATAGTACGCCAACTCGGGCACGGCCATGGGTTGACTCGGTTCGAAATCCAGGTAAACAAAGAAACCCGTGGCCATCACATAAATGGGTAGCCGCAAGCCCAACACCGCACTAGGGCCGACCCCAGACTTATTCATGCGCTGTGAATAAACAAGAATCAGCGTAAAGAACACACCATCAATCACCGCAAGCAGAACTCCTAGTGCCGCAGACCACTGTCCACTCCGAACGAATCCAGTCCATCCGAGCACTGTAATGGCAGCGAGGAAGGTAATTCCTAGGAAAATAATCAAATTCCCTGCCGCTTCCAATGAATTGCGCATGGGCTCTCCTTCACGCATACCGAATCGGTAAAAGACATAGGCGGCAATCGGCATGGTACCTGAGGAGATAGTGTAAGTGATCGCTGGTTCAACCAATTGGACCGACGTGAGGTAGGCTGTGAAAGTCACCACTGCACCCAAATTCACAGCGAGCAGTTCACGAGGCCGACTAATAGCAATATTGAACTGCTCACGCTGAAACAAAATCGTCCCACCAACGAAAACCAAAGTCATGACCCCAAAGACAAGAAAGCCAAACAAATAGGGGCTCATTTTTTGGAAAAGCCCACCAAAAAAAACAAATTGCGCTGATTCCAGAACCACGAATGCCAGCGTTAATATCACCCCTAGTGTTGATTTACTTATTGTCATTGAGACATGGATCGAGACATTTACAGTATATTTTCCTTAAGATCTGTGTATTGTTGGTTGTCGGTTCCTTAACAAGAGGATCAGAATAACAACCTTAGCCCAGTTAGGGATTACCAACAACCAATTATACTGATATGAACTTGAGAATATCAGACATGACAAGCACGAATTCTTGTTGGTCTGTGGTTATTCTTTGGACGGAAATTTGTTATACCTCAATAACCACTTTCCCCATGGCGTGACCACTCTCCAAGCGCGCATGGGCCTGTCCAGCCTCCTCAAGCGAATATCTGTTCTCATCAAGAACCGGTTTTAACTCACCAGCTTCCACTATGATAGCGACCTTGCCTAAAATATCCCCATGGGCTTGCCTATTAAAATCATAGAGCATGGGGATCAACATGAAAACAACATGTAGAGACAAGCCTTTGAAGTGTGCCAACGTTAAGTCCAATTCACACATCGCAACAGTGGATACGACCTGTCCGTTTAATCTGGCCCCTTCAAAAGAATTAGTCATATTCTCTCCACCTACTGAATCAAATATTAGATCAAAACCAGTGCCCGAGGTATGAGTTGCCACGTAGTCTTCAACTTTTTCAGTTTTGTAGTTGATGGACGTTGCTCCGAGCGATTCAATTAGCTTTAGCTGCTTATCTCCGCCGCCCGTGGAATAGACTTCTGCTCCAAAGTGTTTTGCAAGTTGCAAGGCCACATGACCAACACCGCCGGAGCCTCCATGCACCAGTACTTTCTGGCCTTTGGTAATACCAGCCCTAGTCAACCCCTCATAAGCAGTAATAGCAACCAACGGCAAAGCTGCGGCTTCTCTCATCGATAGGTTCACAGGTTTAGTGGCAATCAGACGGCTGTCGGCAACCATATACTCTGCTAGGCTTCCAGCTAGGTTCGCCAGTCCGCCGGCGCAACCGTACACTTCGTCGCCAATCGAGAAATCTACAACACCGTCACCGATCGACTCAATGGTTCCTGCAAAATCCATGCCTAATATTGCGGGGAGTTCAGGCGACAGCGGCAAGGCATTTCCCATATTTCTAATCATGGTGTCCACTGTGTTGACACTACAGGCGGCGACTTTTATCAGCACATGACCAGCACTCACTTCCGGTTTGGCAATCTGAGCGGATTCGAATTTGGCTTGATCGCCATAGGCTTTGATGTAGAAGTTTAGACCAAATCTGACACCGTATTAAATCAATCCGAGCGAAGCGAGGGTTGATTTAATGAGAGTTACCCGTTTTGATGTAGTTACCAAACAATATCAAAACACAACGAGGTAACTC
>WLWV01000130.1 GCA_012103395.1 Gammaproteobacteria bacterium
TTGTCAGTGCCATCCTCGTCGAGATTGACGATGAATGGAGCAATGCCGACAAGCGATATATCGTGTGGAACGACGATAATGACTCAACCTAAATCAAAGTTACAGACGTAGGGTTGCACAATCTGTAGCCAGTGTGGCGCAGCCAATTCGTTCGCTGCTATTGGGCCTGAGCGAAATTAATAGACTAATCATTGAAGAGAATTCCGTATAGCCCTTAAGTATAGTAATTTCCCATGTGATTCATCAATGACATCAATACACAGCGGTTTCAGAGACAAGCGTTATAGCCACACACCTTCGCCGGCTCTACTGAATATTACAGTCAGCAAGCGAGAATAATGAGCCAACCAGTGGTATGATTCCATTGTAAGTTCTACTTATCATGTGAATCCCTAAATGCAGTGGCTAAGAGGCCGTACCTCTAATCCACTACACCTAAAGAAGCATTCATATAGGAATCGGATATTTTGTTGGGTGCTGATTGGGACTAATCACCTGTTGACCATAATAATAGCTTTACAAACTAACAATAATACAGAGGAAACTCTCAATGAAAAAAACCTTATTGGCAGCATCATTGCTTGCAGCAATGACAGGCGTCTCAGTTGCTGATGACGTCAAAATTGGCGTCATCCTAGGCTTCACCGGCCCAATTGAATCGTTAACACCAGGAATGGCAGCTTCTGCCGAACTCGCCATGCAAGAAGCGTCAGGCAAGCTACTAGATAGCAAAACTATCACTCCTGTTCGAGCGGATTCAACCTGTATCGATTCTGCCGCAGCTACTGCTGGTGCGGAGCGACTCATCACTTCCGATGGCGTTGCCGCAATTATGGGTGCAGATTGCTCAGGCGTCACAACAGCAATAGCGAACAATGTAGCGATTCCCAATGGTGTCGTGATGGTTTCTCCTTCTGCTACCTCTCCCGCTCTATCAAGCATCGAAGACAATGGTTTATTCCATCGTACCGCACCTTCCGACGCTCGGCAGGGAGAAGTACTTGCTGATGTACTAAATGACAGAGGCATTAAGAATGTCGCTGTTACCTTTACCAATAATGACTATGGCAAAGGATTAGCTGACTCTTTTTCGAGTGCATTTGCGGCGGTTGGTGGGTCTGTAGCAATCAGCGCTGCTCACGAAGATGGTAAAGCGGATTATTCTGCAGAGGTAGCTGCACTTTCGGCCTCCGGCGCTGAACACCTCGCAGTGTTTGGTTATGTCGATCAAGGTGGAAAAGGCATCATCCAGGCCTCTATCGATTCTGATGCGTTCAGTAACTTCATTCTTGCTGACGGCATGATTGGTGACTCACTAATTGAAGCCATCGGTGATGATCTTACCGGCACCATCGGTACACTTCCGGGTGGAGCATCAGAAGGTGCCGCGAAATTCATTGAGCATGCAAATGCTAATGGCGTCGATGGAGATGGACCTTTCAGAGGTGAGTCTTATGATGCAGCAGCATTGATCATACTTGCGATGCAAGCAGCTGGCTCCACTGACCGCACGGCCATCCAATCCAGCATGATGGCAGTTGCCAACGCACCCGGTGAAGCAATCTTGCCTGGTGAACTTGCTAAAGCACTAGAGATTTTAGCCGCCGGCGGAGATGTGGATTATGTTGGTGCCACTGGTGTTGAGTTTAATGACATTGGCGAAGTATTGGGCTCTTATAAAGAGTTGGAAGTTAAAGGCGGAAAATTCGAAACGATTAGCATTCGATAGTTTAATAAGCCGTTTCAGTAAAAAACCCGGCTCGTTGAGCCGGGTTTTTTTGATTTCGTTAACAATACGAACACTTTTAGAACATAAGAACAAGGCACACAGGACTGCGTAACATCGGAATATAATAAACCACCGATAGAATTGAATTGGCGTCAATAATTACACACCCAACAGTACCTCTATTTTCAGAGCACAAGACCCGGACACTGCGGTAAACCGATACATTCGCACAGAAACCTTCACCACCATTCGTCCTGACTGGAATAAATTCAAGCCCACAAATTGGGTCATACATTCTTCTTCGGGCGCCGAATAACTTCAGGCAAAATCCCACCTGGGCTGAATCTCATTACCAATAGCAGTACAAGCCCCATCACAAACAGTCGCATATGCTGCGCATTTTCCATCATGTGCGTACGAATAAAACTAGTATCACCGAATCCACTGGTTAAAGCATCAACCAACCACAGTCCCATTGGCTCTGCTTCAATCCAAAAAAACCAGATAACAAAACCACCCAGTACGGCACCGAGGTTATTGCCAGAACCACCCACAATCACCATAACCCAAATTAAAAAGGTAAAACGAAGAGGGTTGTATGTTCCCGGGGTAAATTGCCCATCTAATGTCGTCAACATGGCGCCAGCAACTCCCACCACAGCGGAACCCAAGACAAACACTTGCAAATGACGAGCCGTAATGTCTTTACCCATAGCGCTAGCGGAAACTTCATTATCACGGATGGCTCTCATCATTCGTCCCCAAGGCGAATTGAGCGCTTTGGCGCTCAAAATTAGGATAACAATTAGCACCGACGCAAACAAACCGGCATAACAGAGTTTGACAAAGATGCCAGAGTACTCGATGACTAATTTCTGCAATGCATCCGCTTTATCAGTTGATGTGAGAGTTGATAGCATATCGGAATTCAACCTTTCAACTAGCCTTAGAAACCAATCACTGTGTTGCAATTCGATTTCATATGGAACTGGACGAGGAAGTCCTGATACATTCTTCACTCCCCTTGTTAACCAGTCTTCGTTTTTGAGGATCGCAATAATGATTTCAGAAATCCCCAAGGTTGCGATCGCGAGATAATCCGATCTCAACCCAAGGGCGACTTTCCCCACAATCCATGCCGCACCGGCGGCAAAAAGACCACCCACAATCCAGGAAAAAACAATCGGCAGCCCCATCCCTCCGAGATAACCTGTTCTTGCCGCATCCACTGACTCGATCGCGCCGATTGCCGGATCAGCAACATACCTCGTCACGAAGTATCCAATGATAATAATTAACGAAATATAGAGAGCTCTTTTCCGACCGGGGTGCAATTTGCGGTAGGTAAAGATTGCTGCAGTAATGGTAAGCGCGACACAGACAAACGATACAAACAACCCACCACCACCGACGCTCCATGCTTCGACGACAGGGGCTTTTGATACAAGCACCGCAGACACACCTCCTAATGCGGCGAACCCCATGATTCCAACGTTAAAAAGTCCGGCATACCCCCACTGAATATTGACCCCCAGAGCCATAACCGCTGAGATCAAACAGAGATTGAATATCGCTAATGCCACAGACCATGATTGCCCTAGGGCTACCGCTAATAACAACCCCGCCATCAAGGCAAAAGAGATTAGCGTTCTACTTCTCACGGTCATACTACTTTCCCCTTAAAGATACCCGTTGGTCTTATCACCAGAACCACTACTAGGATAATAAATGAGACCGCAAACTTGTAATCCGTTGACAGTAATTGCATCAACCCATCCGGCTCCATGTTTTCAGGCAAGAGGTATTTGAAAAACTTCTTATAGGCATAAGTAATCATTACCTCTGAAAAAGCGATAACAAAACCGCCGACAATCGCCCCAACCGGCTTTCCAATTCCTCCAACAATGGCCGCAGCGAACATCGGTAATAATAATTGGAGGTAGGTAAACGGCTTAAAGCTCTTATCGAGACCATATAACGTACCTGCAATGGTCGCCAATACACCAACTAATATCCAAGTAACCAATACAACTCGATCCGGATTAATGCCTGATAAAAGTGCTAGGTCCTCATTGTCAGAGAATGCCCTCATCGCTTTTCCCATTCTGGTTCGTTGTAGAAACCAGAACAAAGCAACAACAAGCAGTATAGCGATACAGATCGTTAAGCCTTGAGAGACCTTGATCGTTAAGCCCTCACTAAGGTCCGTCATTTCTTTAAACACTTTAGCCTTAATAATAAACCGTTCACCATCCGCGAAACGCTGATCATTTGGGCCAATAATAAATCTCACAATGCCATTGATCATAAACATCACACCCACTGAAGCAATAACATACACCACAGGCGGGCTCTTTTTTCTTCGGTAGTACTGATACACCGAACGATCAAAAATAATACAAAGAATTGCTGTTGCAACAATACCAAACGGCAGCGCCAACAGCGCAGTAGGCAAGGGGCCGAAACTAATACCCATAGACTGGAACCACCATGTCACCAATATCACGACCATGGTGCCAAATGCCATGGTATCTCCGTGAGCAAAGTTCGAGAATCTCAACACCCCATACACTAATGTGATGCCCAGCGCACCCAAGGCCAGCTGTGACCCATATGACAAGGCGGGAATCAAAACAAAGTTTGACATCAACACCAGGGCGTTAATCAAATCATTTGCAAACCAATCAATCATTTCTTTATCCCCCTAAAAATGATTTTCTGACATCAGGGTTCGCGAGTAGATTCACCCCTGTATCAGTATATCGATTCTCACCGACCACTAAAACGTACCCCTTATCAGCAATTTCTAAAGCTTGTCTTGCATTTTGTTCCACCATCAGTACGGCGACTCCCGTTTGACGTACTTCAAGAATTCGATCAAACAGTTCATCCATCACTATTGGAGAAACGCCTGCGGTAGGTTCATCTAACATCAAAACCGATGGCTGAGTCATCAGCGCCCGCCCAACGGCAACCTGCTGCCGCTGACCTCCCGATAACTCACCGGCAGCCTGTCTTCGTTTTTCTTTCAGAATAGGAAACAATGTGTATATTTGTTCCATGGTTTCAGATATGCCGTCGTTACGAAGATACGCCCCCATTTCTAAGTTTTCTTCGACCGTCATGCTAACAAAAACATTGTTGGTTTGAGGTACAAATGCAATCCCTTCAGCCACCCGAGCTTGGGGTGACATCTCAGTTATATTTTTCCCGTTAAGCATGACTCGACCTTCACGCAAACTCAGCATTCCCAGTATGGCCTTCATCGCCGTGGACTTACCGGCACCATTTGGGCCGACAATAACAGCAATCTCACCTTTTTCAACGCCGACGGTGCAGCCTTTTAAAATATCTGCACCACCATAACCACCGCTCATGTTTTCACCAAGCAAAAAACTCATGACAGGCTCGCCTCCGTATCCTCTTTATCCATCAGTTTAGTTTCGGTTACATCGTTATGGCCATTGTGATCCACAGAGGGTGTCTGCTTTTTGTTCTTCAGCCCCCGTCCTAAATAAGCTTCGATAACCTGTTCATTCGACCTGACTTCTACTGCCGCTCCCTGAGCCAACACCGCGCCCTCCGCCATCACGATAACGGGGTCACAGAGCCGACTAATAAACTCCATATCATGCTCAATCATGCAGAAGGTATACCCTCTTTCCTGATTTAGTCTCAAAATGGCATCACCAATTTCATAAAGCAAAGTGCGATTCACTCCGGCCCCCACCTCGTCGAGCAAGACCACTTTCGCATCTACCATCATGGTTCTTCCAAGCTCTAGTAGCTTTTTCTGACCACCTGACAAATTGCCGGCCAGTTCATTAACTACATGGGATAGATTTAAAAACTCTACGACGTCAAATGCCTTCTCAGCAATTCGTGTTTCCTCTCGCATCATGTCCTTACGCTTAAACCACGTGTTCATTAGCGATTCACCGATTTGTCCTCCTGGCACCATCATTAAGTTTTCGAGCACTGTTAACCTAGAAAACTCATGAGCGATCTGAAACGTTCGCAAAAGTCCTTTGCCAAAGAGTTGATGCGGTTTCAGTCCCGTAATATCATCATCATCAAGAAAAATTTTCCCCGATGTTGGTCGATAAACGCCTGCTATCAGATTAAAAAGAGTGGTTTTTCCAGCCCCATTGGGGCCAATCAATCCTGTGATAGAGCCGGCTTGAATACAGATTGACGCGTCATTGACGGCCTTTAAGCCACCAAAATGTTTAGATATGGACTCAACTCGAATCATAAAGTAGAACTCGATAGGGTATCAATGTATGCCCATACAGAGGTATCAGTTGGAACATCGTCAACAGAAACGATGATCTCGATAGGCTCCAGAGCTGGGTTTTCGCAATGCCTTCCCAATCTCTCGAATACACATTTGTTGAGATTCATGTCATTCAGGGGAAACAAAGCAGAATTGCGGACTAAAGATTAAGCGATTATAACAAATATGAAACCAATACCTGTCTTGTGTCTGGCGTGATATCCCTAGCGTCCAATGCCATGATAGATTCGATTGACATGAATGAAACTGAACTAACTTCTTCGCACTGAAGTATAAAAGGTCCGTCACATACACAGGAAAAAACCGCCCCCCAATTCTGGTTAACGGGAAGACAGCTCATGTCTTCAAAATAAACATTACCTTGATATGTTAGGGGGACATTGACACCTAACTCCTCCTTGAGCTCTCGGAGTGCGGATTGAAGATAATCCTCGTCGAAAGCTACGACGCCTCCCGCAGCCAAATCCAACATGTCGGGATACTGATCCTTAATAGTTGTTCGTCTTTGAACCAGTAACTCCCCAGCTCTATTGAACACTAAGATATAGGTCACACGGTAGATACCACCAAGCTTCCTCATTTGACCACGAGACAATGCTCCAAGTACTTTGTCGTCAGAGTCCACTATACTGATTTTCTCACTGAATGCTGGTGATGGTATTGGACTCACACTTTCTTTCCTATTGACTATTTCTCATTGGCTGTGGGATAAACCAGTAGGCAGGTGGGTCGCAAATTGCATCAAAAATACCGATAAATCAAAGTCGTGAAGAAATCAATTTGCCAACTTTTCCGCCAATTTCAATCTTTGGATCTTGCCTGAAGGGCCTTTAGGCAGTTCATCCATGAATCGTATCCCTTTAGGTGTTTTATACCCCCCTAATAAATTAGTACAATGCTCAAGTAGGGTCGCTTCATCACAGTGATTATTCGGCTTGAGCGCCACACATGCCATAATTTCCTGTCCATAGTTGTCATCTGGAACACCAAAGGCAGCAGCTTCTAAAATCGCAGGATGCCGGTACAACACATCATCGATTTCTCTAGGGGCAACATTTTCACCACCTTTGATAATCAATTCCTTTGAGCGGCCGGTCACAAAAACAAATCCATTCTCATCCATGTAACCAAGATCACCAGTATAAAACCACCCTTCGTTGTCCAGTGACGCTGCGGTTGCTTCAAGGTTTTTATAATAACCTTTCATGACATTATCACCCCGCACGGCAATCTCTCCTTTTTCATCTGTCCCAAGGCTTTGGTGTGCCGGATCAACAATGCGAATTTCGTTCCCTATCGCAATGCCTGGCGATCCATAACGATTTTCTCCTCTTCCCATCGGGTTCGACAAAATTTGCGCTGCACATTCACTGATTCCCATGGTTTCTACAATAGGAATGGCGAAAAGCTCTTCGAATAACTGATGTGTTGCGGGCGAAAGTGCGGCAGATGCAGATCGCCCAAATCGAACCGTCGCCTGAATTTTTTGAAAGTCTGGGGAAGCTGAATGCTCGCCTTCCCTTTGCTGTTGCTCAATCAAGTAGGAAATAATTGTCGGCACACCACTGAACCAAGTGCAGTTATATTCCTCAATCCACGACCAGAATTTACTAATGCTCAGCTTGCGAGCCATAACGATTGAACTGTTACTGACCAACGGAGCCATCACCGAGACCATTTCTGCATTAATGTGATAAAGCGGCAGAACGCAAAGAGTCTTATCTTCTTCAGTCAAATTATGGGCCATCATGGTATTTCGGCCGCCAGCAAGCACATTCTTATGGCTCAACAATACCCCTTTGGGCCGCCCAGTTGTACCTGACGTGTAAATCATCAATGCCGTATCATCTGGTTGTATTTCTGGTAAGCCTAGGCGGTCAGAGTGATGCCCCCTTAGGGAATCCGCCCAATCCGGGCCGCTATCTTCACAACAGTCAATAAATAGAATCGACGCTTGATAACTCTCAATCACAGCAGCGAATTTTTCCCGATAAGTGCTAGAAATAAAAACAACCTCGACATCTGAGTGGGTTAATACGTAATCTATCTGATCAGGACCTGCGACCGCATTCAATGGTAGAACAACCCGCCCTGAGTACATGACACCAAGGAATATGCAAGTCGACCAATAACCATTATCCATGAGAAAACCCACGGTCTGGCTCTTTCCAACGGTCAGTTTATCCAGCAGCAGTGAAACTTTATCCGAATTATCTCTTAGCTGTAGATAATTCAGGTCCGCACCCGTTTCCGCTGTAGTCAGTAGAACTTTTTCGGGATGTTTTTCAACTCTTTGATCAATAAGATCACGAACAGATTGGAAATTTTGTGACATGTAAACGTATCCTGATCAATCAATTACTAGGGGCACACTGATGTTTTTGCCAATAATCCCCGAATAAGTCCATCTCCGTCGGTTCATTGGGAGTAATGGTCCTGGCGATTCTTGTGATGTTCAAATAATTACGATAATTCATGTTCTCTGAAATGCTGTTACCGCCCCAACTCCCACACCCCATAGACAAAGAAAAAGGCAGTCCATTATCAAAACTTCCCCCTGTTGCGTAGCAGTGGATCTGGTTCACAATAACCCGACAAACCGGCATTTCAAGGCCAAGTTTCAATGGTCGGCTCTCGTTCTTTGTATGAATAGATAAGGAATGTCCCTTCCCCTGAAACTCCATAATCCCACGGGCAATTTCAGTAGCATGGTGAAAGTCCCGGGCCTTATACACAGTTAATATTGGAGACAGTTTCTCTCCCGAAAACGGGTATTCCCCCCCATATCCCTCTTCACGGACCAACAGTACTTTTGCCTGCTCCATTCCAGCGCCAGACAGTCCAGCCAAGCGGGCAATGTTTGACGCTTCTCGGGCAATTAACCCCTGATTGAGACGCCCTTCCAACCATAGTTGACTTTCAAGCGTCTTTTGGTCGTTTGCAGACAAGAGGACTGCTTGGTTTTCCCTAAGAGCTTGAATTACCTGATCATAGTTGTCTTCAACAATAATCAGATTGTTCTCGGAGGAACAACTAGTGGCATTATCGAATGATTTTGAGATTACAATCTTTCTAGCCGCTTCTTCGACATCCGCAGTTTCATCAATAATTGAGACCGCATTGCCAGCTCCAACACCCACTGCCGGAGTACCACTAGAATAAGCACCTTTCACGTTATTTTGTGAGCCCGTGGCGACAATTAGATCGACAGACTGCATTAATTGCTTGGTACCAGCTTTACTAATCGGTGCAGGAAGCTTTTGCACCAGATCCCTTGGCGCCCCCACACGATCTAATTCCGCATGCATGTATTCCAATAGTGTGACACACGTGCTTTCGCCCTTAGGTGATGGGGCAAGGACAATGGCATTCCTGCCTTTAATCGCATTGATTGTTTTATTCGCCGGAGTCGCTGCAGGATTTGTGGATGGAACAATCGCCCCCACTACCCCTACTGGACGAGCAATTTCAATCAGACCTTTGTCAGGATATTCTGCGATCACCCCCACTGATTTGGCCCCTTTTAAGTCCCTCAAAAGCCCCATCGTCTTACGCCGATTCTTAACCAGTTTGTCGGCGACATTTCCAAGGCCCGTTTGCTCAACAGCCATCTGGGCTAATACCTGATTGTTTTCAGGCTTTATGATGCTCCAGCCCAAGGCAAGTACCACCTCGTCAACAGCATCTTGATCATACTTTTCATATTCGCTTTGCGCTGCACGAGCCCGAGCTATGACATCATCGATCTGGTAGTGTAATCTGAGGTCTGTAATTTAGCTTTCTATTGCAGCTTCGCTATTGGCTTTGGCGGAGTGAACGTAGAGAGCGAAGCCAAAGCCGGTTTTTCAGGCTTTAGTATTGAATGTTGAGCC
>WLWV01000131.1 GCA_012103395.1 Gammaproteobacteria bacterium
ATGGCTCAACATTCAACACCTAATCCAGAAAAACCGGCTTTGGCTTCGTTCGCTACGCTCACTTCGCCTAAGCCAAACGAACATCGCTAAAGAAATAAATTACAGACCTCAGGGTACACTACCAGCAGAAACTCGCAGCAGTCGGTGTTCAGGTCGTGGACTCGCCGCTGGAGTTGGGTAAAAGTGTGCTTCAGGTGCTAAAAGCCTATGTTTAACAATGAGATACCAAGATCCGGAAAATTAGATTTTTTGATTCTAAAAATGCAGGCAACCTCCGTTTTTCTCGGTGAAATAGTGTTAGTTTAGCAACGGCTTTACAAAGCTACCTTAAAGCAGTACTCTGGACATCGGTATTTTGTATACCAAATACCGATGTCCAGTATAGATAAATAACCAACTTCTAAGGAGGACTTAGATGAGTATTATTTCTACAAAACTAAAAAAGACGTTAGTTCCAGCGGTAGTTGCCGTGACAACTACATTGGGCTTTTCAGCAACAGCGTTTGCAGAATGGTCGCCCAAAAAACCAATTGAATTAATCATCATGGCCGGGGCTGGTGGGGGAGCGGATCAGATTGCTCGCCTGTTGCAGGGTCTAATTGAAAAGAAAGATTTATCTTCACGTCCGTTTATTCCTATCAACAAACCTGGTGGTTCTGGTGCTGAAGCACTACGTTATTTACAAGACAAAGCAGGTGATGACCACACTGTTTTGGTTACTTTGAATAGTTTCTACACAACGCCGATTATTCAAAAAGGGATTGGAGTAGATGTCACCAAATTTACCCCAATCGGTCGCATGGCCTTGGACAACTTTTTGTTGTGGGTTCATTCAGACCAAACTGACATCACCGATCTTGACAGCTATGTTGCTAAAGTGAAAGAGACGGGAAAAAGCTGGACAGTTGGTGGTACCGGTAGTGGACAAGAAGATTCAATTTTGACTGCAATGATGGAAAAGCACTTTGATTATGAAGTGACCTATATTCCGTTTCCTGGTGGTGGCACCGTTGCAAAAAACCTAGTTGGTAAGCATATTGATTCCACGGTGAATAACCCGGCGGAACAAAATGAATTCTATCGGGCAGGCAACTCAAAACCACTCGTTCAATTTACCGCTGAGCGTCTTCCTGCATACCCTGATATCCCAACTGCAAAAGAGCTGGGCCATGACATTGAATACTACATGCAGCGTTCTATCAATGGACCTCCAGGAATGTCAGCTGAAGCACAACAATGGTATATCGATTTATTTGCTGAGTTGTATGCCTCAGAAGAATGGCAGACCTTTTGTGTAGAAGACGGCCTTGCTTGTGATGAATGGATGGCGGGTGATGATTTAGGTGCATTCCACGACGTTCAGATCGCGAAACATAAAGAGCTGATCGAATCTGTTGGCGCCAGTGCCATTACTGGTGAGTAATCCAGAAAACACGCTTTCATTATGAGTAGCTTTTAAAGTCAGTTTATCCGATGGGACAGTCTTAAGTACGATTGTTCCATCGGGTTTTCTGTTCGCTTTTTCTGCTTACCAAAATTCTATTTAAATGATCGTATCGCAATCAACCATTGAGCTTGAAATAAAACGATGACTGTTCGTACAGCCGAATTATTAATGGGGATTCTTTGTGCTCTTTGCTCCATTGGATTGATGGTAAAGAGCGCTGAGTTGAATATAGGATGGATCGAGGGCCGTGGGCCAGGTTCAGGGGCTTGGCCATTTTGGTTGTCGACTGGGATGCTGTTGGCATCGTTGCTAACACTGTTTCGCTGGTTTCGCGGCATTACACCAGAGTCGCGATCCACTGTTCCTTATATGACGCGAGAAACACTCGTGATTGTCAGTATCTCAGCAGGTTCAATTTTGTTTTTATTGGTGGCCACACATTTGATTGGCATCTATATCGCATTGTTGTTATTTCTTATGTTCTATCTGCGATTCGTTGGCAGGCATTCCTGGCTGCTTACTAGTGTCTTGATGATTGCTATTCCCGTATTCGTTTTCTGTTTATTCGAATGGGCACTAAAAATACCATTGCCAAAGTCAATTACAGAACCGATGTTCTACCCGATTTATGACCTTATGTATTCCTAAGTAAGGCCATATCACAGACGCTGATACGTTAAGGAGAGTTAGGCTTTTTGAACGACAATGGATGGTGGTGTTTATACAGACTCCCGAACATTGGAATATGACTAAGGCTTTCCCAAGTAACAATCGGAAAATAAGAGAGAGACGAAAGTGGAATCAATATTATTGCTGTTAGGAGCAGGCATTTTAGAAGCGCTCCAACCCGTCAACTTGATGATGATTATCTTGGGGTGCACTATTGGATTGTTGGTTGGTGCAATGCCAGGCCTCGGTTCGGTAAATGGCGTTGCCATTTTACTGCCCATTACGTTTTTAGTGCCACCCACCGCTGCAATTATCTTTCTGGCTGCAATCTATTACGGTGCCATGTATGGCGGTGCTATTAGCTCGATTACCTTAGGCATTCCAGGAGCATCTACCGCAGTAGCAACGGTGTTTGATGGTCGACCTCTTGCTCAAAGTGGGCAAGCTGATAAAGCACTCATCGCCGCTGCCGTGGCGTCTTTTATTGGCGGCACAATTTCGGTGGTGTTGTTTACTTTGTTTGCTCCGCCTCTCGCGGCATTTGCCTTAAAGTTTGGCCCTCCAGAAGAGTTTGCGCTGATGATCTTAGCATTTGCAACATTCATTGGATTGGGTGGCGATGACATACCAAAAACTATTTTCTCTATACTTATCGGATTGGTTCTGGCTACAGTCGGACTTGATATTATTTCTGGCCAACCCCGACTGATTTTTGGTGATATCTCAGGCTTTCTTCACGGAGTGAATTTTCTGGTACTTGCTATAGGGATTTATGGCATTGGAGAGATGCTTTGGACCTTGGAAACTACCAAAGGAAAAGTGGCTGTCCATAAAGTACAGATCTCATTCAGAAGCCTTATTGCCAACCTCAAAGACATTAAGTCATACATTGCTACTAGTTCTTTAGGTTCTGTTCTGGGCTATTTCGTGGGAACACTGCCTGCCGCCGGAGCAACCCCCGCTTCTCTCATGTCCTATGGATTAGCAAAGACGTTTTCAAAGGACCCTGATTCTTTTGGCAAAGGTAATGTCGCAGGTGTGGCTGCACCAGAAGCTGCTAACAACGCCGCTTCAACAGGCTCTATGTTGCCTATGATTACCCTCGGTATTCCGGGATCTCCAACCACCGCGATATTACTTGGAGGTATGATTATCTGGGGGTTGCGCCCTGGGCCGTTATTATTCACCGAACACCCTGATTTTGTTTGGGGACTAATTGGTTCCTTGTATATTGCTAACCTAGCGACGGTACTTATTAATATTGCGTTTATTCCGGTGTTCGTTCGGGTATTAACGCTGCCTTTTACGATACTGGCACCGATTATATATATATTGTGCGTCGTTGGTGGATATGCGCCAACCCAAACTATGCACGACGTTTGGTTGATGTTCGTTTTCGGTATTGTGGGATATCTGATGCGAAAACTGAATTATCCTGTTGCGCCGGCGGTGCTTGCAATCGTGTTGGGCCCATTGGCGGAGCGTTCGTTACGACAGTCCTTGCTCGCTTCTCAAGGAGATATGCTGACATTTGTTGAACGGCCAATTTCAGGGGTGTGTATTCTAATTGCGGTTCTGTTGGTTAGTTATCCACTGATCAAAAAATATCGCAATAAACCCAAAGCAAATACCTAGTTTTGGTAACGGCGAAACAGCGTTCCAATAATTTTCGGACAGTTTTTCGTGCAATCAGTGAAATTAAAACGGATAGATGCTAGTCCTGTATTGAAAAGCAGGGTGTACGATGCACTAAGAGAAGCCATTGCTGAGATGGATATATATAGTGGCCACGAACCACCTCGATTGGACGAACGAAAGCTAGCAGAAGATCTTGGGGTTAGCCGGACGCCCATTCGAGAAGCGATTAATCGGTTAGAGCAGGAGGGACTCGTAGTTTCATATCCAAGGCGCGGTGCATTTGTCGTCCGTAAGACCAAGTCTGAGATTCTTGAAATTATTAGTGTGTGGGCTGCCCTTGAAGGTATGGCAGCCAAAATGGTGACTGAAAACGCAAGTGATGCGGAAATCCATAGCATGCGTAAACTGTTTGCGACCTTCGACGGTAGTAATGAAGCGAAGGCACATATTGACGAATATTCCCATACGAATATTGCGTTTCACCAACGCCTGATGCAGTTAAGTAAGTGCCAGCTACTGATTGATATCGCAGATAGCCTATTTGTTCATATGCGAGCAATTCGACGGAAAACTATCGGTGAAAGGGATCGCGTTGCCGAATCGATTATTGATCACATGAGAATTATCGAAGCCCTAGAGTCCCGAGATGCTACGCGGTCGGAGAGACTGGTTCGTGAACATGCTATGTATCTAGCGGATCACGTTAAACAATATGTAACCTATCTCGATTGATGGGGGCTTTTTAGGGATTATTCAAAGTTTCCTTGAGCTAGCGGTGGGGGTATTGGGTGACTTAGTCATCAATACATTTTGAGTTTTATTTTTTACGAGAGCATTACAGATGAGCAAAGTAGTAGATACCGCCACAGACACTCTGGCTAGAAAAGATAAGAGCGGAGATGTTATTTCGGGTGGGCATTTAGTTGCAAAGGCACTGAAAAACGAAGGTGTTGATACCATTTTTACCCTTTGTGGAGGTCATATCATCGATATCTATGATGGATGTATCGACGAGGGAATTCGAATTGTGGATGTTCGTCACGAGCAAACGGCTGCCCATGCCGCTGATGGTTATGCTCGCCAGACAGGGAAGTTGGGTTGTGTTGTTACTACGGCAGGCCCTGGTTGTACCAACGCTGTGACCGGTGTGGCCACGGCCTTTCGTTCGGAAAGTCCAATTTTGCATATTGGTGGTCAGAGTTCTCTATCACAGCACAAAATGGGATCATTACAGGATCTACCGCATGTGGATATGATGACACCCATTACCAAATTTGCCTCTGGCGTATTTTCTACTGAACGGGTGGCTGATATGGTTTCTATGGCCGCAAGAGAATGCTTTAACGGCGCTTACGGGCCGTCTTATCTTGAAATTCCCAGAGACGTGCTCGATCGTGAAATCCCCGTTGATACGGCAATCATACCTACTCCGGGAACCTATCGATCTTCGGTCAGATCCATCGGAGATCCTGCGGATATTGAAAAGCTGGCGGATATACTTATTGATGCGAAGCGTCCTGCGGTATTGTTTGGACAACAAGTCTGGGCATCACAGGGACATGAAGACGCGATTGGATTTGTTCGGGCGCTGGACATTCCAGCGTATATGAATGGGGCAAGTAGAGGGATGCTTCCCCAAGGTGACCCCCATCATTTTGATCGGACCCGCGGAGATGCCTTTAAGAATGCCGATGTGATTTTGATTGTTGGTACCCCCTTCGACTTTCGTATGGGTTATGGAAAGCGCATTTCAAAAGACGCAACCTTGATTCAAATCGATCAAAGTTACGCTACAGTCGGTAAGAACAGGGATATCAGTCTGGGTTTGGTCGGAGATCCGGGGGCAATTTTGGCGGCGGTTGAGCAAGCGGCATCAGGTCGTACTGACAGTGGCGCAAGAAGTGAACGCCAGTCGTGGATGCAAGAACTAAGAGCCATTGAAGCAACGAAGCTTGAAAGGTTGATGCCGATGTTTACTAACGACCAAAGTCCGATACATCCTTATCGGTTAGCTTATGAAATTAATGAGTTTTTGGACGATAACACCATATATATCGGGGACGGTGGCGACATCGTTACCATTTCTGCCCAAGCGGTTAGGCCGCGAAATCCAGGACAATGGATGGACCCCGGCGCACTAGGCTCCCTTGGGGTGGGTACCGGATTTTCCATGGCCGCGAAGCTTGCGCATCCGGATAAAGAAGTTGTTTGCCTATACGGTGATGGGTCGTTTGGAATGACGTCTTTTGATATGGAAACTTCCCAACGATTTGGTGCACCTTATTTGGCTGTGGTTGGTAACAACTCTCATATGAATCAGATTCGTTACGGACAAGTCGCCAAATACGGTGCTGAGCGTGGCAATGTGGGCAATAAGCTTGGAGACATTCCTTTCAGTAAATTTGGTGAGATGATTGGTGGATATGGTGAGGAAGTGCATGAAGCGAAGGATATCCAGCCGGCATTGCAACGAGCACGGGAAGCGATTGCCAAAACTGGTAAATGTGCAGTAGTGAATGTTTGGGTTGACCCCGATGAATACGCTCCTGGCACCAAAGCGCAAACCATGTACAAATAGTTTATGCATTTTTTAATACATTTTTTGGAGAAGTAAATGAAAGCACTAGAAGGTGTGAAGATTCTTGATTTTACCCATGTGCAATCCGGCCCGACATGTACCCAGTTGCTTGCTTGGTTCGGTGCTGACGTGATTAAGGTAGAGAGACCTGGAGTGGGGGATGCGACCCGCAAGCAATTAGTTGATATCGAGGGCGCAGATTCCTTGTATTTTACGATGTTGAATCACAACAAGCGGTCGATTACCTTAAATACAAAAAATGAAACGGGTAAAGAAGTCCTTGAGCGATTAGTTAAGACCTGTGATGTAATGGTTGAGAATTTTGCCCCAGGAGCTTTGGATCGTATGGGTTTTTCTTGGGAAAGAGTGCAAGAACTAAACCCCAAAATGATTATGGCATCGGTTAAGGGATTTGGGCCTGGGCCCTATGAGGATTGTAAAGTGTATGAGAATGTTGCTCAATGTGCTGGTGGTGCAGCCTCAACAACCGGTTTTCTCGATGGCCCACCCCTTGTTACTGGCGCACAGATCGGTGATTCTGGCACCGGGCTACATTTGGCTCTTGGCATTGTTACCGCACTTTTTCAGCGTGAACAAACAGGTAGAGGCCAAAAGGTCTTGGCTCCAATGCAAGACGGTGTGCTCAATTTGTGCCGGGTAAAACTCAGGGATCAACAGCGCCTCAAGAGTGGACCACTCAAAGAATATTCTCAGTATGGTGAAGGCATCGAATTTGGTGACGCGGCTCCACGGGCAGGGAATGACTCAGGAGGAGGTCAACCTGGACGTATCCTTAAGTGTAAAGGGTGGGAAACCGATCCAAATGCTTATACCTATTTCATTACCCAGGCCGCGGTTTGGAAAAATGTCTGTGATGTGATTGGTAAACCAGAGTGGAAAGACGATTCAGAATATGCTACTCCTGCTGCTAGGTTACCTCGACTGAATGAGATCTTCGGTGCCATCGAAACTTGGACCATGACCAAAACTAAGTATGAAGTAATGGATATTTGTAATCCTTTGGATATTCCAGTGGGGCCGATATTGTCCATGAAAGAGATTTCTGAAGAACCTTCACTAAGGGAAACGGGCACGATAGTAGAAGTTGACCATCCTGAGAGGGGAACATACCTATCAGTTGGATGTCCTGTGAAATTATCAGACTCCGATGTAGAGGTTACGCGATCCCCGTTGCTGGGCGAGCATACCGAAGAAATCCTGAAGAGCGTACTTGGTTACTCTGAAGAAGATGTCACATCTATTAAAGAGTCTGGTGCGATTTAAGCAATACGATTAGGGGAATAAAATGCGAATTGTAGTTCATGGGCAACAGGCCTTCGGGTGTTCAGTTCTTGAGAAATTGTTGGAGCGAAAAGAGGATGTGGTAGCAGTGTGTACGGCACCGGATAAAGACGGCAGGCCCATGGATCCGTTAAAGGTGTTGGCACTTGAAAACGGTTTGCCAGTGCATCAACCTGCTTCATGGAAGACTCCCGAGGCGCTGGCGTTGATGCAATCATTTAACGCTGATATCTGTATGATGGCATATGTATTACTTTTCGTGCCAGAAGCTGTAAGGGATGCGCCCACCCTTGGTTCTTTTCAGTATCATCCTTCTTTGCTGCCCATGCATAGGGGACCATCATCCATTAATTGGCCCATTGCTATGGGCTCGACGAAAACTGGTCTGAGTATCTTTTGGCCTAATGATGGATTGGATGAAGGTCCCATTTTGATGCAAAAGACATGTGAAATCGGTGCAGACGAAACTTTAGGTGACGTCTATTTCAAGAAACTGTTTCCAATGGGAGTGGATGCCATGATTGAATCATTGGATTTAGTCAAAGAAGGTAACGCACCGAGAATTGAACAAAGTATCGAAGAAGGATCCTATGAATCGTGGTTTGGCAAAAAGGAAGCCAAAATTGATTGGAATCAATCTGCTCAGCATATTTACAATACCATCCGCGCGGGTAACCCTCAACCTGGTGCCTGGACTATTCACGGTGATACGGAGTTAAAGATTTTTGACGCTGAAGTGACTAGCGAAAGTGGTCAACCG
Source organism: Gammaproteobacteria bacterium (assembly GCA_012103395.1). Taxonomy (GTDB): domain Bacteria; phylum Pseudomonadota; class Gammaproteobacteria; order Arenicellales; family Poriferihabitantaceae; genus WLWV01. The sequence continues at coordinate 8,395 of WLWV01000131.1, forward strand.
GGGCTGGTATTGGGCATCGATGATGAAGGATTTACAGTTGCGGCCTCGGACTATTCCATTAGAATAAAGCGGGTACGCGCAGATGCCGGAAAAGTACCTGCCCCGGATTATGTCGCTAGTAGCGGTTTAGCCATAGATGATGTGCTCGGAAATTGAACTTGTTGTTTTTACCGGAGCGATGGCTTTTAGCTAGAGATAACCGGCCAGATAAAGTTTGATTCCAATGCCTTACCTCTAGATATTCGGGGTTAGTTTAACGTCAATAATCGATTAACGCTAGATTAGCGGATTACCGTTTTTTGCAAGCGCTTAGGTTACGCCCTAAGCACGTCGTAATGGCATCGAATTATTGCATTTTATTGGTACTGGGTATTGGGATTTGTCGTCGATTAAGATACTGATTTAGAAAGAAATCCTTATGGATATCCAGCGAACGTACTGTGTAATTCGGTTATAATTCTGCCTTTTTTTGCTAGGTAGAAATAGATGAAAATATGTGTTGTTGGCGCAGGTGCAATTGGCGGTTTCATGGGTGTGAAATTAGCGAAGTCTGGGCACGACGTTTCGTTGATTGCTCGCGGACCGCACTTGGCTGCGATTAGGAAACACGGACTGAAGCTTATTCAGGATGGCGAAGAGATTATTGCTGAAAATGTAGTTGCTACGGACGACATCTCCACATTGGGACATCAAGATGTGGTATTGCTGGCATTAAAGTCTCACCAGATTTCCGCTGTACTTGACAAGCTACCTTGCCTATTGGGCCCTGAGACCGTAATGGTTACCCTTCAAAATGGTATTCCGTGGTGGTATTTTCAAAAGCTGTCAGGAGAGTTTGAAAACCGGCATGTAGAAACAGTAGACCCGGGTGGATTGTTAGCGTCTGCCATTAATCCAGATCGTTTGTTAGGCTGTATTGCTTACCCAGCTGCTACCATTTCGGAACCTGGGGTGATCAACCACGTCGAAGGCATTCGATTTCCGTTAGGCGAGCTTGATGGAAGCAAGTCAGAACGTGCCAATAGAGTCGCCGACGCTTTGATCGATGCCGGTTTTAAGTCCCCGGTGTTGGATGATATACGTTCCGAGATCTGGTTAAAACTTTGGGGTAATTTAACTTTTAATCCGGTGAGTGCGATGACTCACTCTACTTTGGAAGCGATCTGCCAATATCCTTTGACTCGGGAGTTAGCTGCGACCATGATGACGGAAGCAAAGGATATCGCCGAAAAGCTGGGAGCCAGTTTTAGAATTAGCCTTGAACGTAGAATTGAGGGCGCCGAAAAAGTGGGTAAGCACAAAACCTCCATGCTCCAAGATGTAGAAGCGGGTAAACCGCTTGAGATAGACGGTATGTTGGGTGCAGTTATCGAAGATTGTGCAACCCTACGTCTGTAACTTCGGTTTAGTTTGAGTCATTATTGTCGTTCCACACGATATATCGCTTGTCGGCATTGCTCCATTCATCGTCAATCTCAACGAGAATGGCACTGACAAG